>NZ_CP020569.1:6294892-6607378 GCF_002082195.1 Streptomyces gilvosporeus | reverse complement strand
CGGTCCGGGGACCGAGTCCGGTGGCCCGCGGATGACAGGACGGCCCGGCCTGGCTCTCCGCGACCAGGGACGCGATGCCGTGGTGTGCCAGGAACAGTGCGGCCGACAGACCGACCGTGCCGCCTCCGGCGATCAGGACGGGAACGCGGATCTCCTGCATGGCTTCTCCCCCCGAGGGTGCCGCCGGGCCGAGCCCGCGGCGCCGTGATGAATACGGCCGATGAATACGGCCGATGAATACGGCTGATGAATACCGCTATGGATACGGTGTTCGCGTTATGGAAACAGCGTAGCCATTGCGGTACGCTGTTCGCAAGAGCTTTCGAGAGACGTCCGGACAGTGAGAGACGTCAAGAGGCATACGGCGACCGGGACGGGGAGAAGCGATGGCCGAGACGACGGAGGGGCCCGAGGCGCCCCTGGTGTGGCAGAAGGCCCGGCGCACCCCGCGCCGCCAGGCCCCCAGCGTGGAGCGGATCGTGCAGGCGGCCATCGTGATCGCCGACACCGAAGGGGTGGACGCGCTGTCGATGCGCCGGGTGGCCGCCGATCTCGACTCCGGCACCGCCTCGCTCTACCGCTATGTGGACGGCCGGGACGAGCTGCTGGACCTGATGATCAACGATGTCCACGGCGAGGCGGGGCCGCCCCCGCTGACCGGGGACTGGCGGGCCGACCTCACCAACATAGCCGGGGACCTCCGCGCCACCCTGCTGCGTCATCCCTGGCTCGGCTCCGAGCTCACCGGCCGTCCGGCGCTCGGCGCCAACTCCCTGCGCCGGCACGACCTCGCGCTGACCGCCGCCGCCGCCCTCACCCCCGACATCACCCTCGCCACGGGCGTCGTCGACACGGTCATGGCGTATGTCTTCGGGGCGGTCACCCAGGAGCTCGCCGAGCTCCAGGCGCAGCGGCGGTCCGGGCTGACCGAGGAGCAGTGGCGGGCGAGCGTCGGGCCGTACATACGCGAGGTCGTCGAGAGCGGCGCCTACCCGCAGTTCGCCCGCCGGGTGGTCGAGGCCGAGGACCGCGCACCGCAGGAGCAGTTCGCGTTCGGTCTGGCCTGTGTGCTCGACGGGGTCGCGGCGCGGGTGCGCGGGGCCTCCGCCGGGTAGCGGGGCACCGGCCGCTCAGCGCACCGACGCCGCCGGCGGGCGTTCCCGTACGGCGCCATAGGCGAGGAAGTACGCCGGGAGCCGGTTCAGCCGACGTGAGGTGGTGAGCCGTTCGGCGATCCGCTGCGCCCGCCGGGGATTGCCGAACGGCGCCTCCCCGGCCAGTACGGGCGCGATGACCCGCGCATGGGCGAAGCGTTGCAGCGCCTGGGTCAGGGCCGCGGTCGGCCAACGGCGGCGTTGGATGGCGCGGACGTCCCGCAGGCCCACGGTGCCCCCGCGCAGCGGCCCGACGAGATACCGGGCGGCGGCCACCGCGTCCTCGACGGCGAGATTGATGCCGATGCCGAAGACCGGGGACATCGCATGTGCGGCATCGCCGAGGCAGAGCAACCCCGGTCGGTGCCAGCGCCGCAGTCGGTCGAGCCGTACGTCGAGCAGCTTGACCTCGTCCCAGGAGCGCAGCGCCCGCACCCTGTCCCCGAGCCAGGGGGCGGCGGCCGCATAGCTGCGCAGGAACGGTTCGAGACCGGCGGCGCGGCGCTCGGCGTCGCTTCCCTTGGGGATCAGGGCGGCGCACTGCCAGTAGTCGCCGCGGTCGATCAGGGCGGCGAGCAGCCGTTCGCCGACGCCGCCCACGAGCCCGCGCGGATCGCCGTCGCGCCGCGGCAGCCGGAACCACCATGCGTCCATCGGGCAGGCGAAGCTGCGCAGGGCGAGTTCGGGAAGCGACCGGGCGAGCGAGGCGCGGCCGTCGCAGGCGACGGTCAGCGTGGCCCGCAGTTCCCCGGTGCGGCCGTCCGCGGTGCGGTAGCGCACGCCGGTGATGCGGCCGCGCTCCCTCAGGAAGCCGGTCGCCTCGGTGTTCATCCGGACGGAGAAGGACGGCTCGCGCCGGGCCTCGTCCGCCAGGAGGTCGAGCAGATCCCACTGCGGCACCATCGCGATGTAGTTGAACCTGCCGTGCAGCGCGCCGATGTCCCCGACGGTGACCAGGGTGCCGTCGCTGCCGAGCGGCAGCTGCACGGTCGTCACCCGCCGCTGCGGCAGCCGGGCGAACCGCTGCCCCAGTCCCAGCTCGTCCAGCAGCGCCAGGGTGGAGGGGTGCACGGTGTCGCCGCGGAAGTCGCGGAGGAAGTCCCCGTGCTTCTCCAGGACGGTGACGTCCACACCGGCACGGGCCAGCAGCAGGCCGAGGACCATGCCGGCGGGCCCGCCGCCGACCACACAGCAGGTGGTCCGCTCCATCGCAACGGCTCCCTTCACGGTGGCGGAGGCTCCCCACGATGGGAGGCGCCCCACAGGGGAGACGTTCCGCGCGGACGGGCGGAGGAAACGGGGCGGGGCGCGGTGCCGCACGGGCGCCGCAGCCGTCAGGCGGCGGTGAACCGCCCGCTCGCCTCGCCCTGGAGGCGGCCCGCCGGCAGCGTGCGCCCGAAGGCGACGAGCAGCAGGTCCTGCGCGGCGCCGTACAGGGGCGTACCGCTGCCGAAGGACCAGTCGAGGTCGTCGGCGTGCAGGGCGACGCCCGAGAGCGCGGCGCCGAAGAACTTCGCGGAGCGCGGGCTGACCGTGTCCAGGACGATGCGCAGCCGGTCCTCGGGGACGCGGCGGCGAAGGTCCAGGGGAAGCGCGATGTCCAGGCCGTGGACGACGTCGTGCCCCAGGGCCAGAGCGGGCGTGCCGAACGGCGGCTTCCAGGGGTGGTCCGCGTTGTCCCGGAGGAAGGCGGCCAGTTGCCGTGGCGAGGCGGTGGCCGCGTCGTGGCGGGCGAGGCGGTCGGTCATGCGGTGGAGGTTGCCGCGGGCCTTGAGGAGTTCGCGCGCCTGCCGACCGAAGGGGTACCGGAACCCCATCGACATATGGGCGGCGACCTCCCGCACCCGCCACCCCGCGCACAGGCTCGGCGCGTCCCAGGCCGCGGACGGCAGGGCGTCCAACAGGTCCGCCAGATCCCGGCGTTCGGCGGCGATGGCGGCCTTGACGGCCGCGGTGGTGTCTTTGCCACTGTCCATGGATGGTCTCCTCCCCCTGGCCGTTGACCAGGCACGTAGGTCGGGGCCGCCCCTTCAGCCTGTCGGCCCGGCAGGTATAAGTCCAAGAGACTGATCTTCTTGCGGTCAGAAGCATTAGTGATGACGTGGCCATCGAGACCGGTGGTGAGGGAGCGCTCATGGAACTTCGGCAGCTGGCGTACTTCGTCGCCGTGGTGGAGGAGGCGAACTTCACCCGCGCCGCGGCCCGACTGCATCTGGCGCAGCCGGGGGTGAGCGCGCAGATCCGGCAGCTGGAGCGGGAGCTGGGGCAGCCGCTGCTGGACCGGTCCGGCGGGCGGGTGACGCCGACGGAGGTGGGCGAGGCCGTCCTGCCCTATGCGCGGGCGGCGCTCGCGGCGGTCGAGGGGGTGCGCGAGACGGTGGCGGAGTTCACCGGGCTGCTGCGGGGGCGGGTCGCCCTCGGGGTGGTCTCCGGGGCCGCCGCCGGCCGCTTCGATCTGGCGTCCCTGCTGGCGGACTTCCACGACGCCCATCCCGCGGTCGAGATGGCCCTCACCGAGGACACCACCGAGCGGATGCTGGCGGCGCTGCGCGGCGGCGAGCTGGACATCGCGGTGATCGGCCTGGCGGACGAGCCGCCGCCGGGCATCTCGGCCCAGCTCGTGCTGGATGTGCCGCTGGTCGCCGCGGTCGCGCCGGACGACCCGCTGGTGGCGCCCCCGGGCCGTACGGAGCTGCCGCCCACCGCGCTCCGCGGCCGCCCGCTGATCAGCCTGCCATCCGGTACGGGGCTGCGCGCGGTGCTCGAACGGCTCTGTGCGGCGGCCGGATTCCGGCCCCGTATCGCCTTCGAGGCGGCCTCACCGCATCTGCTGGCGCAGCTCGCCGCGCGGGGTCTGGGGGTGGCCGTCGTACCGGATCTGCCGGCCGAAGCGGCGCGGGAGTACGGGCTGCGTACCCTGCCGCTCGCCGGGGAGCCGCGGCCACGTGGCCGGATCGCGCTGGTCTGGCGGTCGGGCGGGCCGTCCGGGCCCGCGGCCAGGGCCCTGCTGGAACGGCTGCGGGCGGCCCTCCGGTAGCACGGTGGAGTACCTCCCCTCCCCCTGGCGGCCCGGTAATGGCAGGATCCCGCCCATGGTCTCCGCATTGCCCCGAATATCCGGCCGCCGGACGCTCCAGGTGGCGTGCGCGGCGCTGGTCGCGCTCGCCCTGGTGGCGTGGTGGCTGCTGTCGATGGGCGGCGAGCGCGCACCGGGCGGGCGGGTGACGCTGGCGACCGGGGTGCCGACGGGGGTGTACGCGCGCTACGGGGAGCTGCTGAAGCAGGAGCTGGCGCGCGATATGCCGGATGTGGATCTGCGGCTGACGCGCAGCGAGGGCTCGATCGACAATCTGCGCCAACTGGTCAGCGGGCACGCGGAGTTCACCATCGCGACGGCGGACGCGGTCTCCACCTACCAAGCCCGGCACGAGCCGGGCGCGGACCGGCTGCGGGCCTGTGCGCGGCTGTACGACGACTACATGCAGCTGGTGGTGCCCAAGGGCTCGGCGGTCCACTCGGCGAAGCAGCTGCGGCGGCTGCGGGTGGGGGTCGGCTCGGACGGCTCCGGCGTCCAGCTGATCACCCGGCGGCTGCTGACGGCGGCCGGGCTGGACTTCGACAAGGACATCCAGCCGGTACGGGTCGGCATCGACCGCATGCCGACCCTGCTCCGGCAGGGCAAGCTGGACGCGTTCTTCTGGTCGGGCGGCCTGCCGACCACCGCGGTCCAGCGCCTTGCGCGGCAGTACCCGATCCGGCTGGTCCAGCTCGGCGATCTCAGCGACGCCCTGCATGCGCAGGGCGAGCCCACGCGCTACTACCGGGCGGCGGCGATGCCCGCCGATGCCTATCCGAAGGTGCAGAACGGACAGGCGGTGAAGACCATCGCGGTGGCGAACCTGCTGGTGACGACGGACCGCGAGGACGCCGCGCTGACCTTCGGCATGACCCGCACCGTCATCGACAGCCGCGACTGGATCGGCCGCGAGGTGCATGCCGCACAGCATGTGGACCTGCGCACGGCGGTGTTCACCGATCCGCTGCCGCTGCACCGGGGGGCCCGGCGGTACTACCTGTCGGTCAAGCCGTAGAGCGCCCGGGGCGCCCTACGCCCCCTTGGAGCTCTGGGCCGGACGTCGCGACGGGCGACCGCGACGGGGGCGTCGGCGCCGGGCGGTGCCGGGGGCGGCGGGCGCCGGGGACGGGGCGGGCGGGGTGAGCTGGACGGGGGTGCCGGTGGGGGTGCGGGCGCCGGTGATCCGTATCAGGTCGGCGTGGCCGGGGCGGACCGTGGCGGTGGCCGGGGTGATCTTGGCCTGGCGCATCAGGCGGGTCATATCGCGCCGCTGGGCCGGGGTGACCAGGGTGACGACGGTGCCGGACTCGCCGGCCCGGGCGGTGCGGCCGCCGCGGTGCAGATAGTCCTTGGCCTCCGTGGGCGGATCGACGTTGACGACGAGGTCGAGGCCGTCGATGTGGATCCCGCGGGCGGCGACATTGGTGGCGATCAGCACGGAGGCCACGCCGGTGCGGAACTGCTCCAGGGTGCGGGTGCGCTGCGGCTGGGACTTGCCGCCGTGCAGCGCCGCGGCCCGTACGCCCTGGGCGAGCAGATGCTTGGTGAGCCGGTCGGCGCCGCGCTTGGTGTCCACGAACATGATCACCCGGCCCTCGCGGGCGGCGATCTCGGCGGCGGTGGCTCGCTTGACGTCGTCGTCCACGTACAGGACGTGGTGCTCCATGGTGGTGACGGTCGCGGCCGAGGGGTCCACGGAGCGGGTGACCGGGTCGGTCAGGAAGCGGCGGACGAGTTTGTCGACATTGCGGTCGAGGGTGGCGGAGAACAGCATCCGCTGGCCGTCCGGGGCCACCTTCTGCATCAGCCGGGTGACCTGCGGCAGAAAGCCCATGTCGGTCATCTGGTCGGCCTCGTCGAGGACGGTGATCGCCACGTCGTCGAGCGCGCAGGCCCCCCGGTCCAGCAGATCGGCGAGCCGCCCGGGCGTGGCGACCAGGACCTCGGCGCCGCGGCGCAGCGTGTCGGCCTGGCGGTTGAGGGAGGTGCCGCCGACGACGGTGGCGGTGCGCAGGCCCAGCGCCGTGGCGTACGGCGCGAGCGCGTCGGTGACCTGGCCGGCGAGTTCGCGGGTGGGGACGAGGACCAGCGCGAGGGGCCGCTTGCTCTGCGCGCGCCGGCCCGCCGTACGGCTGAGCAGGGCGAGCCCGAAGGCGAGGGTCTTGCCCGAGCCGGTGCGGCCGCGCCCGAGGACGTCGCGGCCGGCGAGGGTCGCGGGCAGGGTGGCGGCCTGGATGGGGAACGGCGTGCTCAGACCCTGGTCCCGCAGCGCGGTCAGGAGGGCCGGTGCCAGCGGCAGCTCGTCGAAGGAGCCGGCGGGCGGGTCGGAAGGCGCCGGGGCGGACGTCTTCGGGGCGGCGCTCGGTCGCGGTGCGGACACTCGGGTCACGAAAAGCCCTTCAGGGAAGCGGATGGGGGCGTAGGGGAAGGGGTGGTCCCCTACGGAGACGGAACGGGGCCCGCACCGGGGTGTCCGGTGCGGGCCCCGTCCGCGAGACGCGCAGGCGTCAGGCGGCGACGATGTTCTCCGCCTGCGGGCCCTTGGGGCCCTGGGTCACGTCGAAGGTGACCTTCTGGCCCTCGAGGAGCTCACGGAAGCCCTGGGACTGGATGTTCGAGTAGTGGGCGAAGACGTCGGGGCCGCCGCCGTCCTGCTCGATGAAGCCGAAGCCCTTTTCCGAGTTGAACCACTTCACGGTGCCGGAAGCCATGTGTTTCTCCTTCATGGGGCAACTGGGAGCCGCACCGTGCGGCCCCCGTGTTGGTCGAGATTCGTTCCGAGATGATCGCCCCACACCGGAACACGTCCGGGAAACAAGGAACGCCCGGGGCTTCCAGCCACCGGGCGCGCACAACGTTCATGGGTACCACAACTGCAACGATGCCTACCGTAGCACAGCCGTCCCGCCGCAGGTCACGGGCCGGATCGCGGCCTGGAGCACCGCTGGATCACGAACCGGTGCGCGGCACCGTGACGGTGACCTTCAGGCCGTGCGGCGGATGCGGGCCGTAGGCGATGTCCGCGCCGCCCGCGGCGAGCAGGGCGCGGGTGATCGACAGGCCCAGGCCCGAGCCGGAGACGTTCTGGTGGCGGCTGCTGCGCCAGAACCGGTCGCCGATCCGGGCGAGTTCGTCGTCGGTCAGGCCCGGTCCGCGGTCGGTGACGGTGATGGTGACCCGCTCGCCGTCGGGTGCGACGGCGACGGTGACCGGCTCGTCGGGCGGGGTGAACTTCAGGGCGTTGTCGACGACGGCGTCCAGGGCGCTGGAGAGCGCCACGGGGTCGGCCCAGCCGGTGACCGCGCTGTGGCCCTCGTACGTCAGCCGTACGCCCTTGTCGTCGGCGAGCGGGCGCCAGGAGTCGACGCGTTCGGCGGCGAGCGCGGCGATGTCGGTGAGCTGGAGGTCGGCGGCGGTGTGTTCGGCCAGGGCCAGGCCCAGGAGGTCGTCCAGGACCCGGGCGAGGCGGGTGCCCTCGGTGCGGACCGAGGCGATCTCCTCGTTGCCGTCGGGGAGTTCGAGGGCCAGCAGCTCGATGCGCAGCAGCAGGGCGGACAGGGGGTTGCGCAGCTGGTGGGAGGCGTCGGCGACAAAGGCGCGCTGTTGCTCCAGGACGTCCTCGACGTGGTCGGCCATCTCGTTGAACGAGCGGGCCAGCCGCCGCAGTTCGGGCGGTCCGGCGGTGGCGGCGACGCGGGCCTTCATCCGGCCGGTGGCGATGTCGTGGCTGGCGGCGTCCAGCACCCGTACGGGCCGCAGCACCCAGCCGGTCAGCCGGAAGGCCGCGGCGAGGGCGACGAGCATGGCCACGCACTCCCCGGCCGCGATCACCAGCCAGCCGCGCAGAATGCGCGAGCGCAACTGGTCGGTGGGCGAGTCGGTGACGACCACCGCTACCACATCACCGTCGCGGATGACGGGCGAGGCGACCGGAATCCGGCCATTTTCGTCCCAGGGCCAGATCTGGTGCGGGTCGTGGCTGCGGCGGCCGGCGAGGGCCTCGCTGAACGCCTGCGCCGCCTCGCCGTCGCGGGCGACGGTCAGGCCGCGGGGGGCCGCGCACATCGGCTTGCGGTCGCGGTAGAAGACGCCGGCGCGGATGCCGTAGAGGTCGTAGTAGCGGGCGAGTTCGGCGCCCAGGGTGGCGCGCCGTTCGCCCTCGTCGGGGCTCTTGGTGGCGTTGCCCGCGGCGGGGCGGGCGGTGACGAACTGGGCGAGGGCGGCGAACCGCGCGGCGTCGTCGATCCGGTCGACGACCACCTTCTGCTGCTCCACCCCCGCGGTGATCATGGCGAGCGGGAAGCCGAGCGCGAGCAGTACCGCGGTCATCAGGACGATGAGCAGGGGAAGGAGTCGGGTGCGCACGGGGTCGGGGCGGCCTTCAGGAGGCCGGGGAGGCGGGGGCGACGAGGCGGTAGCCCACGCCCCGTACGGTCTCGATCAGTGCGGGCATCCGCAGTTTGGCGCGCAGCGAGGCGATGTGCACCTCCAGGGTGCGGCCGGTGCCCTCCCAGCTGGTGCGCCACACCTCGCTGATGATCTGCTCCCGGCGGAAGACCACCCCGGGGCGCTGGGCGAGCAGCGCCAGCAGGTCGAACTCCTTGCGGGTGAGCGGCACGGCGGTGCCGTCCACCGACACCTGGCGGGTGGGGAGTTCGAGGGTGACGGCGCCCAGGCGCAGGGAGCCCTCGGCGGCCGGCTGCTCGGCGCCGGACCTGCGCCGGCTGACGGCGTGGATACGGGCGAGCAGTTCGCCGGTGTCGTAGGGCTTGACGACGTAGTCGTCGGCGCCGAGGTTGAGGCCGTGGATGCGCGAGCGGACGTCGGAGCGTGCGGTGACCATGATCACCGGGGTGCTGCTGACCTTCCGTATCCGGCCGCAGACCTCGAAGCCGTCCTGGTCGGGCAGGCCGAGGTCGAGGAGCACCACGGCGAACTCGTCCGCACCGGGGTCGGGCAGCAGGGCCTGGAGCGCCTCCTCGCCGCTGCGGGCGTGCCGTACCTCCAGGCCGTGCCGGGCCAGCACCGCGGACAGGGCCGCGGCGACATGGTCGTCGTCCTCGACGAGCAGCAGTTTCATCGGCCTCCTCCTTCGGTGCGTACGGGTGGATACGGACAGGCCACAGGGCATCTACGGGGATGGCGGGCGTGCCCGTCAAGAGGCGGTCGCCCGTAGTCCGTCATCCGTTACCCACCCGGTACGACCGGAGGCCCGTCCTCCGCCCGCTCCCCTTCACACGCAGTGTCCGAATGCGGCCGGATCGTTATGCTCAATTCTCCCTCAGATGTAATGACGCTGTTCACGGGGCCTCATTACTGTCCTCCCAACCGAGGAGGACGGAGCTGTACGCCGATGAGCGAAGTATCGGTGACCAAGAACGACAAGGGGCCCGCGCCGACGGGTGACCCGCTGGTCGTACTGGACAACGTCAACAAGCACTTCGGCGCGCTGCACGTGCTCCAGGACATCGACCTGACCATTCACCGCGGCGAGGTCGTCGTGGTGATCGGGCCGTCCGGATCCGGCAAATCGACGCTGTGCCGCACCATCAACCGCCTGGAGACCGTCGACAGCGGCGGCATCACCATCGACGGCAAGCCGTTGCCGCAGGAGGGACGGGAGCTGGCCCGGCTGCGCGCCGACGTGGGCATGGTCTTCCAGTCGTTCAACCTCTTCGCGCACAAGACGGTCCTCGAGAATGTGATGCTCGGTCAGCTCAAGGTCCGCAGGAAGGACCGGGCGAGCGCCGCGAAGCGGGCCCGCGAGCTCCTCGACCGGGTCGGTGTCGGCACCCAGGCGGACAAGTATCCCGCCCAGCTGTCCGGCGGCCAGCAGCAGCGGGTGGCGATCGCCCGGGCGCTGGCGATGGACCCGAAGGTGATGCTGTTCGACGAGCCGACCTCCGCGCTGGACCCGGAGATGATCAACGAGGTGCTGGAGGTCATGCAGCAGCTCGCCCGGGACGGTATGACGATGGTCGTCGTCACGCACGAGATGGGCTTCGCCCGCTCCGCGGCGAACCGTGTGGTCTTCATGGCGGACGGCCGCATCGTCGAAGAGGCCGAGCCGAACCAGTTCTTCACCAACCCGCGCAGTGACCGGGCGAAGGACTTCCTGTCGAAGATCCTCCATCACTGAGGCCCTGGGTGAGCCACCATGATTTGCCAACACATGCAGAACCGAAGGATGTTGACGATGAAGATGCGTAGAACGGCTGCGGCCGGTGCGGTGGTGCTCGCGCTGGGGGTCACGGCGACGGCGTGCGGTGGCGAGTCGGGCTCGGCGGGCGACAAGCCGGCCGGCGGCGGTTACAGCCACGACTACACGGCCGCCAAGAACGTGAAGATCGATTCCGCGACGCTCAAGCGGGCGCAGAAGCGCGGCAAGATCATTATCGGTGTCAAGGCCGACCAGCCCTTCCTCGGCTACCAGGACCCCTCGACGAAGAAGTACTCCGGTTTCGACATCGAGATCGCCAAGATGGTCGCGGCGGACCTGGGCTTCTCCACGGACCAGATCGAGTTCCGCACGATCAACTCCAATGCCCGTGAGACCACGATCTCCCACCACCTGGTCGACTACTACGTCGGCACCTACACGATCAACAACGAGCGCAAGAAGCAGGTCGGCTTCGCGGGCCCGTACTACACCGCGGGCGCGGACCTCCTGGTGCGCAAGGACGACAAGTCCATCACGGGGCCGAACTCGCTCCGGGGGAAGAACGTCTGCTCGATCACCGGCTCGACTCCGCTCCAGGAGATCAAGAAGCCGCAGTACGGCGCCCACACGCAGGAGTCCGACAAGTACTCCGACTGCGTCCAGAAGGTGCTCGACAACCAGGCCGACGCGCTGACCACCGACGACGCGATCCTCAAGGGCTACGCCGCCCAGCGTCCCGACAAGCTGCGTGTGGTGGACCACCCGTTCACCAAGGAGCCCTACGGCATCGGCATGGACAAGAACGACAAGGCGCTGCGGGACGCGATCACCACGGCGCTGGAGCACCACATCAAGAACGGCGACTACCAGACCGCGTACACCAACACGCTCGGCAAGTCGGGCTCGAAGTACGTCGCCCCGCAGACGCCGCTGCCGCGGTACTGAGGCGCTCGCGCGCTCCGCTGACGGTGCGCCCCGTACGCCCGCCGCGGCGGGTGTGCGGGGCGCGCCGTCTTCCGGCCGCCCCGCGCCCGGACCGCCCCTGACCGCCGACGACCCGACCGCTCCGCGGAGACCCCATGAACGTACTCCTCGATTATCTGCCCCAGTTCCGTGACGGGTTCCTCGGGACCCTGGCGATCACCGGTGCCAGCGCCGTGATCGCCCTGGTGCTCGGCGTTGTCATAGCCGGTTTCCGGGTCTCCCCGATCCCGCCGCTGCGCGCGTTCGGGGCGGCCTGGGTCGCGCTGCTGCGCAACACCCCGCTGACGCTGCTGTTCCTGGTGGCGACCTTCGTCGTCCCGGAGCTGCTGTTCCAGGGGGCCAGCCCGTTCGTGCTGGCCATGCTGGCGCTGGGCTGCTACACCTCGTCGTTCGTGTGCGAGGCGGTACGGTCCGGCATCTCCACGGTGCCGGTCGGCCAGGCGGAGGCCGCGCGCAGCCTGGGCCTGACGTTCGGCCAGACCCTGCGGATGGTCGTCCTCCCGCAGGCCACGCGCACCGTGCTCCAGCCGCTGAGCAGCATCTTCATCGCGCTGACGAAGAACTCCGCGATCGCCGGCGCCTTCAGCGTCACCGAGCTGTTCGGCGTCGCCAAACTGCTCAGCGACCAGGGCTATGCGATCGCCCTGATCTTCCTGTGGGTCGCCCTCGCCTACCTCGTCATCACCTTCTCCATCAGCGGGGTCTTCCGGCTGCTGGAGCGGCGGATGGGGGTCGTGCGATGAAGGGACAGGGCGGCGAGACGGGCAGCACGGCAGCGCTGGGCACCGGCGAGGCGGAACGAAGCGAGGGATGGGCATGACTGGGGCCAGCGTTCTCTACGACGTACCCGGACCGAAGACCAGGGCACGCAACCGGCTGTACTCCGTCATCGGGGGCATCGCGGTCCTGGCGGTGCTCGCGTTCATCGGGCTGCGGCTGTTCCAGACGGGCCAGTTCGAGCCCGCGAAGTGGAACATCTTCAACTACGCGGGGGTGCGCACCAGTATCCGCGACGGCGTTCTGACCACCCTGAAGGTGTTCGCGGTGGCGGCGGTGCTCTCCCTGGCGCTGGGCGTCCTGCTCGCGGTGGCGCGGCTGTCGGACCACAAGCCCGTCCGCTGGCTGGCGACCGGGTTCGTCGAACTCTTCCGCGCGGTACCGCTGCTGATCACCGTCTACGCGGTGTGGGTGCTGATCCTGAGCAACAAGGACGCGCTCGGCCTGTCCGGCGACGCGCCGCAGTTCTGGGCCCTGGTGCTCGGGCTGACGCTCTACAACGGTTCGGTGCAGGCCGAGGTGCTGCGGGCCGGTATCAACGCCGTGCCGAAGGGGCAGCGCGAGGCCGCCTACGCGCTGGGGCTGCGCAAGACGCAGGTCATGACGACCGTGCTGATCCCGCAGGCGGTCCGGGCGATGCTGCCGACGGTCATCAGCCAGCTGGTGGTCACGCTCAAGGACACCTCCCTCGGCTACATCATCACCTACGAGGAACTGCTCTACTCGGGCCGCCTGATGGCCGGCAACATCATCGCGGGCGGGGACAGCGTCTACGTCCCGGTCATCATCGTCATCGGCTCGATCTACGTCGCGATGTGCCTGGCCCTGTCCGCGCTCGCCAACTGGATCGAGCGGCGCGGCCGCCGGGCCAGGACCGGCATCGGCGTGGTCGAGACCGGTGACGTCGCCAATGCGGGCGCACTGACGGCGGTGGCAGCCGCCGAGTCAGGCGCCGACACGGCGGCCGACACCGTGAACTGACGCTACGTCAGCTATCGCCTGCGGCGGCGGCCCACCGGGACGGGTCGCCGCCGCCCTCACTTGACGCGGGCCCTCGCAGTGGGTTGCATACGCTGTGTGATCACGCACCGGGCTCCCACCGCCAGTTCCCTGCCGTCCCGTCAGCCCCGCAAGGCCCAGGGAGCCACGCCGTGGACCCGGTGATCGTCGTCGGGGCCGGTCCGGTCGGCCTCTGCCTGGCCCTGTCCCTCACCCGCCGCGGAGTACCGGTCGTCGTCCTGGACGAGAGCACCGGGCAGGACGAGGTCCGGCCCGCCCGCACCGCCGTGCTGCGCCCGGACACCGCGGCCGCCCTCACCCGGCTCGGCTGCGGCGACACCCTCGCGAGCGAGGGCACCCGGTGGACGGCCTGGCGCACGGTGCGGCGCCGGCGTCTGGTGGACCGGGTCGCCTTCGCCCCTCGGATCCCGGACGACGCCGCCTCTCCGGCGCTCGCCTCCCCGCTCCACGTCCCCCAGCATGCGCTCACCCGCGCGCTGCGCGCCGCGCTCGCCCGGGAGAAGCTCGCGCAGATCGCCACCGGCAGCCGGCTGGCCGAGCTGGAGCAGGACGAGCACGGCGTCAGCGCGCACACCCGCGGCCCCAACGGGACGTGGTGGCGCGGGAGTTATCTGGTCGGCTGCGACGGGCCGCGCTCGACCGTCCGCAAGCTGCTGGAGATCCGCTTCCCGGGGCGTACCGCCGTCGAACGCCATGCCGTCGCCGCGCTGCGCACCGAACTGCCCTGGCCCGGTGAGGCGCTGCTGCACCGCTGGCCGGGGCGGCACGGCGGCGGGTCCGGAAACACCGCGGGCTTCGGGGGGCCGGTCGCTGAGATCGCGGCGCGGCCGCTGCCCGACGGCGTCTGGCGGCTGGACTGGCTGCTGCCGCCCGGCCGGGATCTGGTCACCCCGGACGCCCTGGTGGCCCGGGTGCGCGAATCCCTGGCCGGCTGGGCGGCGGCGGGCGAGGAGGGCGGGCGCGGCGATGCGCTGCCGGTCCCGCCGTACGCACTCCTCGACACCGGGGTGCACACCGTCCACCACCGGCTGGCGAAGACCTGGCGGCAGGGCCGGGCGTTCCTCGCCGGGGACGCCGCGCATCTGCTGGGCGCGCTGGGCACGCAGGGCCTGGACGAGGGGCTGCGGGACGCCGGGAACCTCGCCTGGAAACTGGGCCTGGCCTGGCATCACGGCGGCTCCGAGACGCTGCTGGACAGCTATCAGGCCGAGCGGCGGGACGCGGTGGCGGCCCGGCTGCGCGCCACGGACCAGGCGCTGCCGCTGCTGCGCGACGGCCGCGCGGCGCGCTGGCGGACCGTGCTGCCGGGCACGGCGCGCGGGCAGAGCGCCCTGCTGACGGACGCCCATCTGGGCCGCGGGCCGCTGGGGGCGCCGCCCGCCTATCCGCGGACCCCGCTCGCCGCGCCCACCGGGCAGCCGGGCACCGTCGCGGTCGGCACCCGGCCCGGCGCGCCGGTCGCCGATGTGCCGGTGACGGCCGGCGACGGTTCGGTGGTCCGGCTGCGGGACCGCCTCGGGCACGGCCTTCTGGTGGTGCTGGTGGCGCCGGGCACCGGTGTCTGGGACCGGCGGCACTGGCAGTCGGCGGGTCTGATGCCGCAGCTGACCGCCGCGGCCGAGGCGCTGCCGATGCCCGCCGAGATCCTGGTCACCGAGTCCTATCCGGGCGCCCCCGCCCACACCGTCCTGGTCGTACGGCCCGACGGCCATCTGGTCACGGCACACTCCGGCGTCCGCCCGGCCGAACTGTCCGCGTGCGCGGACGCGGTTCGCGGCGGGGGCGGGTTTGCGTACGGTGACGGGGCGGGGTACGGGCGGCGGGCGTGGGGTTCGGGCGAGGCCGGTGACTCCGGGGCGTCGGGCGGCTCTGGTGGTGCGGGGGCGTCTGGGACTTCGAGTGCCGCCGATACTTCAGGGGCTTCCGGTACTTCGGGTGCCGCAGGTGCTCCGGGGGACTCCGCCGCTTTGCATGACGGCGACGGTGACGACGGTGGTAACGGCGGGGGCGAGGGGGCCGGGGTCCGGGGTGAGGGGGCCGGTGCGGCGGTTGACCCTCTGGTCGCCCCCGTGTTTCACTCCGAGGGTGACTGATCACGGCTCGCGATTCTGGCGGAGGGTCCATCTGGACCTGGTCCGCCATGCGGGCTGCATGTGTTGTCCGTCCGTTTGATCCGCCTCTCCTTCCCGCGCGGCCCCGCGCTTCGTTCCGGTGGCCGCGCCGCTTCGCGATCACTCAGGACGGTTCCCGTGCCCGACGTACACACCCCTGCGCGCCCGCACACCCCTGGCGAGGGCGCAGCCCCCGGCCATGGCCCCAGCGCCGCAGCACTCCTCGACTTCGCCCTCCGCACCGCGGCCGACACCGCACTCATCGCCTCGCTCCCCCTCGACCCCGAAGGCCGCACCTGGATCCGGCTGGACGGGCCCGACGGCAGCGAGGCATGGCTGATCGGCTGGCCGCCCGGCACCGGCACCGGCTGGCACGACCACGGCGGCTCCCGGGGCGCCTTCGCCACGGCCGCGGGCGAGCTGACGGAACAGTCGCTCGCCGTCCAACTGCCCACCGAGGGCTGGAAAACCCTGGAACTCGCCGACGGTGTGGACCGCCGGCGCAGACTCGGCGACGGCCACGGCCGGGCGTTCGGTCCGCACCATGTCCATCAGGTGCTCAACCTCTCCGCGGCCACCCACGCGGTCTCGGTGCACGCCTACTACCCGCCGCTCCCCCTGATGCGGCGGTACAGCCGCACCGGGCCCGTGCTGCGGCTCGAAGAGGTCGAGCGCCCGGAGGAGTGGCAGTGAGTGCCGTCGACACCCTCCTCGCCCGCGCCCGCGCCGAGCTCCGGCGGGTAGGCCCCCGGGAGGCCGCCGCCGTCCAGGAGGCGGGCGGGCTCCTGGTGGACATCCGCTATGCGGCGCTACGGGAGCGCGACGGCACCATCCCAGGCGCCCTGATCGTGGAGCGCAACGAGCTCGAATGGCGCCTCGATCCGACGGGCGATCACCGCGCCCCCGAGGCGGTCCCCCTCGATCTCCCCGCGCACCCGGTCGTGGTGATCTGCAACGAGGGCTACGCGTCCAGCCTCGCGGCGGTCTCCCTGCGGCAGTTGGGCCTGCACCACGCCACCGACCTCGCGGGCGGCTTCCAGGCATGGCGCACGGCAGGACTCCCCGTCACCCACGCCCCCTGACCTCTCGCACCCCGTCTCCGGGACGCCTCCCCCAACTCCCGGCCTCCGCCGAGCCCCCTTCCGCCCTTCACTCCTCCGGCAGCTGCTGTTCCAGCAGCTCCGGGTCCTCCCCCTCCTCTTCCAGTGCCCGGCGGACCACCCGCAGGGCGAGGCCCTCCGGATAGCCCTTACGGGCCAGCATTCCGGCCAGTCGGCGCAGGCGCTTGTCGCGGTCCAGGCCCCGGGTCGCACGGAGTTTGCGCTCGACCAGCTCCCGGGCGGTGGTCTCCTCCTGCTCGGCGTCGAGACGGCCGACGGCCTCGTCGATCAGGGTGGAGTCCACCCCCTTGGTGCGCAGTTCGCGGGCGAGGGCGCGGCGTGCCAGGCCGCGGCCGCGGTGACGGGACTCCACCCAGGCACCGGCGAACGCCGCGTCGTCGATCAGACCGACGTCCTCGAAGCGGGAGAGCACCTCCTCCGCGGCCTCCTCGGGGATGCCCCGCTGCCGCAGGGCGTCCCCGAGCTGCTTGCGGGTGCGCGGGCTCCCGGTGAGCAGGCGCAGGCATATCGCCCGCGCCTGCTCCTCGGGTGTCCGCGGTGGCTCCGTCCCGGCCCTCGACGGGGCGAAACCACCGCTGTCCTCACGGCCCGGACGGCCCGGGCTACGGGTCTCGGCGTCGCCCGCAGCGCCGGAGCCGGCGTCCTCGCTGCGTGGCCATTCCGTTCGCCGTGTCATGACGGATCAGCTCTTGGCCGCGGCGGCCTTGGAGCCCTTGGCACTCTTGGCCGCGGGGGCCGCCGCCGCTGCCGGGGCGGCGGCCGCCGCACCCGCGGCATCCGCGCCGGGCTCGGCCGCCGGCTCCTGGGGCTTCACACCGATGCCCAGCTTCTCCTTGATCTTCTTCTCGATCTCGTTGGCGAGATCGGGGTTGTCCTTGAGGAAGTTCCGCGCGTTCTCCTTGCCCTGGCCGAGCTGGTCGCCCTCGTAGGTGTACCAGGCACCGGACTTGCGGATGAAGCCGTGCTCCACCCCCATGTCGATCAGACCGCCCTCGCGGCTGATGCCCTGGCCGTAGAGGATGTCGAACTCGGCCTGCTTGAAGGGGGGCGAGACCTTGTTCTTGACGACCTTGACGCGGGTGCGGTTGCCGACCGCCTCGGTGCCGTCCTTGAGGGTCTCGATGCGGCGGATGTCCAGACGCACCGAGGCGTAGAACTTCAGCGCACGGCCACCGGTCGTGGTCTCCGGCGAGCCGAACATCACGCCGATCTTCTCGCGGAGCTGGTTGATGAAGATCGCGGTGGTCTTGGACTGGTTGAGCGCGCTGGTGATCTTGCGCAGGGCCTGGCTCATCAGCCGGGCCTGGAGGCCGACGTGGGAGTCGCCCATCTCGCCCTCGATCTCGGCCCGCGGCACCAGGGCGGCCACGGAGTCGATCACGATGAGGTCGAGCGCACCGGAGCGGACCAGCATGTCCGTGATCTCCAGCGCCTGCTCGCCGTTGTCGGGCTGGGAGAGGATCAGGGCGTCGGTGTCCACGCCGAGCTTCTTGGCGTACTCGGGGTCGAGCGCGTGCTCGGCGTCGATGAACGCGACGGAGCCGCCGGCCCGCTGGGCGTTCGCGACGGCGTGCAGGGTCAGGGTCGTCTTACCGGAGGACTCCGGGCCGTAGACCTCGATGACGCGGCCGCGCGGGAGACCGCCGACGCCGAGCGCGACGTCGAGCGCGGTGGAGCCGGTGGGGATGACCTCGATGGGTTCCTTCGAGCGCTCCCCCATGCGCATCACGGCGCCCTTGCCGAATTGCCGTTCAATCTGTGCGAGCGCGGCGTCCAGCGCCTTCTCGCGGTCAGTGCCTGCCATGGGTTCCACCCGGTTTGCTTGAGTCGATCGCTTCACGTCCATGACGCTAACGCCTGCCACTGACAATGCGCCCGGACCCGGCTCCAGCCTGTGGATAACTCCGCGAAAACCCGCCGGAGCGTGGGCTGGAGCCCCTATGAGAATGGATGTTCGATTTTAGTGTCAAGCGCGGCGCCCGGCAGGGCGGGAGGCGTTTTGACGGTGGAGGCCACGGGGCAACCGCAGGGTCGTACGGGGCCCTCTCGCACTCCCCTGCCACGTCCGACGCGCCCGCAAAATAGCCTCTGAACTGCGCAAATACACCAGAATGAAGGGGCCTGAGCACAGCCGCACCGATGGGAGAGAGCCACCGTGTCCACCCCCCGCCCCGAAGCCGCCGAGCTCAACAACCCCCGCACCGCATCCCCACTGCACGACCTGATGTACGGGCACATCCACGCCTCCGCGCTACGCGCCATCGCCCGGCACCGCATCGCCGACCACCTCGCGCAAGGCCCGCGCACCGCGCACGCGCTGGCCGCGGCGACCGGTCTGGATGCCGCCGCACTGCACCGGGTGCTGCGCCTGCTCGCCACGCGCGGACTGTTCGCCGAGCACGGCGACGGGACCTTCGCCCTGACCGAAGCCGGCCATGACCTGCGCAGTGACACCGAAGGCTCACAGCTGCCCCGGATCCTGCTGTTCACCGACGAGATGTTCCGGCGGGCGGCCGACGGCATCGAGGGCACGCTGCGCACGGGCGAGCCCGGCTTCGACGCCGCCTACGGAATGCCGTTCTTCGACCATCTGGCCGCCACACCGGACAAGAGCCATGTCTTCGACCAGGCCATGACCGCGCTCACCTCCGGCGCGGACGAAGCCGTCGCCGATGCCTGCCCGTTCCCCGAGTCGGGCACCGTCGTGGACATCGGCGGCGGCCGCGGAGGACTGCTCCGCCAGATCCTCACCACCCACCCGGGCCTGAACGGAATCCTCTTCGACCAGCCCGGGACCCTCGCCGACCACCTCCTGGACGGCGACGACCTGGCCGGACGCTGGCACACCCAGGGCGGAGACTTCTTCACCACCGCTCCCACCGGCGGCGACCTCTACCTCCTCAAGAACGTGCTGCACGACTGGTCCGACGACGACTGCCTGCGCATCCTGACCACCGTCCGGCATGCCATGAGGCCCGCCACCCGGCTCCTCCTGGTCGACGCGGTCCTGCCCGGCGACGGCACACCGCACCCGGCCGCCGCACTGGACATCGTCATGCTGATGACGCTGAAGGGACGCGAGCGCACCGCCGCCGAGTTCGAGGATCTGCTCACCCGCTCCGGCTTCCGTCTCCTGCGGGTGCTGCCGACCCGCGCCCTGTCGTCGGTCCTCGAAGCCGAGGCCGTCTGACCCGACCGCCGGAACCGCTGGAACGGGTGGACGGCCGCTGGGCGCCGGGCACCCCTGGCGCCTCGCCATCGGTGGCAAGCACCCCACGGTGACACGGGGCGTTCACCCCTGGCTCTGGGCCCGGAGCGCCTTCTCCTCGGCGTCCGCCAGCCAGAAGAGCGGCGGCGTCAGCGCCAGTTCGACGATCCCCAGCGCCACCTGGAACCAGTGCGGCCACCCGACCACGGCGAGCGACAGCAGCCGCCCCAGCGCGCCCAGCCCGAACACCCCGGCCAGCCACCGCACCGCCGACGCGGGAATCGGTGACTGCCGCGCCGCCCAGAGCCAGACGAGGCCGTAGCCGGTGAAGATCGCGCCGAAGAAGCGCCCGAGGCTGTCCACCGTCGGACCGGCCGAGCCCGCACCCGGGATCGCGGCATTCCCGAGCAGGACATGGAAGAGCCCGATCGCCACGCAGGCATACCCCATCGCCCACACGAGCCCGCGGAGCACCTTGGCCTTGGCCATAACTGCCCGCCCCCCTCTGCTAGTAGACATGTGTCCACCAGGTTATGGGTCGTTAGTAGACACGTGTCAAGTAACACGTAGCATGCATCCGTGCCTCCCCGTCAGCGACTCAGCCCCACCGAACGCCGCGCCCAGCTCCTCACCGTCGCCGCGCGGCTCTTCGCCGCGCGCCCGTACGACGAGGTGCTGATGGAAGACGTCGCCGAGCGCGCCGGCGTCTCCCGCGCGCTGCTCTACCGGCATTTCCCCGGTAAGCGCGACCTCTTCGCCGCGCTCTACCAACAGGCCGCCGAGCAGCTGCTCGCCAAGACCCGGCTCGACCCCGCCGAGTCCCTGGTCGAGCAGCTCACCGAGGGCCTGGACGCCCATATCGAATACTTCGCGGAGAACCGCAACACCGTCCTTGCGGCCAACCGCGCACTGGCCGGGGACCGCCTGATCCAGACGATCATCGCCAACGAACTCGACGCCCTGCGCGAGCGGCTGCTCGGCGTGCTCCCGCTCGCCGACGACACCACGCGGGAGGCCGTGTCGGGCGTCCTCAAGAGCTGGCTGGTGTTCGTCCAGGTGCTGTGCGTGGACTGGCTCACCGAGGAGACCTGCACCCGCACCGAACTGCGCGACGTGTGCATCGGCGCCGTACTGGGCGCCATCCGGCCGCTCCTCGACGAGGACCCGGCCCCGGACTGGCCCTGACACGCCGCTCACCCCCTTCGCCCCGACGCACCCGGCCCCGACGCGCACGGAGATACCGAAGAAACCGGCCAAACAAGGACATTGCGCATAATATGACCGCGAACACCGTACGACTCGAAAGGATCACCATGCGTAATCACCTTCGGCGCCTCGGCGCCTTCGTGGCCGTCCTCACGCTTGCCTCCGTCGGCGTCATGGGAACCGCGAGCGCGGCCGCCTCCCACGAGGAGGGGCCCTACGGGGGGCACTCCAAGGCGAGGGGACTTCTCCGTGGAACGCTCGACGACATCTTCGCGGGTTTCGGCGAAGACTGGTGAAGCCCGGACCCGCGACATCGCGGGCCGGAAGCCGTGAATCCGCACAGTGAGACGAGGTGTTGAAGCCCAACTCCCCACACATCGCCGCCGGCCGCTGCCCGGCAAGGGAAAACTCACCCTCACCGATGCCAAGCTCTGCCGCTACATCCGGATCGGTTCCGTCGTCCGACGCAAAGCCACGGGAGGTGATCACCTGGAGTGCTCCTCGCAGAAGCAGTGCGGCCACGGCATGCGCGAGGCGACGGCCACCCTCGGGCCGGTCGTGGCGTTCGACGGTCCCGGGGCTGCTCATCGGCCCCCGACCTGCGCGATGACCTGCTGATGGGCCGGTGCGCACCGGCCCATCAGCGGAAAGTGGCGGGCCGGTCGTGACCGGCGGCGGACGAGGCCCCCGGTCGGCAACTCAGCGGCTCACCCGCCAGATGGAGGGCGCGGTCACACCGGTGGAGCGGCGCCTGACGGGTGAACCGTGGACTCATGGGGCGTCGGCGGTGGCATGTATCCCGCGACCGTGTGACCGATATACACCACCTGACAGTCCGGAGTGACCATGCATATCCGCACCGCCCTCGCCGCCGCCGTCCTGTGCTCGGCGGCCGTCCTGTGTACCCCCGGCATCGCCGCCGCCGACGGAGCCCCGGGCCCCGCCGCCGGCCACGCCCCCCGCCCCTCCTCCGGCGGCAACCCCGGCCCGAGCGCCGGCAATCCCGCAGCCCCGGCCGGCGGTCCCGCCGCCGACTTCTACGACGAGAACAACACTCCCCCGTTGTTGAGCAGCCGCGTGGGCCGCGCCGTCGGCGAACTTCTGGGCATCTCGGCGGACGGCAGCTACTGACAAGGCGTCCGCATACCTGCCCCCGCTTGCCGGTCGTGACTCAGCTCTCGGGCCGTTCGGCGCCCTCGCCGGCCCGGGAGCGGTCGCGTTCGGCGTGGAGCGTGCGGCGGACCCGGGCCAGGGCCCGGGCGCCGCGGCTGGGGCCGTGGACGCGGGGGTCGTCGGTGACCTCGTAGCGCTTGACGTACGCGCCCAGAAACGCCTGGAGCGTGGCGGTGGCCGGAATGGCGATCAGGGCGCCGACCGCGCCCATCAGGGCCGTGCCAGCGACCACCGAGCCGAAGGCGACGGCCGGGTGGATGTCCACGGTCTTGGCGGTGATCCGCGGCTGGAGCAGGTAGTTCTCGAACTGCTGGTAGATCACGACGAAGCCGAACACCCACACCGCGTACCAGGGGGCCACGGTGAACGCGATCAGGATGGGCAGCGCGCCCGCCAGATAGGTGCCGATGGTCGGTATGAACTGCGAGACCAGGCCGACCCACATACCCAGCGCCGGGGCGTAGGGGACGCCCAGGATCTCCAGCAGGACGTAGTGCGCGATACCGGAGATCAGCGCCATCAGCCCGCGGGAGTAGAGGTAGCCGCCGGTCTTGGCCACCGCGATCTCCCAGGCGCGCAGCACCTCCGTCTGGCGCCGCGGCGGCAGCACGGAGCACAGCGCGCGGCGCAACCGGGGGCCGTCGGCGGCGAAGTAGAACGAGAACAGGGCCACCGAGAGCAGGTTGAACAGGCTGCCCAGGACCTGCGCGGAGACAGCGAGGACGTTGTTGGCGCTGTCCTGGACGTACTTCTGCAGCCAGTCGGACCGCAGCAGGTTGTTCTGCACCTCGAGCCGGGAGAGGTGGGTGTGGAACGTGCTGTTCAGCCAGCTGATGACGGAGTCCAGATACTGCGGGAACTCCTCCACCATCTTGGCGATCTGGCCGGCGAGCATCGAGCCCAGGAGCGCGAAGAAACCGGCCGCGCCGACGAGGATGCCGAAGAAGACGGCGGCGGTGGCCACCCCGCGCCGCACCCCGCGCGCCGCCATCCAGTCGACGGCCGGCTCGACGGCCAGCGCGAGGAAGAACGCGATCAGAATGTTCAGCAGCAGCGTGATCAGCTGATGGAAGCCCCAGGTGGCGAGCTGGAAGCAGGCCACCAGGGCGAGCGCGAGCACCATGGCGCGCGGCAGCCAGCGCGGCATCCGCGCATCGGCCCAGGCCCCGGCTCCGCTGTCGGAACGTTCGCCGGGGCGCGGGTCGGGGCGGGGGTCGTCGCTGCTGGTGATCTCATCTGTCGCGGGCACCCAGCCAGTGTCGCGCACGCCACCGACAACTCCGGCCGGGCCCCGGAATCCGGCCCCGCGCCGGGCGGCGCCGGCAGCGGGCCTCACTGCCTGTCGTAGGGGACGTCCATGGTGGCGCAGACCACCCGCCACACCTCTTTGGCGCTCCACCCGGCGTCCAGCGCCTCGCGGACGGTCCGGCCGCCGAGGCCGGACATCACATGGTCGCGCGCGAAGGAATCGGCGTACGCCGCACCGAAGTGATCCGCCATCCGCTGCCAGAAGACCGTCAACCGCATGCCCTCAGTATCCCGCCCTGGGAGGGCAGCCGGGCACGAGCCGGGGTCACCGGGGGGCATCGGCCCTACGGTCGTGCCATGGCCGAAAACGTGAGCCCCCCGCCGACCCCTCTGGCGCGCGCCGAGCGCTTCATCTGGCTGACCGCCCGGGTGCTGGAGCAGCGACTCTTCGAGTACCACTTCCTGGGCGGCGGGGCGGACGCGGTGCAGACCGCGCTCTTCGCGTACCGCAACGACGACGACGGCTACGGGCACGCGCTGGAGCCCGATCTGCGCGGCCCGGTCAGCCAGCCGCTGCACGTCGCGCACGCCCTGAAGGTCCTGGACCGCATCGGGCGCTGCGACGGCCGCGACGTGGAGCAGATCTGCCGCTATCTGACGCGGATCTCGACATCGCAGGGCGCGCTGCCCGCGCTGCATCCGTCGCTGCGCGGGTATCCGGCCGCGCCGTGGATCCCGGTGGCCGACGATCCGCCCAGCGCGCTGCTGTCCACCGGGCCGGTGGTGGGCGTGCTGCACCGCAACGAGGTGTGGCACGCCTGGCTGTTCCGGGCCACGGACTTCTGCTGGGCGGCGGTGGAGTCCCTGGAGGAGACCCATCCCTACGAGGTCGAGGCGGCGGTGGTCTTCCTGGACGGCGCCCCGGACCGGCCGCGGGCGGCCGCGGCGGCGCGGCGCCTGGGCGCGCTCGTACGGGAGCGCGGGCTGGTGTTGCTGGACCCGGAGCGGGCGGCGGAGGTCCCGGTGGCGCCCGGGTACGCCCCCGGGGAGCACCACCTGGCGTACGACTTCGCGCCGTCGCCCGACTCGCTGGCCCGCCAGTGGTTCAGCGAGGCGGAGATGGACCGGTCGCTGGACCACCTCGCCGCGCTCCAGGGGGAGGACGGCGGATGGCCCATCAGCTGGCGGGCGTGGGCGCCGGGGACCGCCCTGGAGGGCCGCCCCATGGTGACGCTGGAGGCGCTGCTGACCCTGCGGGCGTACGGCCGCCCCCTCGGCTGACCCCGATCCGGGCCCTCCCGGGGACGGTCACCCGCCCAGGGCCCGCACCCCGGCGGCGACCACCACCGCGACCCCGACCACCACGAGGAACGGCGCCCGCAGGACGAGCGCGACGGCCGCGACGGCCACTCCGGCGGCGCGGGCGTCGAGCATCAGGTGCCCGCCGTCGGCGAAGGTCTCCTGGGCGGTGAGCGCGGCGAGCAGGGCCACCGGGAGCAGCGCGGCCAGCCGTTTGACGAGCGGGCGCTCCAAGACGCCGGCGGGGGCCGACAGGCCGAGGTACTTGACCAGGTAGCAGCCGACGGCGGTGACGCCGATGGCGATCCAGACGTTCAGCGGGTTCATCGCCGCTCCTCACGGTCGTCGGTGGTACGGGCCGCCGTCCCGATGGCGCGGGCACGCCGCCCCTGGACGAGGAGGACCGCGGGGGCGGCAAGCGCCGAGACGAGCACCGGTACGCCCGCGGGCAGCACCGGCAGCGTCACCAGAAGCAGCAGTACCGCCAGGCCCGCCGTGGCCCGTTCGACGGCCGTGGTGAGCATCGGCGCGAGCAGTGCCAGGAAGACGGCGGGGCCGGCCGCGTCCAGGCCCCAGGCGGCGGTGTCGCCGAGCGCCTCGGCCCCCAGGGCGCCGCCGAGGGTGGTGAGGTTCCACAGGGCGTACAGGCTCAGCCCGGTGACGGTGAAGCCCAGGCGGGCGCCGCGCCGGCCGGACTGGGCCAGGGTGACGGCGGTGGTCTCGTCGATGACCCAGTGGGCGGCGAGCGGCCGGACACCGGCCCGCAGGTCCAGGAGGGCGGAGAGCCGCAGCCCGTAGAAGGCGTTGCGGATGCCCAGGAAGAAGGCGCCGGCGGCCGCGGTCAGCGGGCTGCCGCCCGCGGCGAGCGCGCCCACCAGGGCGAACTGGGAGGCCCCGGTGAACACCAGGAGGCTGAGCGCGCAGGTCTGCAGGACGGTGAGCCCGGCACCTGCCGAGGTCACGCCGAAGGCGAAACCGGAGAGGCCGACGGCGATGCCGACGCCGAGGGCGTCGCGGATGACGGCGGAGTCCGGTCGGGCGGGCGGGCCGGCGGACGCGGCCCGCTCCGGGGCGGGTATCTGAGTCTGTTCTGGCACGCCCCGGACGCTACGGGGCGGCGTCTTCGGGGTCTTGTACGTTATTGCGCCGCCGGCCGTCCGCGCGCTCCCGGCGGTACGCCCCCGGCGGCACCCCGACGATGCGGGTGAAGTGCCGGTTGAGATGGGGCTGGTCGGTGAACCCGACGGCGACGGCGGCCTCGGCGGGCGGGGTGCCCGCTTCCAGGAGATGCCGGGCGCGGCGCACCCGGGCGTCGGTCAGCCAGGTGTGCGGGGGCATCCCGTAGGCGTCCTTGAAGGCCCGCAGCAGCGCGAACGGACCGGTGCCCAGCTCCTGGGCGAGCTGCTCCAGGGAGGGCGGGTCGGCCATCCGCGCGTCCAGGAGGGCCTTGGCGCGGGCGGCGGTGCGGGCGCCCGCACCGCGGGGAGCGCGGGTCGGCAGCGGGCCTCCGTAGCGGCGCAGCAGCCGGGCGAGGGCCGCGCGCAGCAGGGTGTCGGCGGCGAGGGCCTGGCCGGCCTCGGCGGCCCGGTGGATCTCGGTGATCATGCGGGCCAGGTGCGGGTCCTCGGTGACGGTCTCGGCGAAGCCCGCGGTGCCGCGCAGCGCGGTGGTCTCCCCGGCGACCTCGGTGACGAGGGCGGCCGACGGGTAGAGCGTGGCGTAGGCCCAGCCCTCGGGGGCGCCGGCCCGCGCGGTGTGCGCGATCTCCGGGTTGATCATCATGACCTCGCCGGGGCCCGTGCGGACGGAACCGTGCGCGAAGCCGACCTCCTCGACGCCGTGGGTGACCGCGGCGATGACGTACCCCTCGTGCGCATGGCGGGGGAAGGCGTGCCGTACGTAGCGGGCGCGCAGCAGGTCGAGGCCGGGCAGTTGGGCGTGGCGCCAGTGGCGGGCCCATTCGCCGCCGGCCCGCGGCGCGACGTCCGCACCGGTCTCTTCGGCTGCGGCCGTGGCCTCTGCGCCGCCCCCGCTCCCCGTGGTCATGCGCCCATTCTGCGTGGCGG
Source organism: Streptomyces gilvosporeus (assembly GCF_002082195.1). Classification (GTDB taxonomy): domain Bacteria; phylum Actinomycetota; class Actinomycetes; order Streptomycetales; family Streptomycetaceae; genus Streptomyces; species Streptomyces gilvosporeus. Next base: position 6,580,775 of record NZ_CP020569.1, on the reverse strand, counting down.
CGGCGTCCGGGCACAGCCGCCGGATCCGGCTCGCGGCCGCATTGTCAGTGGTGCGGTGCACGATGGAGGACATGGCCGACTCAGCGCTCGATTCGTTCTCGCCCGCGACCCGCGGCTGGTTCGCGGGGGCCTTCAGCGCGCCCACCGCCGCGCAGGAGGGCGCGTGGCGGGCGATCGGCGCGGGTTCGGACGTCCTGGTGGTGGCGCCGACGGGCTCCGGCAAGACGCTGGCCGCGTTCCTGGCGTCGCTGGACGCGCTGGCGAGCACGCCGCCGCCGGCCGAGCCGAAGAAGCGCTGCCGGGTGCTGTACGTCTCGCCCCTCAAGGCCCTGGCCGTCGATGTCGAGCGCAATCTGCGCAGTCCGCTGACGGGCATCCGGCAGGAGTCGGTGCGCCTGGGGCTGCCCGAGCCGGACATCACGGTGGGCATCCGCTCCGGGGACACCCCGCCCGCCGAGCGCCGCGCGATCGCCAACCGCCCGCCCGACATCCTCATCACCACCCCCGAGTCGCTGTTCCTGATGCTGACGTCGTCGGCCCGGGAGGCCCTGGCGGGCGTCGAGACGGTCATCCTGGACGAGGTGCACGCCGTCGCCGGGACGAAGCGCGGCGCGCATCTGGCGCTGTCGCTGGAACGGCTGGACGAGCTGCGCGGTGCCGGTGTCGCCGGCCACGCCCGTCCGGCCCGCCGGATCGGCCTGTCGGCGACGGTGCGCCCGGTGGAGGAGGTGGCCCGCTATCTGTCGCCGCAGCGGCGGGTGGAGATCGTCCAGCCGCCGTCCGGCAAGCGCTTCGACCTCTCGGTGGTCGTTCCGGTGGAGGACATGGGAGAGCTGGGCGGCTCCCCCGTACAGGACGGCGATACGGGCGAGAAGCCGTCCATCTGGCCGCAGGTCGAGGAGAAGATCGCCGATCTGGTCCAGGCGCACCGCTCGACGATCGTCTTCGCCAACTCCCGCCGCCTGGCGGAGCGGTTGTGCAACCGTCTCAACGAGATCGCCTACGAGCGCGCCCACGGGGAGCCCCTGCCCGAGCACCACTCCCCCGCCGAGCTGATGGCCGAGTCCGGCGCCGCCAAGGGCGCGCCCCCGCTGCTGGCCCGCGCGCACCACGGTTCGGTCTCCAAGGAGCAACGCGCCCAGGTGGAGGAGGACTTGAAGGCGGGTCGGCTGCCCGCCGTGGTCGCCACCTCCAGTCTGGAGCTGGGCATCGACATGGGCGCGGTCGACCTGGTCGTCCAGGTGGAGTCGCCGCCGTCGGTCGCCTCCGGGCTCCAACGGGTGGGCCGGGCCGGCCATCAGGTCGGCGCGGTCTCCCGGGGCATCGTCTTCCCCAAGTACCGCGGCGATCTCGTCCAGGCCGCGGTGGTCACCGAGCGAATGCGCTCCGGGGGGATCGAGGCGCTGCGGGTGCCCGCCAATCCGCTGGATGTGCTGGCCCAGCAGATCGTCGCGATGAGCGCGATGGACACCTGGGACGTCGGGGAGCTGCTGGCCGTCATCCGGCGGGCGGCGCCGTTCGCCGCGCTCCCGGAGTCGGCGTTCCACGGTGTGCTGGACATGCTCGCCGGCCGCTACCCCTCCGACGCCTTCGCCGAGCTGCGGCCGCGCCTGGTGTGGGACCGCCTCGCGGGCACGGTCACGGGCCGGCCCGGGGCGCAGCGGCTGGCCGTCACCTCCGGTGGCACGATCCCCGACCGCGGGCTGTTCGGCGTCTTCCTGGCCGGCTCCGACTCCGGCAAGGGGGGCGGGCGACCATCAGACCCGGCGGCGCGAAGCGCCTCCACTCGGGGCGGTGGCGGGCGACGGGTGGGCGAACTGGACGAGGAGATGGTCTACGAGTCCCGGGTCGGCGACGTCTTCACGCTCGGCACGACGTCCTGGCGTATCGAGGACATCACCCGCGACCGGGTCCTGGTCACCCCCGCCCCCGGGGTGCCCGGCCGACTGCCGTTCTGGAAGGGCGACCAGCTCGGCCGCCCCCTGGAGCTGGGCCGCGCGCTCGGCGCGTTCCTGCGCGAGATCGGCGCGATGGCGCCCGAGGACGCCCGTGCCCGGCTCGCCGCCGCCGGGCTCGACGACTGGGCGGCGGGCAACGTCCTGGGCTATCTCGCCGAGCAGCGGCAGTCCTGCGGGCATGTCCCGGACGACCGCACCATCGTCGTCGAGCGCTTCCGGGACGAGCTGGGCGACTGGCGGATCGTCGTCCACTCCCCCTTCGGCGCGCAGGTCCACGCCCCCTGGGCGCTGGCCCTGGGGGCACGGCTCGCCGAGCGCCACGGGCTGGACGCCCAGGTGATGCATGCCGACGACGGCATCGTGCTGCGACTGCCGGACGCGGACCTGATGGGCCTCGACCTCCTCGACGGCCCCGCCCCCGATCCGGCCGCGGACCCGGGCCCGGCCGCCCGGGGCGCGGAGTGGGACCCGGAGCAGTCGCCCGTGGGGGCCGCCGATGTCGTCTTCGACCACGGTGACGTCGACCAGCTCGTCACTGACCAGGTGGGCGGCTCCGCGCTGTTCGCCTCCCGGTTCCGCGAATGCGCCGCGCGCGCCCTCCTGCTGCCCCGGCGCAGCCCCGGCAAGCGCACCCCGCTGTGGCAGCAGCGCCAGCGCGCCGCCCAACTGCTCCAGGTGGCGAGCGAGTTCGGGTCCTTCCCGATCGTGCTGGAGGCGGTGCGCGAATGCCTCCAGGACGTCTTCGACGTACCGGGCCTGACGGAGCTGATGGGCGATATCGAAGCCCGCCGGGTGCGCCTGGTGGAGGTCACCACCCCCGAGCCGTCCCCCTTCGCCCGCTCGCTGCTGTTCGGCTACGTCGCCCAGTTCCTCTACGAGGGCGACTCCCCGCTCGCCGAGCGGCGGGCGGCCGCGCTGTCGCTGGACTCCCGGCTGCTGGCCGAGCTGCTGGGCCGGGCGGAGCTGCGCGAGCTGCTGGACGTCGATGTGCTGGCCGAGCTGGAGCGCGAGCTTCAGTGGCGTACGCAGGAGCGCCGGGTCAAGGACGCCGAGGGCGTGGCCGACGTCCTGCGGCTGCTGGGGCCACTGACCGGCGCCGAGCTGGCCGAGCGCGGCGCGGAGGAAGCGTGGACCGGGGAGCTGGCCGCCGCCCGCCGCGTCATCCGGGTGCGGATCGCCGGCGCGGATCACTGGGCGGCCGTCGAGGACGCGGGCCGGCTCCGCGACGCCCTCGGCACGGCCCTGCCGGTCGGCGTCCCCGAAGCGTTCACCGAACCGGTGGCGGACCCGCTCGGCGATCTGCTCTCCCGGTACGCCCGCACCCGCGGCCCCTTCACCTCCGAGCAGGCGGCCGCCCGCTTCGGTCTCGGCACGGCCGTCACCGACGGCGCCCTGCACCGGCTGGCCGCGTCCGGCCGCGTCGTCCAGGGCGAATTCCACCCGGCCGGTATCGGCCAGGAATGGTGCGACGCCCAGGTGCTGCGCCGTCTGCGCCGCCGCTCGCTGGCCGCGCTGCGCGAGGAGCTGGAGCCGGTGCCGCCCGCCGCGCTCGCCGCCTTCCTCCCCCAGTGGCAGCACATCAGCAGCCCGGCCCCGGCGGCGGGCCCGCGCGGCGGGTCGCACAGTCTGCGCGGGATCGACGGCCTGGTGCGCGCCATCGAGCAGCTCCAGGGCGCGCCGGTGCCCGCCTCCGCCCTGGAGAAGCTGGTCCTGCCGTCCCGGGTCGGCGACTACACCCCCGCCCTCCTGGACGAGCTCACCACCACCGGCGAGGTGATCTGGGCCGGCGCCGGCGCGCTGCCCGGCAAGGACGGCTGGCTCTCCCTCCACCTCGCCGACACCGCGCCCCTGCTGCTCCGTCCCCCGCTGCCGCTGGAACCGAGCGCGCTGCACGCCTCCGTCCTGGCCGCCCTCGCCCCCGGCTACGGCCTGTTCTTCCGGCAGATCGCCGACCAGGTCCGCGCCACCACCCACCCCGACGCCACCGACCCCCAACTCGCCGACGCCGTCTGGGAGCTGGCCTGGTCCGGGCGGCTGACCAACGACACCCTCGCCCCGCTGCGGGCCCTGCTGGGCTCGGGCCGTACGGCCGGGTCCACCGCCCACCGGGCGCGCCGGGCCACGCCCCGCGGCCGCTACGGCTCTCTTGCGACGGCCCGCCCCACGGCCTCCCGCAGCGGCCCGCCCACCGTCGGCGGCCGCTGGTCGCTGCTGCCCGCCCCGGAGGCCGACGCCACCCACCGGGCGCACGCCCTGGCCCGTACGCTCCTGGACCGGCACGGCATCGTCACCCGGGGCGCGGTCGCCGCCGAAGGGGTGGCGGGCGGCTTCTCCGCGGCGTACCGCGTGCTGGCCGCGTTCGAGGAATCCGGGCGGGCCCGGCGCGGCTATGTCGTCGAGGGGCTCGGCGCGGCCCAGTTCGCGATGGACGGCGCGGTCGACCGGCTGCGCGCGGTCAGCACCCAGCGCGAGCGCGCCGCCGATGCCGCCCTGTCCGACGGCGGCCCCTCGGCCTCCGGGCCGGTCGGCGGCCCGGAGCGCGCCGTGGTCCTCGCGGCCGCCGACCCGGCCAACGCCTACGGTGCGGCCCTGCCCTGGCCCGATCCCCCCGAGGGTTCGACGCACAAACCGGGCCGTAAGGCGGGCTCCCTGGTGGTCCTCGTCGACGGCGAGCTGGCGCTCTACATGGAGCGCGGCGGCAAGACCCTGCTGATCTGGCCGCTCGGCCGGGACGCCGCCGCAGGGGGCACCGACGCCCGCGCCCACGCCGCCGTGACGGCTCTGTGCGAGGCCGCCCGCGCCGGTGCCCTGGGCACCCTCACCACCGAACGCATCAACGGCACCTCGGCCCTCACCTCCCCCTTCGCCCCCGTCCTGGAGTCCGCCGGCTTCCACCCGACCCCGCGCGGCTTCCGGCTCCGGGGATGAGGGCACGGGGGAGTGGGGGCGCCGGGGAGGGCAGCGGGGTGAGGGCGCCGTGGCCGGCACGGGCGGCATGATGGTCCCATGCCCGAAGGCGACACCGTCTGGCGTCTGGCCCAGCGGCTGGACGACGCCCTGGCCGACAGCCCGCTGACCCGCTGCGACCTGCGCGTTCCCCGGCTCGCCACGGTGGATCTGACCGGCCGCGCGGTACGGGAGGTGGTCCCCCGGGGCAAGCACCTCCTCACCCGTATCGAGGGCGGGCTGACCCTGCACTCGCATCTACGGATGGACGGCGCCTGGAAGATTTACGGCCCGCACGAGCGCTGGCGCGGCGGCCCCGCCCACCAGATCCGCGCCATCCTGGGCACCGCGGAACACACCGCCGTCGGCTACCGCCTGCCCGTCCTCGATCTGCTGCGCACCGCCGAGGAGTCCCGCGTCGTCGGCCATCTGGGCCCCGATCTCCTCGGCCCCGACTGGGACCCGGCCGAGGCCCTGCGCCGCCTGCTCGCCGACCCGGCGCGCCCCCTGGGCGACGCCCTGCTCGACCAGCGGAATCTGGCCGGGATCGGCAATGTCTACAAGTCCGAGCTGTGTTTTCTGCTGCGCGCGTCCCCCTGGCTGCCGGTCGGCGAGCTGCCCGGCCCGGAACGCGCCCCGGCACTCGCCAAGAAGCTCCTGGAGGCCAACAAGCGCCGTCCCGCCCGGATCACCACCCCCAGCGCCCGGCCCGACCGGCGGCTGTGGGTTTACGGCCGCGGCGGCCGCCCCTGCCCCCGTTGCGGCACTCCCGTACGCACCAGCGGCCAGGAACCCGCCGCAGCCCAGGGCCCGTCGGCCGACGAGCGCGTCACCTACTGGTGTCCGGTCTGCCAGCCCGCACCCTAGGGCCGGCATGTGCCACAGCCCGCACCCCGGCCCACAGTTGATGCCCCGTCAGTTGTCGCGGCGTCGCCGCCACGCCCTGGCGACCACCGCCCCCGCCACCTTGGCCTTCTCCCCGAACTTCTCCCCCAACCACCCCGCCGCACCTTTCCCCCGGCCCACCCAGGGCACACAGTGCACGGGCAACAGGCTCAGCCCCCAGCCCCCCATCACCACCGCCCCCTCGACCGTCCCGGCCGCCTGCGGCTCCAGCGTCAGCCGGAGCGCGGCCCACCACCACAGGGCCCCGCCGAGGGCCCCGGCTATCCGGCGGCCGGGTACGACCCCGGGACGCCGGCCGCCCGCCGCGCGGGACGCACCGTCATGCCACTCCATCGCTAGCCTCCCTCGCCCGACGCTAGAGGGGCCTGCGGCCGGACGGGAGAGCGCACCGGTGTGCACACGGAGCGCGGCCGGATATGCCACGCCGGACCCCACCCGCCGCGACGACCGGGGACGCCGGCGGAACCGGGAATTCCGGCCGCATGACACCCGCTCCCCGGGCCCCGGAGGGCGCCGGGGCGGCGCCGCTCACCGCGACTCCGCCTGGAACATCCAGTGGTGTTTCTCCAGCTCGGCGGTCAGCCCGATGAGGATGTCCTGGCTGACCGGATCGGGCTCCGCGGTGACCGCGATCCGCTCCCGCATCCGCCCGATGACCGCCGCCAGGGCCGCCACCAGCGTTCGCACTACCTCGACGTCGTCGATCCAGCCGTCCTGGACTTCGGCGATCCCGCTGGTCTTGGCGACCGTCGCGGCCCGCCCGTCTGGCGGGACCCCGATCGCGGAGGCCCGTTCGGCGACGGTGTCGGCGTGGAGGCGGGCGGTGTCCACGACCTCGTCCAGCTGGAGGTGTACGGAGCGGAAGCGCGGGCCGACGACGTTCCAGTGCACCTGCTTGGAGATCAGGGAGAGGTCCACCAGGTCGACCAGGGCGCCCTGAAGGGCCTTCCCGACCACGGTGCGGTCGCCGTCGGACAGCGGGCTGTTGACCACAGACATCCGGCTACTCCTGTTCGCGCGAGACTTCTGCGCCCCGCAGAGATACGCCCCGTTTGTTCCCTTTCACCCATCGTATAAATGATCGGGACCTTAGGGGCAGGCGAAGGGGGCCGGCCGGGGTCCGCCGCAGGCCGCGCAGACAGCACAAAACCCCGGCCAGTCGCTGGTGACCGGGGTTTTTGCGGACGCACGGACCGTCGTGGACGTCCGTACGCGGAAGAACGAACGGGGTGGATCCACGATCCACACACCGGGGGTGTCAGGCCGCGACGACATCCACGACGTCGGCCGGGGACTTGATCGTCACACGGTCCTCCGGCACACCTGCCAGAGACGTGACGGACACCGAATTGAGCTTCGGCCGCACCGGTGCCGGTACCGGGTCGCTCGCGGCCGCGGACGCTGCCAGCTCGGCGAGCGCCAGCTCATCGCTGACCTCGCGCATCAGCTCTGACATGCGCACATCCAGCGCGTCACAGATCGCCGAGAGCAGCTCGGAGGACGCCTCCTTCTGCCCCCGCTCCACCTCGGACAAATAGCCGAGCGACACCCGGGCGGAGGAAGAGACCTCGCGCAGGGTGCGGCCCTGGCGCTGACGCTGTCGGCGCAGCACGTCACCCAGCAGGCGACGAAGCAGAATCATCGCTGGCTCCCTCCTCGGACCTCGGATCCGGATCCTTCTCGCCCCACCGTACCGCCTCGACCCCTGGCCGTGCCGGGCGTGAGTTCGTGTTCACTCAGGGCTGCAAACATCCATTCCCCCCGCGTTGTTCCGTATCCTGTGCCGCACGGTTTTCTGCCAGTTCGCTCAACAACAGGGCGAGCGCAGCCTGGACGGTATCCATGCGAATGCGGTCCCGGTCGCCGTCCAGCGCCAGCCGGCGCACCCCGCCGCGGCCCTCCGGCCCCTCGACCGCCACGAAGACGGTGCCCACGGGCTGTCCGTCCTGGGGATCGGGCCCGGCGACCCCGGTGGTCGCCACGCCCCAGTCGGCGCCCAGGACCCGCCGTACGCCGCTCGCCATCTGCCGGGCGACCTCGGCGTCGACGGCCCCACGGGCGGCCAGTAGCGCGCCGTCCACCCCCAGCACATCCCGCTTGAGGTCGGTCGCATACGCCGTCACCGAGCCCCGCAGCACCCGCGAGGCCCCGGGAACGCCGGTCAGCGCGCCCGCCACCAGGCCGCCGGTCAGCGATTCGGCCACCGCCAGGCTCTGCCCGCGGCCGGCGAGCGCCTCCAGCGCCCCGGCCGCCGCAGACCCCGGCCCGGTCACCGCGCGGCTTCCCGGCCGGTTTCCGCGGCCTGCTCGGCCCGCTCCCTGGCCAGTCCCGCCCGGCGCATGACGACGGCCTGGCGGACGTAGTCGAGTCCGGTGACGACGGTCAGCGCGACGGCCACCGCCATCACCCACCAGCGGAAAGTGGCCAGCGGGCCGGTGAGCACCAGGACGTACATTCCGACCGCGGTGCCCTGGGCCAGCGTTTTGATCTTGCCGCCCCGGCTGGCCGGAATCACCCCGTGCTTGATCACCCAGAACCGCATCAGCGTGATGCCGAGCTCCCGGAAGAGGATCACACCCGTCACCCACCAGGGCAGATCCCCCAGCACCGAGAGACAGATCAGCGCCGCACCCATGATCGCCTTGTCCGCGATCGGGTCGGCGATCTTGCCGAAGTCGGTGACCAGGTTGTACGTGCGCGCCAGATGCCCGTCGAAGACATCGGTGATCATGGCGACGGCGAAGGCCGCCCAGGCGAACACCCGCCAGACCGGATCCGTTCCGCCGTCGTGCATCAGGAGCACGACGAAGGCCGGGACCAGCAGCAGCCGGAGCATCGTCAGGACGTTGGCGATGTTCCACAGCCCGGCCTGCCGGACGGCCGGCGCAGTGCAGGTCCGTCCGCCGGCGGCGGAAGCCGGGACTCCGCTCATCTGCCCGCCTCCTCGGTACACCCGGCACCGTCCACCGACAGCACCTCGGCCACGAGATCGACGCCCTCGCTCGCTACGACCTTTGCTTCGACCATACGACCGGGAGCGAGGTCCGCGCCGTCCAGACCGCCGGTGAGGATCGTGAGGCCGTCGGTCTCCGGCGCCTGGTGCGCGGCCCGCCCCACGACGCCGTCCTCGTCGTCGATCCGGTCCACCAGCACCCGGACCGTCTCGCCGACCCGCTCCTCCGCACGCTGCGAGGTGAGCTCCTCGGCGAGCCAGGTCATCCGCGCCAGCCGCTCGGCGACCACCTCGGGATCGACCTTGTCGTCGTACGAGGCGGCCTCGGTGCCGTCCTCGTCGGAGTAGCCGAAGACACCGACGGCATCCAGGCGCGCCTCGGTGATGAAGCGCTCCAGCTCGGCCAGATCGCTCTCGGTCTCGCCCGGGAAGCCGACGATGAAGTTGGAGCGGGCGCCGGCCTGCGGCGCCTTGGCGCGGATCTGCTCCAGCAGGCCGAGGAAGCGGTCGGTGTCGCCGAAGCGCCGCATCGCGCGCAGCACCCCGGGCGCCGAGTGCTGGAAGGACAGATCGAAGTACGGCGCGACCTTGTCCGTACCGGTCAGGACGTCGATCAGCCCCGGGCGCATCTCGGCGGGCTGGAGGTAGCTGACCCGGATCCGCTCGATGCCGTCGACGGCCGCCAGCTCCGGCAGCAGCGTCTCCAGCAGGCGGATGTCGCCGAGGTCCTTGCCGTAGGAGGTGTTGTTCTCGGAGACCAGCATGATCTCCTTGACGCCCTGCTCGGCCAGCCAGCGGGTCTCGCCGAGCACGTCGGAGGGCCGGCGGGAGACGAAGGAGCCGCGGAAGGACGGGATGGCGCAGAACGAGCAGCGGCGGTCGCAGCCGGAGGCCAGCTTCACCGAGGCCACCGGGCTGCTGCCGAGTCTGCGGCGCAGCGGCGCCCGTGGCCCGGAGGCGGGCGCGAGACCCTCGGGGAGGTCCTCGGGGGCGGTGTCCTGGGGGGCCGCTTCCTGGGCGTGGCCGGGCAGCGCGACCCCGGCTCCCTGGCGCTCGGCCGGGCTGATCGGCAACAGCTTGCGGCGGTCGCGCGGGGTGTGCGAGGCGTGGACGCCGCCGCTCAGGATGGTCTGGAGGCGGTCGGAGATATCGGCGTAGTCGTCGAAGCCGAGCACGCCGTCGGCCTCCGGCAGGGCCTCGGCGAGCTCCTTGCCGTAGCGCTCGGCCATGCAGCCGACGGCGACGACGGCCTGGGTCCGGCCGCCCCGCCCTTCGGAAGACGCGGCCTTGAGATCGTTGGCTTCCAGCAGGGCGTCGACGGAGTCCTTCTTCGCGGCCTCGACGAATCCGCAGGTGTTGACGACGGCGACATCCGCGTCGGCGGCTTCCTCGACGAGCTCCCAGCCGTCCGCTGCCAAGCGGCCTGCGAGCTCCTCCGAGTCCACCTCGTTACGGGCGCAGCCAAGGGTGACGAGGGCGACGGTACGGCGTTCGGGCATAGAGCTCAGCCTACTTCGTCCCGCCGACAGTCATGGCGCGCAGGTCTGTGCCACCGGTCCCGGACGCCCGGAACCGGCGGCGGAAGCGGCCTTGCGGCCCCGCTCAGCCTGCCTGGGGATCTCCGGGGGTGTAGCTCAGCCGCTCCACGGAACCCTCATCGCCGACGTGCTTGACCTCCTTGCCGTTGACGTACAGCTGTACGGCGCCGGCATTGCCCAGGACGAGGTCGATGCGCTTTTTGTCCTGGAAGGTCTTGGACTGACCCTTCTTGAGCAGGCCGTCCTGGAGGAGCCGGCCGCTGGCGTCCTTGGCCGAGACCCAGGTCTGGCCGTCACGAGCGGTCACCTTGATCGTGACCTTGTCCTTGGGCAGTCCGGCGATCGCGCTGTCGGACGGGGCGGGGGCCGGGGGCCGGACGGTGGGACGGGTGGTGTTCGGCGCCGGTGCGGGCTTCTTCTCGGCGTTGGTCGTGCCGCCGGCCGAGACCTGCCCGTCCCCACCCTGGGAACCGCCGCTGAACAGCGTGAAGCCGACGAATCCGACGACGGCGACGATCGCCGCGACCATCGCGGCGGTCCAGTTGGGGCGGCGCGGCTCGGGGCGGATCCGTTCGGCCTCGAAGAGCGGCGTGGTGACGGCCGGCTCGTCGCGGCCGCCGTGGTCGGCGTCGAACTGGATGATCAGCGGTTCGGGATCGAGATCGACGGCGCGCGCGAACGTACGGATGTGTCCCCGCGCATAGACGTCGCCGCCGCAGCGCGAGAAGTCGTCCTGTTCGATCGCCTGCACGATCGGGATGCGCACCCGTGTGGTCGCACTGACCTGTTCAACGGTCAGTCCTGCTCCGTTACGGGCCTGCTGGAGGGCTCGACCGACGGAAGGCCGGCCGTCTTCTGGAGAGTTGCCGATGGACACGGGGGCGCCTTTCGAGCGTGTAGCCACCTGCTGGAGGTTCAGTCTAGGGGTGGAGCGAAAGGGTCGGGCAAGCGGGAGAGCGGAGTTTGTACGCCATCGGAACGCCGTGCGGGGTGCCGCGGACGCCATGATGGGCCATCATTCCCGCACCTCCCTCAACTTGACGTATCAGCAGGAGAAACGGTTGCTTTCTCTCACGTACGAGTGACCCGGACGAGTGTGCTACTGGGTAGCCTCCCCCCGGATGACCGAGAGCACTCCGTCCAATTCATCCGGCTTCACCATGACATCCCGTGCCTTGGATCCCTCGCTGGGCCCGACGATGCCGCGCGATTCCATCAGATCCATCAGCCGTCCGGCCTTGGCGAAGCCCACCCGCAGCTTGCGCTGGAGCATCGAGGTCGATCCGAACTGGGTGGAAACCACCAGCTCGGCGGCCTGGCACAGCAGATCCAGGTCGTCGCCGATGTCCTCGTCGATCTCCTTCTTCTGCTTGCCGCCCACCGTGACGTCGTCGCGGAAGACCGGCGCCATCTGGTCCTTGCAGTGCTGCACGACGGCCGCGACCTCGGCCTCGGTGACGAACGCGCCCTGCATCCGGACCGGCTTGTTCGCGCCCATCGGCAGGAACAGCCCGTCGCCCTTGCCGATCAGCTTCTCGGCACCCGGCTGGTCGAGGATGACCCGGCTGTCGGCGAGCGAGGAGGTGGCGAAGGCGAGGCGGGAGGGCACATTGGCCTTGATCAGGCCCGTCACCACATCGACGGACGGGCGCTGGGTGGCCAGCACCAGATGGATTCCGGCCGCGCGGGCGAGCTGGGTGATGCGGACGATCGAGTCCTCGACGTCGCGGGGCGCCACCATCATCAGGTCCGCCAGCTCGTCGACGATCACCAGCAGATACGGGTACGGCGCCAGCTCCCGCTCGCTGCCCTCGGGTGCGCTGACCCGGCCCTCGCGCACCGCCTCGTTGAAGTCGTCGATATGCCGGAAGCCATATGCCGCGAGGTCGTCGTAGCGCAGGTCCATCTCGCGCACCACCCACTGGAGCGCCTCGGCGGCCCGCTTGGGGTTGGTGATGATCGGCGTGATCAGGTGCGGAATGCCCTCGTAGGCGGTCAGCTCGACGCGCTTGGGGTCCACCAGCACCATCCGGACGTCCTCCGGGGTGGCGCGCAGCATGACCGAGGTGATCAGGCAGTTGATGCACGACGACTTGCCCGAGCCGGTGGCGCCGGCCACCAGGACGTGCGGCATCTTCGTCATGTTCGCCATGACATAGCCGCCTTCGACGTCCTTGCCGAGCGCCACCAGCATCGGGTGCTCGTCCCCGGCGGCGTCGGCCAGCCGCAGCACATCGCCGAGGTTGACCATCTCGCGGTCGGTGTTGGGGATCTCGATACCGACCGCGGACTTGCCCGGGATGGGGCTGATGATGCGGACATCGGGGCTGGCCACCGCGTAGGCGATGTTCTTGGCCAGCGCGGTGATCTTCTCGACCTTGACCGCCGGGCCCAGCTCGACCTCGTAGCGGGTGACCGTCGGGCCCCGGGTGAAGCCGGTGACCGCCGCGTCGACCTTGAACTCCTGGAAGACGTTGGTCAGCGAAGCCACTATCGCGTCGTTGGCGGCGCTGCGGGTCTTGCCGGGGCCGCCGCGCGAGAGCAGGTCCAGGGACGGCAGGGAGTAGGTGATGTCGCCGGACAGCTGGAGCTGCTCGGCGCGCGGCGGCAGCTCGCCGGCCGGCTCCGGCGCGGGTTTGGTGAAGTCCGGTACGGAGGAGGCGGGCGGGTCGGACGGGGCCGCCGTGGCGGGCACTCCGGCCTCGCGGGCCGGCGGCACCGAGCCGCTCTGCACCGCGCTGTCCTCCCGCTCCCGCTGCTCCCCGGAGATCCCGCTGCTGAGCCCGGCGACCAGCGGCGAGGGGTGGACGCCGTGCAGCACCGCGCCGTCCAGTGCGGCGGCGGCCGCGGCGGCCACGTCCACCGCGTCCATCGGCCGGTCCGGGGCGGACGCCGCACCGGCCCGGCGGGGGCGGCGCCGCTTGGCCAGCGCCTCTTCCTCGTAGTCGTCCGGCTCCCCGGCGGCGCCGCGGCGCGCCGGGCGGGCCGGGTGTTCGCGCCACTCCTCGGCGTACTCCTCGTCGTCCTCGGGCTCCACCGGGTGCAGCACGCCCAGCCGCAGGCCCATCGCCCGCAGCCGCTGCGGGATGGCGTTGACCGGGGTCGCGGTGACCACCAGCAGCCCGAAGACGGTCAGCAGCACCAGCAGCGCCACCGCCAGGGTCTGCCCCACGGTGAAGATCAGCGGCTTGGACGCGGCCCAGCCGACATAGCCGCCGGCGTCCTGTATCGCCGCGAAGCCGTCGCCCCGCCCCGGCGAACCGCAGGCCATCGCGACCTGCCCGAGGACGCCGACGACCAGCGCGGACAGCCCGATGACGATCCGGCCGTTGGCTTCCGGCTGCTCGGGATGGCGCATCAGCCGTATGGCGATCACGCCGAGCAGTATCGGCACGACCAGATCCAGCCGGCCGAAGGCGCCGGTGATCAGCAGCTCGACGAGATCGCCGACCGGGCCGCTCAGGCTGGACCAGGTGCCGGCCGCGATCACCAACCCCAGGCCGAGCAGCAGCAGCGCCAGGCCGTCCTTGCGGTGCGCCGGATCGAGGTTCTTCGCGCCCCGGCCGAAGTGGCGGAAGACCGCGCCGATGCCGTGCGCCGCCCCGAGCCAGCAGGTCCGCGCGAGGCGGTAGACACCGCCGGTGGGCGACGGGGCGGGCCTGGGCGCGGCGGCCTTCTTGGCGGGCGCCTTCTTCGCCGGTGCCTTCTTCGCGGCCGCGGCCTTCTTCGCCGGCGGCTTCCCGGCGGACGCCCTCTTGCCGGAGGGCGGCTGCTTCGCAGCGGTCTTCTTGGCGGCGGGCTTCCTCGCGGCGCCCGACGACTGTCCGGCGCGCTGCCTGGAGGATCCCGCCTTGCTCTGGGTTCCCTTGCCGGACGTACGTGAGGCCATGGCGACGAGGTTACAGGCGTCGGCAAGCGTGTCACGAGCGCACGCCGCTTCACCCATTCGTGTCGCACGTCCGCCTCATGAGAGGCCGTCAGCCGCCCCCTCCCGGGCGCCGGTCAGCCCGATGCGCCGCCCGCCCCCGGCTCCAGTGCGTCCAGCGCCCGGCGCAGGCCGCTCAGTTTGCGCTCCAGATGCGCGGCGGTGGCGACCGCGGCCGCTTCCGCCGTCTCGTCCAGCTGCTTGGACAGCGCCTCGGCCTGCTCCTCGACCGCGGCCAGCCGCGCGGACAGCTCGGCCAGCAGACCGGCCGACTCCTTCGCCTCCGAGCTCTGCCGCCCGCCCTCCAGCTGGAGCCTCAGCAGCGAGGCCTGCTCGCGCAGTTGGCAGTTCTTCATGTACAGCTCGACGAACACCGAGACCTTCGCCGGCAGCACCCACGGATCGAACGGCTTGGAGATGTAGTCGACCGCGCCGGCCGCATAGCCGCGGAAGGTGTGGTGCGGGCCGTGGTTGATGGCCGTCAGGAAGATGATCGGGATGTCACGGGTGCGCTCGCGCCGCTTGATGTGCGCGGCGGTCTCGAAGCCGTCCATTCCCGGCATCTGCACATCGAGCAGAATCACCGCGAAGTCGTCGGTGAGCAGTGCTTTGAGCGCTTCCTCCCCGGACGATGCCCGTACCAGCGTCTGATCGAGCGCAGAGAGGATCGCCTCCAGCGCCAGCAGATTCTCCGGCCGGTCATCGACCAGGAGGATCTTGGCCTTCTGCACCATGGCCCGTCCTCCTCGCCCCGGCATGGAACCGGACGCCGCCCCAGGGGACGACTCCGTCACGTCGCCCGTTCTTGTGCCGGTCATGGTAGCTGCACCCCGCCTATCGCCACACCCTGTCACCGCGATGTCACTGTGCACGTAGCGGAAACGCAGCGAGAGACGAGAAGGTTCCCCGAATATCGTGCGTCCACACGTCCGCGGCAACAGTGAGTCAGCACGCGATGATCCTCTTTCGGCTCCATACTGGACGCACCCTCACCTCGCGCGCATCCATTGCTCCATGACCGACAACAGATGATCGGTATCCACCGGCTTCGTCACGTAGTCGGAGGCCCCCGAGTCGATGCTCTTCTCCCGGTCGCCCTTCATCGCCTTCGCGGTGAGCGCGATGATGGGCAGCCCCGCGAACTGCGGCATCCGGCGGATCGCCGCGGTCGTGGCATAACCGTCCATCTCCGGCATCATGATGTCCATCAGCACCAGCACGATATCGTCGTGCTGCTCCAGCACCTCGATGCCCTCCCGGCCGTTCTCGGCGTACAGCACCGACAGGCCGTGCTGCTCCAGGACACTGGTGAGTGCGAAGACGTTACGGATGTCGTCGTCGACGATCAATACCTTTTCGCCGTGGAATCCGCCGCCGAAGGCCGGCTCCACCAGATCCTGGCCGTTGCCGAGCCAGGGCTCCTCCGCCTGCTGCTGGGTGGTCGGCTCCGCGGGCTGGCGCGGCGTCTGCTGCGGCGGGGCGGACGCGGGCTGGCCGCCGGGCAGTGCGAAGCGCCGCGCACCGGCCGAAAGTCCGCGCCGGCGACGCCGGTTGAGGCTGGAGGAGGTCTCCTCGTCCCGCGACGTCTCGTGCTCCAGCTGTCGCCCGACCTCCACCTCGCGCGCCTCCGCGTCCATCGCCAGCCCGCCGGCCACCAGCTGCGGATAGCCCTGCGGCGGCAGCCCGCCGGGGTTGTGCGGCAGATAGAGGGTGAAGGTGGAGCCGCGGCCCGGCTCGCTCTGGGCGTGGATCTCGCCGCCCAGCAGCCGGGCGATCTCCCGGCTGATGGACAGGCCCAGGCCCGTACCGCCGTACTTGCGGCTGGTCGTGCCGTCCGCCTGCTTGAACGCCTCGAAGATGACCCTCATCTTGGTGGACGCGATACCGATACCGGTGTCGGTCACCGAGAACGCGATCATCTCGGCGTCCGGATCCCGCAGCGAACCGTGCTCCAGCAGCTGCTCACGGATGGCCACGGGGACGTCCGCACCGGCCGGCCGGATCACCAGCTCCACGGCACCGCTGTCGGTGAACTTCACCGCGTTGGACAGCAGATTGCGCAGCACCTGGAGAAGGCGCTGCTCGTCGGTGTGCAGCGTGGCCGGCAGCTCCGGGGAGACCCGGACGGAGAAGTCCAGTCCCTTTTCCGCGGTCAGCGGCCGGAAGGTGGCCTCGACATAGTCGACGAGCTGGACCAGCGCGATCCGTGTCGGGCTGACATCCATCTTGCCCGCCTCGACCTTCGACAGATCGAGGATGTCGTTGATCAGCTGGAGCAGGTCGGAACCGGCGCCATGGATCGTTTCGGCGAATTCGACCTGCTTCGGGGAGAGATTCCCCTCGGCGTTGTCGGCCAGCAACTTGGCCAGAATCAGCAGGGAGTTCAGCGGGGTGCGCAGCTCGTGCGACATGTTCGCCAGGAACTCCGACTTGTAGCGCATGGAGACCGCGAGCTGTTCGGCGCGCTCCTCCAGGACCTGCCGCGCTTCTTCGATCTCGGTGTTCTTCACCTCGATGTCGCGGTTCTGCGCCCGCAGCTGCTCGGCCTTCTCCTCCAGCTCCGAGTTGGACAGCTCCAGCGCCTTCTGCCGGCTCTCCAGCTCCGCCGAGCGCTCCCGCAGCTGCTCGGTCAGCTCCTGCGACTGCTTGAGCAGCACCTCGGTCTTGGTGTTGACCGAGATGGTGTTGACGCTGGTGGCGATCATCTCGGCGATCTGGCTGAGGAAGTCCTTCTGGATCTGGGTGAACGGCTGGAAGGACGCCAGCTCGATCACCCCGAGCACCTTGTCCTCGAAGAGCACCGGCAGCACGATCACATTCGCCGGCGGCGCCTCCCCCAGCCCCGAGGCGATCTTGAGATACCCGGAGGGGACGTTCTCCACCAGGATCGTGCGCCCCTCCTCCGCCGCGGTGCCGATCAGCGTCTCGCCCGGCTTGAACGTCGTCGGCATCCCGCCCATGGAGTAGCCGTACGAGCCCATCAGCCGCAGCTCGTACGCGCCCGGCTCACCGCCGTCCGCCCCGATCTCCCGGCTGTCCGGCTGCGCCGCGAGGAAGAACGCGCCGTGCTGCGCGGAGACCGCGGGCGACAGCTCGCTCATGATGAGGGTGGCGACGTCCTTGAGGTCGCGCCGGCCCTGCATCAGGCCGGAGATCCGGGCCAGGTTGCCCTTGAGCCAGTCCTGTTCCTCGTTGGCGAGAGTGGTCTCGCGCAGCGTGGAGATCATGGTGTTGACGTTGTCCTGGAGCTCCAGGATCTCGCCGGCCGCGTCCACATCGATACGGACGTTGTGATCGCCCAGGGTCACCGCGGCGGCGACGGCGGCGATCGCCCGGACCTGGCGGGTCAGGTTGCCCGCCATCTCGTTCACCGACTCTGTGAGGTCCTTCCAGGTGCCGGCCACGCCGCGCACCTGCGCCTGACCGCCCAGCTGGCCCTCCGTACCCACCTCGCGGGCCACCCGGGTGACCTGCTCGGCGAAGGACGACAGCTGGTCGACCATGGTGTTGATGGTGGTCTTCAGCGCCAGGATCTCGCCCCGCGCGTCCACGTCGATCTTCTTGGTCAGATCGCCCTTGGCGACCGCGGTGGTGACCATCGCGATGTTGCGGACCTGGCCGGTGAGGTTGTTGGCCATCGAGTTCACGGACTCGGTCAGGTCCTTCCACGTACCGGCGACACCGGGGACGCGGGCCTGGCCGCCCAGGATGCCGTCGGTGCCCACCTCACGGGCCACTCGCGTGACCTCGTCGGCGAACGACGACAGCGTGGTGACCATGGTGTTGACCGTGTCGGCCAGCTGCGCGACCTCGCCGCGCGCCTCGACCGTGACCTTCTTCGTCAGATCGCCGTTGGCCACCGCCGCCGAGACCTGGGAGATGTTGCGCACCTGGATGGTCAGGTTGTTGGCCATCAGGTTGACGTTGTCGCTGAGGTCCTTCCAGATGCCGGTGACGCCCGGAACCCGTGCCTGGCCGCCCAGCTGGCCTTCCGTACCCACCTCACGGGCGACCCGGGTGACCTGCTCCGCGAACAGCGACAGCTGGTCGACCATGGTGTTCACGGTCGTGACGAGTTCGAGGATCTCGCCCTTCGCATCGACGGTGATCTTCTTCGACAGATCGCCGCGGGCGACCGCCGTCGTCACCTCGCCGATGTTGCGCACCTGCGAGGTCAGGTTGTTCGCCATGAAGTTGACGGACTGGGTGAGGTCCTTCCACGTCCCGCTGACGCCCTGCACCTCGGCCTGGCCGCCCAGGATGCCCTCGGTCCCCACCTCACGGGCCACCCGCGTGACCTGCTCGGCGAAGGAGGACAGCTGGTCGACCATCGTGTTGAGGGTGTTCTTCAGCTCCAGGATCTCGCCCCGGGCGTCCACATCGATCTTCTGCGAGAGGTCACCGCGCGCCACCGCGGTCGCGACCTGCGCGATGTTACGGACCTGGGCCGTCAGGTTGCCGGCCATGCCGTTCACCGAATCGGTCAGATCCCGCCAGACACCCGCGACGCCCGGCACCTGCGCCTGACCGCCCAGCCGCCCGTCCGTACCGACCTCCCGGGCGACCCGGGTGACCTGCTCGGCGAACGCGGAGAGCTGGTCGACCATCGTGTTGATGGTGCTCTTCAGCTCCAGGATCTCGCCGCGCGCATCGACGTCGATCTTCTGCGACAGATCGCCGCGCGCCACCGCCGTCGTCACCTGCGCGATCTGCCGCACCTGCGAAGTCAGGTTCCCCGCCATGAAGTTGACGGAGTCGGTCAGTTCCTTCCAGGTACCGCTGACGCCGTCCACCCGGGCCTGACCGCCCAGCCTGCCCTCGGTGCCCACGTCCCTGGCCATCCGCGTGACCTGGTCGGCGAACGAGGACAGCTGATCCACCATGGTGTTCACGGTGTTCTTCAGCTGGAGCATCTCACCGGAGACGTCCACGGTGACCTTCTGCGACAGGTCACCGTTGGCGACCGCCGTCGTCACCTGCGCGATATTGCGCACCTGACCGGTCAGGTTGCGGAAGGCGGTGTTCACGGAGTCCGTGAGGTCCTTCCACGTACCGGCCGCGCCCGGCACCGCCGCCTGGCCGCCCAGCTCACCCTCGACACCGATCTCCCGCGCCACCCGGGTGACTTCGGAACCGAACGCCGAGAGCTGGTCCACCATCGTGTTGACGGTGTTCTTCAACTCCAGCATTTCACCGGCCACATCGACGGTGACCTTCTGCGACAGGTCACCGTTGGCGACCGCCGTCGTCACCTGCGCGATGTCCCGCACCTGACCGGTCAGATTGCGGAAGGCGTTGTTCACCGAGTCGGTGAGGTCCTTCCACGTCCCCGCCGCGCCCGGCACCTGCGCCTGGCCGCCGAGCTGCCCCTCGGCCCCGACCTCGTTCGCCACCCGCGTCACTTCGTCCGCGAAGGTCCGCAGCGTCTCGGTCATGGTGTTGATGGTGTCGGCGAGCTGCGCGACCTCACCACGTGCGCTGACCGTCACCTTCTGCGACAGATCGCCGTTCGCCACGGCGGTGGTGACCTGGGCGATCCCGCGCACCTGGGCCGTCAGGTTGCCGGCCATGAGGTTGACCGAATCCGTCAGGTCCTTCCACACCCCGGCCACACCGGGCACCTGCGCCTGGCCGCCGAGCTCACCCTCCGTACCGACCTCGCGGGCGACCCGGGTCACCTCGGAGGCGAACGAGGAGAGCTGGTCCACCATGGTGTTCACGGTGTTCTTCAGCTCGAGCATCTCGCCGGCGACATGCACCGTCACCTTGCGCGACAGATCACCCTTGGCGACCGCGGTGGTCACCAGCGCAATGTCACGCACCTGCGCGGTGAGCCGGGAGGCCATCGTGTTGACGGATTCCGTCAGGTCCTTCCACGAACCCGACATTCCGCGCACCCGCGCCTGCCCGCCGAGCTTGCCCTCGGTACCGACCTCGCTGGCCACCCTGGTGACCTCGTCGGTGAACGCGGACAGCTGGTCGACCAGCCCGTTGACGGTCCGCCCGACCTTCAGGAACTCGCCGCGCAGCGGATGCTCCGACGAGCTGTCCGAACTGCGCGAGCGCAGATCCATCCGCTGTTCCAGATCCCCCTCGGACACCGCCGAGAGCACCCGTCCCACCTCGGAGACCGGCCGTACGAGATCGTCCACCAGGGCGTTGGAGGCGTCGATGGCCGCCGCCCAGGAACCCTCGGCCGCGCCGACCTCCAGCCGTTCGGTGAGCTTCCCCTCCCGTCCGACCACTCTGCGTACCCGGGCCAGCTCACCGGTCAGATGCAGATTGCGGTCCGCGACCTCGTTGAAGACCGCGGCGATTTCCGACATGACGCCTTCGCCGGAAACCGTCAGCCGCTTGCGGAAATTCCCGTCCCGCATGGCGACCAGAGCGACCAACAGCCGGTTCAGGGCAGCCGTATCCACCTCGGTCGTCCCGTTGTTCCGGGATCGTCCGCCTTTCGCACGAGCGCTTGCACCGCGCGTCGCTGCGCCAGACTCCACCGTGTCCCTCCCGCAGGGTCGACCGTTTTCTCCGGGCTTTCTCTTGGTACGTGCCCAGTGTTTCACCCCGCCGCACCGAGGCGACAAGGAGTCGAAACGTAACCACATCGATGGAGATTCGTTGAAGCTCACGGGCAGGTTTCACCCTCACACAGCTCCTGGGCCGCCTCCAGGCCCCTCCGTGATCCGCACCGGAAGCCGCCACGACGGCGCCGGGCCACTGCAATACGGCCCCGCGACAATCCGACCGTGACTCCGCGGCCGCCCCATTCCGCACGCGGATTCCTCATGAGGGATGAAGCATGACCGCCGGAGTGCATCTGCTCCCAAAAAGCACGCCTTCGTTCCCAGCACCCGACCGGACCGTCTAGCCTGGCTTGCGCATCGACACCACGAGAAATGGGCACAGGACTCGGGGGAGCGACGAAGAACCAATGGGGAGTGCTGTGATCACCGCGCGGGCCGCCGCCACCTTCGAGCCGGTCGGGCGCTCGGTCGCCACTGCCCGTGCGTTCGTCCGGGACACCCTCCAGGGCTGGGGCTGCGGCGACATCGTCGACGACGCCGTCGTGCTGACCAGCGAACTGGTCACCAACGCCGTGGTGCACGCCGGCACCGCCGCCGATGTGCTGTGTCTGCGCACCGACGGCGGCGTCCGCATCTCCGTCGCCGACCGCTACCCCGAACGCGAGATCCCGCTCCAGAACGCCGGCCAGACCATGGTCCACCCCGACCGCGAGGGCGGCCGCGGCCTGCTGCTGTGCGGCGCGCTGGCCTCCCGCTGGGGTGTGGAGTACACCGCGGCACAAAAACACGTCTGGTTCCAGCTGGAGCTGCCCGAGCGCCCGGCCGGCACCCGCTCCGCCGGCCCCGCCCTCCCGGTGGACGCCCTCCCCGCCACCGACACCCGCGTCCGCGTCGCCGTCGTCCAGATCGACCGCGCCGGCTGCATCAGCTTCTGGAACGACGACGCCCAGGACCTCTTCGGCTACGAGCAGGAGAAGGTCATCGGCAAGCCCATCACCGACTTCGCCGCCTGGCCGCACACGCCCGGCACCGGCACCGGCATCGCCGAGGCCCTGGAGCTCTCCCGCTGGGAAGGCTCCTACGGCATCCGGGGCGCCGACGGCCGCGTCCTGCCCGTATACGCCTCCCACCTGCGGGTCCGCGATGCCGACGGCGATGCCTCCACCGTCTGCCTCCTGGTGCGCGACCACGAGCGCGCCATCCTCCAGAGCCCCCAGCGCACCCCCGCCCCGGACGCCGCCACACAGACCGCCCGGTCGGCGGTTCACCCCTCCGACCCGTTCGAGGTCTTCATCGGCTCCCCGGCCCCCGACGACCTCGACGGCCTCCTCCAGCGCACGGTCGAACGCGCCCGCGACATGCTCGACGGCGATGCCGCCTACCTCCTGCTGGCCACCGACGACGAGACCGAACTGGAGGTCCGCGCCTCCACGGGCCTGCCCTCCGCCCGCCAGCGCTTCGCCCGCGTCCCCGTCGAGGCCGGATCCGGACGCTACGGCTCCGCCCGGATGCCCGCCGTCCACGAGGACCTCACCGCCGTCCCCGGCGCCGTACCCCTGCTCAGCGGGACGGGCATGCGCTCCGTCGTCACCGTCCCCCTCAAGGTCGAGGGCCGGCTGACCGGGTCCCTCGGCGTCGCCGCGGAAGGCCCCGGCCGCTATACGAACGAAGAGGCCCTTCGCCTCCAGTTCGCCGCCGACCGCATCGCCCTCGCCGTCGAACGCGCCCGGCTGACCGAGCTGGAAAAGCTCCGCCGCGGCTCCCTCTCCTTCCTCGTCGAGGCCTCCGACCTGCTCGCCGGCACCCTCGACCGCGACCAGACGCTGGCCCTGATGGCTCAGATGACGGTCCCGACGCTCGCCACCTGGTGCGCCGTCTACACCGTCGCCGACCAGGCATCCGAGCCCGAGCTCTCCTACGTCCTACACGAGGACGAGGACCGGATCGACGGCCTCAAGACCCTCCTGCTGAAGGTCGACCCGCCCGAGCCGGTCACCACCCCCGGCGCCCGCGTATGGACGGCCCCCGGCGACGCCGCCCACGACGCCGCGCTGCGCACCTCCATGCGCAGCCTGGGCCTGGGCCACGCCGCCCGCCCCTCCACGGGTCCCGGCGCCACCCTGGCCACCGCCTCCGCCGTCGGCGGCGAGACCGTCGTCCTCCCCCTCGTCGCCCGTAACCGCGTCATCGGCATGCTCACCCTCGGCAAACCCGCCGAGGAACACTTCCGCCAGGAGATCCTCGAACTGGCCGAGGACCTCTCCCGACGCGCCGCCCTCGCCCTGGACAACGCCCGCCTCTACTCCGAGCGCACGGCCATCAGCCAGTCCCTCCAGCGCAGCCTGCTCCCCCCGGAGCCACTGCCCGACATCCCCGGCGTCGAGGTCGAGGTCATCTACCGCGCGGCCGGCGAGGGCAACGAGGTCGGCGGCGACTTCTACGACCTCTTCCCCATCCGCGACGGCGCCTACGGCTTCGCCATCGGCGACGTCTGCGGTACGGGCCCGGAAGCCGCCGCGGTCACGGGCCTGGCCCGCCACGCCCTGCGCCTGCTGGCCCGCGAGGGCTTCGGCGGCCCCGCCGTCCTGGAGCGGCTGAACGCCGCCATCCTCGACGAGGGCGCCCGCAGCCGTTTCCTGACGCTCCTTTACGGCGAGCTGTGGCCCCAGCCCGACGGCAGCGCCCTCCTCAAGGTCGTCTGCGCCGGCCACCCCCTCCCGCTCCGCCTCCGCCAGGACGGCACCGTCGAACCGGCCGCCGAACCCCAGCCCCTTCTCGGCGTCATGGACGACCTCGAACTCTACGAACAGACCGTCACCCTCGACCCCGGCGACGTCCTGCTGTGCGTCACCGACGGCGTCACCGAACGCCGCGAGGGCACCCGCATGCTCGGCGACGACGGACTCACCGATGTTCTGACGACCTGTACGGGCCTGACCGCCGGCGCCGTCGCCGCCCGCATCCTGCGTGCCGTCGAACGCTTCGCCGCCGAACCGGCCTCCGACGACATGGCCATCCTCGCCATGCGCGTCCCCGAAATCCCCGCGGGCTGACGAGAGTTACGCGCACGCACGAAAAAGGCCCCCGCCGAATGGCGGGGGCCTTTCTCTTACCAGAGCCCCAATACGGAATCGAACCGTAGACCTTCTCCTTACCATGGAGACGCTCTGCCGACTGAGCTATTGGGGCGCAGCGACAGAAAGAATACTACCTGATCTCCACAGCGCTCCGAACCACTCCGAACCGCTCCGTCACCCGCCTACCGCCACGGCTAAAAGGCCGGTTCGAGTAGTCCCCCCAGCGCATTACAGGCATGCACCATCTTCTGCACATCCCGCCGCGGCATATCCACCCGCAACGGCAGCGCCAATGTCTCGTCAACCGCCCGCTCCGTCTGCGGCAAAAACACATCCCGCCGCAATCCGGGCATCCGATACACCGGCGCCTGCACGGGAACCGTGCAGGCAACTCCCTTGCCCCGCAAGGCCCGTGCAAAGGCATCCCGGTCGGGCCGACCATTCCCCGGGACCCGCACCACATATTGCTCATAGGTGTGTCCGGCCGCCGGCACCGGCGTCCCGACGCCATTGAGCCGACCGTCCAGATACGTCGCCAGCGCCCGCCGCCGCTCCACACCCTCCGACCGCGCCCCGGGCTCGTCCTCGACCAGGACCAACACCCCGCGCCGCTGCCCGATTTCGCGAATCCATCCCGCGTCGGCCTGCCGCCCGAAGCGGTGTATGGCCACCACGGCAGCCGTCCGGCTGGTCACCACATCGGCCACCGCGGCCGGATCGAGGCAGTAACTCTCGGCATCCACATCGGCGTACACCGGCACAGCACCCAGCTGCGCCACGGCATGCGCCACCTCGGCGTTTCCGTAGGCCGGCACCACGACCTCGTCACCAGCACGTACACCGGCGGACTTGAGCGTTCCAGCTGTCCCCATGAGGCGGATCCTGGCGACGCGAGGTGAACGATACGTTACGCCTCCCACCTGATAATCAGAACAAAAAAGCTCCGGCTCCTGAACCAGAGGTCCAGGAGCCGGAGCTGAAGAATTGTTCGGCGGCGTCCTACTCTCCCACAGGGTCCCCCCTGCAGTACCATCGGCGCTGAAAGGCTTAGCTTCCGGGTTCGGAATGTAACCGGGCGTTTCCCTAACGCAATGACCACCGAAACACTATGAAGTTAACCAACCGGAGCATGACTCAACAGTCGTTACTTCAGAACCTACACAGTGGACGCGAGCAACTGAGGACAAGCCCTCGGCCTATTAGTACCAGTCAACTCCACACCTTACGGCGCTTCCATATCTGGCCTATCAACCCAGTCGTCTACTGGGAGCCTTACCCCATCAAGTGGGAGGGAGCCCTCATCTCGAAGCAGGCTTCCCGCTTAGATGCTTTCAGCGGTTATCCTTTCCGAACGTAGCCAACCAGCCATGCCCTTGGCAGGACAACTGGCACACCAGAGGTTCGTCCGTCCCGGTCCTCTCGTACTAGGGACAGCCCTTCTCAAGACTCCTACGCGCACAGCGGATAGGGACCGAACTGTCTCACGACGTTCTAAACCCAGCTCGCGTACCGCTTTAATGGGCGAACAGCCCAACCCTTGGGACCGACTCCAGCCCCAGGATGCGACGAGCCGACATCGAGGTGCCAAACCATCCCGTCGATATGGACTCTTGGGGAAGATCAGCCTGTTATCCCCGGGGTACCTTTTATCCGTTGAGCGACGGCGCTTCCACAAGCCACCGCCGGATCACTAGTCCCTACTTTCGTACCTGCTCGACCCGTCAGTCTCACAGTCAAGCTCCCTTGTGCACTTACACTCAACACCTGATTGCCAACCAGGCTGAGGGAACCTTTGGGCGCCTCCGTTACCCTTTAGGAGGCAACCGCCCCAGTTAAACTACCCACCAGACACTGTCCCTGATCCGGATCACGGACCCAGGTTAGACATCCAGCACGACCAGAGTGGTATTTCAACAATGACTCCACACCAACTGGCGTTGATGCTTCACAGTCTCCCACCTATCCTACACAAGCCGAACCGAACACCAATATCAAGCTATAGTAAAGGTCCCGGGGTCTTTCCGTCCTGCTGCGCGAAACGAGCATCTTTACTCGTAATGCAATTTCACCGGGCCTATGGTTGAGACAGTCGAGAAGTCGTTACGCCATTCGTGCAGGTCGGAACTTACCCGACAAGGAATTTCGCTACCTTAGGATGGTTATAGTTACCACCGCCGTTTACTGGCGCTTAAGTTCTCAGCTTCGCCACACCGAAATGTGACTAACCGGTCCCCTTAACGTTCCAGCACCGGGCAGGCGTCAGTCCGTATACATCGCCTTACGGCTTCGCACGGACCTGTGTTTTTAGTAAACAGTCGCTTCTCGCTGGTCTCTGCGGCCACCACCAGCTCAGGATGCAAGACCCCTCACCAGCAATGGCCCCCCTTCTCCCGAAGTTACGGGGGCATTTTGCCGAGTTCCTTAACCATAGTTCACCCGAACGCCTCGGTATTCTCTACCTGACCACCTGAGTCGGTTTAGGGTACGGGCCGCCATGAAACTCGCTAGAGGCTTTTCTCGACAGCATAGGATCATCCACTTCACCACAATCGGCTCGGCATCAGGTCTCAGCCTTAACGTGTGACGGATTTGCCTACCACACGGCCTACACCCTTACCCCGGGACAACCACCGCCCGGGCTGGACTACCTTCCTGCGTCACCCCATCACTTACCTACTACCACCTTGGGTCAGCGGCTCCACCACTCCCCTCAACTCCGAAGAGATCAGGGCGGCTTCACGGCCTTAGCATTAATGGGCTCAGTATTGGGCGTTTCAAAGCGGGTACCGGAATATCAACCGGTTGTCCATCGACTACGCCTGTCGGCCTCGCCTTAGGTCCCGACTTACCCTGGGCAGATCAGCTTGACCCAGGAACCCTTAGTCAATCGGCGCAAGAGTTTCCCACTCTTGTATCGCTACTCATGCCTGCATTCTCACTCGTGAACCGTCCACAACTCGCTTCCACGGCTGCTTCACCCGGCACACGACGCTCCCCTACCCATCACGATCCCCGTTGGGGGTAATATCGCAATGACACGACTTCGGCGGTGTGCTTGAGCCCCGCTACATTGTCGGCGCGGAATCACTTGACCAGTGAGCTATTACGCACTCTTTCAAGGGTGGCTGCTTCTAAGCCAACCTCCTGGTTGTCTCTGCGACTCCACATCCTTTCCCACTTAGCACACGCTTAGGGGCCTTAGTCGATGCTCTGGGCTGTTTCCCTCTCGACCATGGAGCTTATCCCCCACAGTCTCACTGCCGCGCTCTCACTTACCGGCATTCGGAGTTTGGCTAAGGTCAGTAACCCGGTAGGGCCCATCGCCTATCCAGTGCTCTACCTCCGGCAAGAAACACACGACGCTGCACCTAAATGCATTTCGGGGAGAACCAGCTATCACGGAGTTTGATTGGCCTTTCACCCCTAACCACAGGTCATCCCCCAGGTTTTCAACCCTGGTGGGTTCGGTCCTCCACGAAGTCTTACCTCCGCTTCAACCTGCCCATGGCTAGATCACTCCGCTTCGGGTCTTGGGCACGCTACTCAACGCCCTCTTCGGACTCGCTTTCGCTACGGCTACCCCACACGGGTTAACCTCGCAACATACCGCAAACTCGCAGGCTCATTCTTCAAAAGGCACGCAGTCACGACGTTGAATCCGAAGATTCAACGCGACGCTCCCACGGCTTGTAGGCACACGGTTTCAGGTACTATTTCACTCCGCTCCCGCGGTACTTTTCACCATTCCCTCACGGTACTATCCGCTATCGGTCACCAGGGAATATTTAGGCTTAACGGGTGGTCCCGCCAGATTCACACGGGATTTCTCGGGCCCCGTGCTACTTGGGTGTCTCTTAAACGAGCCGCTGATGTTTCAGCTACGGGGGTCTTACCCTCTACGCCGGACCTTTCGCATGTCCTTCGCCTACATCAACGGTTTCTGACTCGTCCCACAGCCGGCAGACTGCAGAAAAGAGATCCCACAACCCCAACCACGCAACCCCTGCCGGGTATCACACGTGACTGGTTTGGCCTCATCCGGTTTCGCTCGCCACTACTCCCGGAATCACGGTTGTTTTCTCTTCCTGCGGGTACTGAGATGTTTCACTTCCCCGCGTTCCCTCCACACTGCCTATGTGTTCAGCAGCGGGTGACAGCCCATGACGACTGCCGGGTTTCCCCATTCGGACACCCCCGGATCAAAGCTCGGTTGACAGCTCCCCGGGGCCTATCGCGGCCTCCCACGTCCTTCATCGGTTCCTGGTGCCAAGGCATCCACCGTGCGCCCTTAAAAACTTGGCCACAGATGCTCGCGTCCACTGTGCAGTTCTCAAGCAACGACCAGCCACCCGTCACACCCTGCCGAAGCAGACTTTCACCGGGGCCGGCATCGCGAAGGTTCAGACCATACGGTCCGCACCCTCAGATACCCAACAGCGTGCCCGACCCACCAGATTGACCAACCGCGTTCCACGCCGAAGCAGTACTAACGATCAACAACCCAATGTGCCGAGTAGTCAACGTTCCACCCATGAGCTAACCACCGTCGAACATTCGCCGACGTAGTGGCTCTGGACAGCCTTACGGCCGCCTAGATGCTCCTTAGAAAGGAGGTGATCCAGCCGCACCTTCCGGTACGGCTACCTTGTTACGACTTCGTCCCAATCGCCAGTCCCACCTTCGACGATTCCCTCCCACAAGGGGTTGGGCCACCGGCTTCGGGTGTTACCGACTTTCGTGACGTGACGGGCGGTGTGTACAAGGCCCGGGAACGTATTCACCGCAGCAATGCTGATCTGCGATTACTAGCAACTCCGACTTCATGGGGTCGAGTTGCAGACCCCAATCCGAACTGAGACCGGCTTTTTGAGATTCGCTCCACCTCGCGGTATCGCAGCTCATTGTACCGGCCATTGTAGCACGTGTGCAGCCCAAGACATAAGGGGCATGATGACTTGACGTCGTCCCCACCTTCCTCCGAGTTGACCCCGGCAGTCTCCTGTGAGTCCCCATCACCCCGAAAGGCATGCTGGCAACACAGAACAAGGGTTGCGCTCGTTGCGGGACTTAACCCAACATCTCACGACACGAGCTGACGACAGCCATGCACCACCTGTACACCGACCACAAGGGGGGCACTATCTCTAGCGCTTTCCGGTGTATGTCAAGCCTTGGTAAGGTTCTTCGCGTTGCGTCGAATTAAGCCACATGCTCCGCTGCTTGTGCGGGCCCCCGTCAATTCCTTTGAGTTTTAGCCTTGCGGCCGTACTCCCCAGGCGGGGAACTTAATGCGTTAGCTGCGGCACGGACGACGTGGAATGTCGCCCACACCTAGTTCCCAACGTTTACGGCGTGGACTACCAGGGTATCTAATCCTGTTCGCTCCCCACGCTTTCGCTCCTCAGCGTCAGTATCGGCCCAGAGATCCGCCTTCGCCACCGGTGTTCCTCCTGATATCTGCGCATTTCACCGCTACACCAGGAATTCCGATCTCCCCTACCGAACTCTAGCCTGCCCGTATCGAATGCAGACCCGGGGTTAAGCCCCGGGCTTTCACATCCGACGCGACAAGCCGCCTACGAGCTCTTTACGCCCAATAATTCCGGACAACGCTTGCGCCCTACGTATTACCGCGGCTGCTGGCACGTAGTTAGCCGGCGCTTCTTCTGCAGGTACCGTCACTCTCGCTTCTTCCCTGCTGAAAGAGGTTTACAACCCGAAGGCCGTCATCCCTCACGCGGCGTCGCTGCATCAGGCTTTCGCCCATTGTGCAATATTCCCCACTGCTGCCTCCCGTAGGAGTCTGGGCCGTGTCTCAGTCCCAGTGTGGCCGGTCGCCCTCTCAGGCCGGCTACCCGTCGTCGCCTTGGTAGGCCATCACCCCACCAACAAGCTGATAGGCCGCGGGCTCATCCTTCACCGCCGGAGCTTTCCACACGGAGACCATGCGATCCCGTGTCGTATCCGGTATTAGACCCCGTTTCCAGGGCTTGTCCCAGAGTGAAGGGCAGATTGCCCACGTGTTACTCACCCGTTCGCCACTAATCCCCTCCCGAAAGAGGTTCATCGTTCGACTTGCATGTGTTAAGCACGCCGCCAGCGTTCGTCCTGAGCCAGGATCAAACTCTCCGTGAATGTTTACCCGTAATCGGGTGACACTCGCGTTGAGCGGAACCGGAGGAGGAATAGTCCCCACGGTTCACAGCGTCCTCGCTGTGTATTGCCTACCGGCACATCGTGTCGGCAGGACTTTCAAAGGAACCTCGTCCCAGCTGATGCTGGAGACGGGGTATCAACATATCTGGCGTTGACTTTTGGCACGCTGTTGAGTTCTCAAGGAACGGACGCTTCCTTTGTTCCTGTTTCACCAGGATCTCCGGGCGCTTCCCTTCGGTCTTGCGTTTCCGACTCTATCAGATCCTTTCGGCTCCGATTTTCGCCGGTGCGGTCCGGGCTTTCGACCCTTTCCACTTTTCCAACCTTACCAGATCCGTTTCCGTCTCCGGCCCCCTGTTGGAGCGGGGTTGGCCTTCCAGGCTTTCGCCTTTTCGGCCTTTCCGACTTTAGCAGATCCGCGCCTTGCCGTTTCCCTTTCGGATTACGGTTCGGCGGAATTGATTTCCCGTCGGAGGGGGGGTGCCTTTCGGCGGTCCGACTTTAACAGAATGTTGTGGGTCGGAATTCCGCCATCGTTCGGGGAGGCATGCCGCGCATGCAAGCGCGGGGGGCTTCCCGTTCGGGCGGAGCCGTAAACCTACTGGAGCGGGGTGCCCGGATGCAAATCCGGGCACCCCGCTCCTACTTGAGGACGTTCGTACGACTTCGTACGGGCGTGGGCGTCAGACCTCGACGACCACGGGGAGGATCATCGGGCGGCGGCGGTAGTTGTCCGACACCCACTTGCCGACCGAGCGGCGGATCAGCTGCTGGAGCTGGTGGGGCTCGGTGACGCCGTCCTGGGCCGACTTGGCGAGGGCATCTTCGATCTTGGGGACGACGGCGGAGAAGGCGGCGTCGTCGATGCCGGAGCCACGGGCGTGGATGTTGGGGCCGCCGACGGTCTTGCCGGTGGTGCTGTCCACGACCACGAAGACCGAGATGATGCCTTCGTCGCCGAGGATGCGGCGGTCCTTGAGATGGGTTTCCGTCACATCGCCGACCGAGAGGCCGTCGACGTAGACATAGCCCGCCTGGACCTTGCCGGTGATCTTGGCGACGCCGTCGACCAGGTCGACCACGACGCCGTCCTCGGCGATGACGATGCGGTCCTTCGGTACGCCGGTCAGGGCGCCCAGTTCGGCGTTGGCGCGCAGATGGCGCCATTCGCCGTGCACCGGCATCAGGTTCTTCGGCTTGCAGATGTTGTAGAAGTACAGCAGCTCGCCGGCCGAGGCGTGCCCGGAGACGTGCACCTTGGCGTTGCCCTTGTGGACGACGTTGGCGCCCCAGCGGGTCAGGCCGTTGATGACGCGGTAGACCGCGTTCTCGTTCCCCGGGATGAGGGACGAGGCCAGGATGACGGTGTCGCCCTGGACGATGCGGATCTGGTGGTCGCGGTTGGCCATACGGGAGAGCGCGGCCATCGGCTCGCCCTGGGAGCCGGTGCAGACGAGGACGATCTCGTCGTCCGGGAGGTCGTCGAGGGTCTTGACGTCGACGACCAGGCCGGCCGGGACATTGAGATAGCCCAGCTCGCGGGCGATGCCCATGTTGCGGACCATCGAGCGGCCGACGAAGGCGACCCGTCGCCCGTACTCGTGTGCCGCATCGAGGATCTGCTGGATGCGGTGCACATGGCTGGCGAAGCTGGCGACGATGATGCGCTTCTGGGCACTGGCGAAGACGCCGCGCAGCACGTTGGAGATATCGCGCTCGGGCGGGACGAAGCCCGGAACCTCGGCGTTGGTCGAGTCGGACAGGAGGAGGTCGATGCCCTCCTCGCCGAGCCTGGCGAACGCGGGGAGGTCGGTCAGGCGGCGGTCCAGCGGGAGCTGGTCCATCTTGAAGTCGCCGGTGTGCACGACCATGCCCGCGGGGGTGCGGACGGCGACCGCGAGGGCGTCCGGGATGGAGTGGTTGACCGCGACGAACTCGCAGTCGAAGGGGCCCAGGCGCTCGCGGTCGCCCTCGGCGACCTCCAGCGTGTAGGGGCGGATGCGGTGCTCCTGAAGCTTGGCCTCGATCAGGGCGAGGGTCAGCTTGGAGCCGATCAGCGGGATGTCCGGCTTCTCGCGCAGGAGGTAGGGGACGCCGCCGATGTGGTCCTCGTGGCCGTGCGTGAGCACGATGCCGTCGATGTCGTCGAGGCGGTCCCGGATGGACGTGAAGTCCGGCAGGATCAGGTCGATTCCGGGCTGCTCCTCCTCCGGGAAGAGCACTCCGCAGTCGACGATCAGCAGTCGGCCGCCGTATTCGAAGACCGTCATGTTGCGGCCGATCTCCCCCAGGCCGCCGAGGGGGGTGACGCGCAGGCCGCCCTTGGGAAGCTTCGGCGGAGCGCCGAGCTCGGGATGCGGATGACTCAAAAGACTCTCCTCACCACACGCGCCACGCTGCCGTCGAGGCACGTGGCGCGCATGACATTCGTGCACTTGCTGTGTGGCGGTTGTTGGTCCGTATTCAGTTGTGAAGTCTGTGACTAGAGCTGTACGCCACCGGCCGCGAGGTCGCGCTTGAGCTGCTCGGTCTCCTCGGGGGAGAGCTCGACGAGCGGCAGGCGCAGCGGGCCGCCGGGCAGGCCCTGGAGGCCGAGGGCGGCCTTGGTGGTGATGACGCCCTGGGTGCGGAACATGCCGGTGAAGACCGGCAGCAGCTTCTGGTGGATCTCGGTCGCCTTGGTGACGTCGCCGTTGAGGTGGGCGTCCAGGAGGGCGCGCAGCTCGGGGGTGACGACATGGCCGACGACGGAGACGAAGCCGATGGCACCGACCGAGAGCAGCGGGAGGTTGAGCATGTCGTCGCCGCTGTACCAGGCGAGGCCGGAGCGGGCGATGGCCCAGCTGGCGCGGCCGAGGTCGCCCTTGGCGTCCTTGTTGGCCACGATGCGGGGGTGCTCGGCGAGCCGGACGATGGTCTCGGTGTTGATCGGGACGCCGCTGCGGCCGGGGATGTCGTAGAGCATGACCGGCAGGTCGGTGGCGTCCGCGATGGCCGTGAAGTGGCGCAGCAGGCCCTCCTGCGGGGGCTTGCTGTAGTACGGGGTCACCGCGAGCAGGCCGTGGGCGCCGGCGTCCTGGGCGGCGCGGGCGAGCTCCAGGCTGTGGTGGGTGTCGTTGGTGCCGGCTCCGGCGACGACGAAGGCGCGGTCCCCGACCGCATCGACCACGGCGCGGACCAGCTGGACTTTCTCGGCGTCACTGGTGGTCGGTGACTCTCCGGTGGTGCCGTTGAGGACGAGGCCGTCATTGCCGGCGTCCACCAGGTGGGCGGCGAGCTGCTGCGCGCCGTCGAGGTCGAGGGCGCCATCCGCCGTGAACGGCGTGACCATGGCGGTCAGCACCCGCCCGAAGGGGGTCTGCGGTGTGGAAGTCGGAGCCATGGGTCCCACGCTACTCGTAGCGCACCGCGGGGTGCGCGTCTGGGGAGCCGGGATGTGGACTCCGGCACTGCCTGCTCGGGGGTTCAAGCAGTGCCGGGTCCGTTTGTTCAGAGTAGATGAACTTCTCAAAATGCCGCAATCCGGACACTTCGCACGTCAGTACTGCGCGGACGGTGCCCGGCCCGGCTTTCGTCGCCTTACGGAGCGATGCGGCCGTTCGCATTGAATGCGCCGTAGGTGAGCGGCATGAGCTTGGCCCAGTGGGCCTCCATCTGCTCGCCGACCATCTCGATCTCGCGCTGCGGGAAGGACGGGACCTTGGCCAGTTCGTGCTGGGTGCGCAGGCCCAGGAAGTGCATCAGCGAGCGGGCGTTGCAGGTCGCGTACATCGAGGAGTACAGGCCGACGGGCAGGACGGCGCGGGCCACCTCGCGGGCGACGCCCTCGGCGAGCATCTCCTGGTAGGCCGCGTACGCCTGGCGGTAGCTGTCCTCCATGACGCGGGTGGTGAGCTCGTGCTGCGCCGGGGTGCCCTCGACGAATTCGTACTTGCCGGGACGGCCCTGCTGAACGAGCTTGCGGGACTGCCCGGGGACGTAGAAGACCGACTCCAGCTGGCGGTAGCGGCCGGATTCCTCGTTGTACGACCAACCGACGCGGTGTCGCATGAACTCGCGGAAGACGAAGATCGGCGCGCTGATGAAGAAGGTCATGGAGTTGTGCTCGAAGGGGCTGCCGTGGCGGTCCCGCATGAGGAAGTTGATCAGGCCCTTGGAGCGCTCGGGGTCCTTCTGGAGCTCCTCCAGGGACTGCTCGCCGGCGGTGGAGACGCGGGCCGCCCAGAGCACGTCGCTGTCCGAGGCGCTGTGCTTGACCAGCTCGACCGTCACCTCGCTGCGGAAGCTGGGGCCTGCATCGGCTGCGCTCTGCGTGCCTGGGGTGCTCTCGTCGGGGGTGTGGGACACCGGCGGTTCCTTCCGTTCGATCCTCGTCCGGCGCCCAGCCTACGGGCCGCCACTGACAGTCGGGGAAAGGTCCGGAAATGATCCCTGATGCCTCGTTAGCCGCAAAACGGGGCCCCCGGTGAGCGAGGAGCGGGGCCGGGGTTGATATTTTTCACAGAAGTCACTGAAAACGGGCACCAATGGGGCGACGGCGACGTCTATCCCTGTGACAGTGCCCACTTCGAGGTTCCTAGGAGAGCCCGCTCATGTTCCGCCGGCGAGAGCCCGTCCCGTTCGCCTTCGTAGCCGAGGCAGACCGGTTCCGCAGCAATGTCACTCCCCCGCCCCGCCAGCGCGCCTCCCGTGCGCAGCTGCTCGGCCATTCCCTGATCACCCTCACCGTGGTGGGCGGCCTGGCCGGCGCCCTGCTGTTCGGCCTTCCGTCGCTTCAGCAGGACGGCTCGGGGCCGGGCCGGGTGCATCAGTCGGAAGCGGCACACCGCTGAGTGGTCCGGGCGGAGCGCGAGAGCGAGTGGTTCCGCTTCGTCCGGCCCGCTAGCCTCACCGGTCACAGCTTTCCGTATGCGTGCCATTGTGAGGTTCCGCCGTGCCCCTGCCCTTCCTGACGGCCGACCGTGACCTCGATGGCCACGGCAGCCCGGAGGATCCGGTCGCACCCGCGCACACCGGGCCCGGCCACTGGCGCCGTCCCTACCGCCCCGGACCGTGGCGGGTGGGGACGGCGGCCGTGTTTTTCCTGCTCGCCTCGTTCGTCCTGCTCTCGGCCATGATCATCGGCCTGGCCGGTTCGCTCACCGGGGCCGCGATCTGTGGGGCGGTGGCGGCGCTGCTGATCGTCTTCGCCCTGCGGATGCTGCGCGTGGGGGTGTGGGTGAGCGCCCATGGGCTGCGGCAGGTGGCACTGCTGCGGACGACGACCGCCCCCTGGAGCGCGGTCGCCGCGATCCGTACCGTGCAGCAGCCGGTGCGCTGGCTGGGCCTGCCGCGTACGGTGCAGGGTCAGGCCGTGGTCGCCCACCGCGCGCACGAGACGGCACCGCGGATCCTGATCACGGACCACGACGGCGATTTCCAGTCACGCCCGGAAGCGTTCGAACGGGCGGCGGATGTGCTGGAGGCCTGGGCGGCGGAGTATCGGGGTGGGGGAAACCCTTAAGGGGCGTTCGAACGGATCCCCTAGGGGATCCGAGGGCCCCCTCGGGGCCGACAACGCGGCGGTGGGGTGGGGTATTCCGAGCGGGTGGGGTATTCCGAGCCGGGGTATTCCGAGCCGGGTCGGGCCGGAACGTCAGGCGGGGTAGGGCCGGAACGTCAGGCGGGGTAGGGCCGGAACGTCAGGCCGGGTCGGGCCGGAACGTCAGGCCCGTGCCCCGCCCCGTCCGGCGTCAGGCTCGTACCGGTTTTCCGTCGTGCAAGGCGATGGCGCGCTGCATGGCCTTGCGGGCTCGGGGGGTGTCGCGGGCGTCGTGGTAGGCGACGGCCAGGCGGAACCAGGTGCGCCAGTCGGTGGGGGACTGTTCGGTTTCGGCGCGGCGTTTGGCGAAGACCTCGTCGGCGGAGTCGCGGTCGATGCGGCCGCCGGGGGTGCGGCGGAGTTCGTCGACGGGGAGTCCGCCCTCGGCCTCCAGTTCGCGGGCCAGGAGGCCGGCCTTGCGGGCGAACTGGGTGGTGTGCCAGAGAAACCACACGCCGATGAGCGGCAGGATCAGGACGGCTACGCCGAAGGTGACGGTGACCGCGGTGCCCTGCTCGATGAGCAGGACGCCGCGGCTGCCGACCAGGACGAAGTAGACGACGAGGACGGCCGCCAGGACGAAGTAGGTGATCTTTGCGCGCACGGTGGGTTCGTCCGTCAGCCGAGGTCGAGGAAGTTTTCCAGGCCCATGGTCAGGCCCGGGGTGGTCACGACGCGGCGCACGCCGAGCAGGATGCCCGGCATGAAGCTGCTGTGGTGGAGGGAGTCGTGCCGGATGGTGAGGGTTTCGCCCTCGCCGCCGAGGAGGACTTCCTGGTGGGCCAGCAGGCCGCGCAGGCGGACCGAGTGGACCGGGATGCCGTCGACGTCGGCGCCGCGGGCGCCGTCCAGGGCCGTGGTGGTGGCGTCCGGCTGCGGGGCGCTGCCGGCCTCCTTGCGGGCCGCGGCGATCAGCTGGGCCGTACGGGCGGCCGTGCCGGAGGGGGCGTCCGCCTTGTTGGGGTGGTGCAGCTCGATGACCTCGACGGATTCGAAGAAGCGGGCCGCCTGCTGGGCGAACTGCATGGTGAGCACCGCGCCGATGGAGAAGTTGGGCGCGATGAGCACGCCGGTCTCCGGGGAGGCGGCGAGCGAGGTGTGCAGCTGCGCGAGGCGCTCGTCGGTCCAGCCGGTGGTGCCGACCACGGCGTGGATGCCGTGCCGGACGCAGAAGTCGAGGTTGCCCATCACGGCGCCCGGGTTGGTCAGCTCGACGACCACCTGGGCCTCGGCCTCCACCAGCGTCTCCAGCTTGTCGCCCCGGCCCAGGGCCGCGACCAGCTCCAGGTCCTCGGCGGCCTCGACGGCCCGTACGGCCTCGGAGCCGATGCGGCCCTTGGCGCCGAGTACGGCCACGCGCAGCTTGCTCATGTGCTCCAGCTCTCTCTTCGTGGTACGGGGGCGTACGGCCCCGGCTAGGCGACGGCCTCGTCCAGCCGGGCCGCCTGCCGGTCGTTCAGCGGGCCGATGACGGACAGCGAGGGGCGGGCGCCCAGGATCTCGGCGGCCACCTCGCGGACCTCGTCGGGGGTGACGGCGGCTATCCGGGCGAGCATCTCGTCCACCGACATCTGCTCCCCCCAGCACAGCTCGCTCTTGCCCAGGCGGTGCATCAGCGCGCCGGTGTCCTCCAGGCCCAGCACGGTGGAGCCGCGGAGCTGGCCGATCGCGCGGTGGATCTCGTCGTCGGTCAGGCCCTCGGCGGCCACCTGGGCGAGTTCGTCGCGGCAGATCGCAAGGACGTCGTGCACCTGGTTGGGGCGGCAGCCCGCGTAGACGCCGAACAGTCCGCAGTCGGCGAAGCCCGAGGTGTAGGAGTACACGCTGTAGGCCAGGCCGCGCTTCTCGCGGACCTCCTGGAAGAGGCGGGAGGACATGCCGCCGCCGAGGGCGGTGTTGAGTACGCCCATGGCCCAGCGGCGGTCGTCGGTGCGGGACATCCCGGGGACGCCGAGGATGACATGTGCCTGCTCGGTCTTGCGGCCGAGGTGCTCGACGCGGCCGGCGGTGCGGATGGCTCGGTTGCCGGAGCGCGGGCCGATCGGGGCGGCGTCCGTACCGCCCAGGGCCCCGGCCCGCTCGAAGGCGCGGCGGACGAGGCGGACGACCTTGGCGTGGTCAATGTTGCCCGCGGCGGTGACGACGAGGTGGGTGGGGTCGTAGTGCTTCTTGTAGAAGCGGCGGATGCGCGGGGCGGTCAGGGCGTTGATGGTGTCGACGGAGCCCAGGACCGGGCGGCCGAGGGGGGTGTCGCCGAGCATGGTGTGCGCGAACAGGTCGTGCACGCAGTCGCCCGGGTCGTCCTCGGTCATCGCGATCTCTTCGAGGATGACGCCGCGTTCGGCGTCCACGTCCTCGGCGTCTATCAGCGAGCCGGTGAGCATGTCGCAGACGACGTCGATGGCGAGCGGCAGATCGGCGTCGAGCACCCGCGCGTAGTAGCAGGTGTATTCCTTCGCGGTGAAGGCGTTCATCTCGCCGCCGACGGCGTCGATGGCGGCGGAGATGTCGAGCGCGCTGCGCTGCTCGGTGCCCTTGAAGAGCAGGTGCTCCAGGTAGTGCGTGGCGCCGTTGAGCGACGGGGTCTCGTCGCGGGAGCCGACGTGTGCCCAGATGCCGAAGGTGACGGAGCGGACCGTGGGCAGCGTCTCGGTGACCACGCGCAGGCCGCCGGGGAGGGTGGTCCGGCGGACCGTGCCGGCGCCGTTGGTGCCCTTGAGAAGCGTTTGGGTACGGGCGACGGCCCGCCCCTCCGAAGAGGTGCGGGCCGTCGCCCTGTGCGTACGGGACGTCACTTGTCGGCGTCGTCCTTCTTCTCTGCGTCGCCGTCCTCGCCCTCGATCACGGGGATCAGGGAGAGCTTGCCGCGCTGGTCGATCTCGGCGATCTCGACCTGGACCTTCGCGCCCACCGCGAGCACGTCCTCGACGTTCTCCACGCGCTTGCCGCCGGCGAGCTTGCGGATCTGCGAGATGTGCAGCAGGCCGTCCTTGCCCGGGAGCAGGGAGACGAACGCACCGAAGGTGGTGGTCTTGACGACCGTGCCCAGGTAGCGCTCGCCGACCTCCGGCATGGTCGGGTTGGCGATGCCGTTGATCGTGGCGCGGGCGGCCTCGGCGGCCGGGCCGTCGGCGGCACCGATGTAGATGGTGCCGTCGTCCTCGATCGTGATGTCGGCGCCGGTGTCCTCCTGGATCTGGTTGATCATCTTGCCCTTGGGGCCGATGACCTCGCCGATCTTGTCCACCGGGATCTTGACGGTGATGATCCGCGGCGCGTTCGGGGACATCTCGTCCGGAACGTCGATCGCCTCGTTCATCACGTCCAGGATGTGCATCCGCGCGTCGCGGGCCTGCTTGAGGGCCGCGGCCAGGACGGAGGCCGGGATGCCGTCCAGCTTGGTGTCCAGCTGGAGGGCGGTCACGAAGGTCTTCGTGCCGGCGACCTTGAAGTCCATGTCACCGAAGGCGTCCTCCGCACCGAGGATGTCGGTGAGGGTGACGTAGTGGGTCTCGCCGTCGATCTCCTGGGAGATCAGACCCATGGCGATGCCCGCGACCGGGGCCTTGAGCGGCACACCGGCGTTGAACAGCGACATGGTCGAGGCGCAGACCGAGCCCATGGACGTCGAGCCGTTGGAGCCGAGGGCCTCGGAGACCTGGCGGATCGCGTAGGGGAACTCCTCGCGGGTCGGCAGGACCGGCGTCAGCGCGCGCTCG
This sequence comes from Streptomyces gilvosporeus, assembly GCF_002082195.1. Taxonomy (GTDB): domain Bacteria; phylum Actinomycetota; class Actinomycetes; order Streptomycetales; family Streptomycetaceae; genus Streptomyces; species Streptomyces gilvosporeus. The sequence continues at coordinate 6,541,489 of NZ_CP020569.1, read as the reverse complement.
GCGAGCGCGCCGTGGCCGATCTCGCGGCGCTTGGGGGAGCCGACGCGGCCGGTCTCGCCGGTGGAGTACGGCGGGAAGTTGTAGTTGTGCATGTAGCGCTTGCGGGTCACCGGGGAGAGGGTGTCCAGCTGCTGCTCCATGCGGAGCATGTTGAGGGTGGTGACGCCCAGGATCTGGGTCTCGCCACGCTCGAACAGGGCGGAGCCGTGCACCCGCGGGATGGCCTCGACCTCGGCGGCGAGCGTACGGATGTCCGTGACGCCGCGGCCGTCGATGCGCTTCTTCTCCTTGATGACGCGCTCACGGACCAGGGTCTTGGTCAGCGAGCGGTACGCGGCGGAGATCTCCTTCTCGCGGCCCTCGAACTCCGGCAGCAGCTTCTCGGCGGCCAGACCCTTGACGCGGTCCAGCTCGGCCTCGCGCTCCTGCTTGCCGGCGATGGTCAGCGCCTGGGCGAGCTCGTCCTTGACGGCCTTGGTGAGGGCCTCCAGGACGTCGTCCTGGTAGTCGAGGAAGATCGGGAACTCGCCGACCGGCTTGGCGGCCTTGGCGGCGAGGTCCGACTGCGCCTTGCACAGGACCTTGATGAAGGGCTTCGCGGCTTCCAGACCGGCGGCGACGACCTCCTCGGTCGGGGCCTCGGCGCCGTCCTTGACCAGCTGGATGGTCTTCTCGGTGGCCTCGGCCTCGACCATCATGATCGCGACGTCGCCGTCCGCGAGGACGCGGCCGGCCACGACCATGTCGAAGACGGCGTCCTCCAGCTCGGTGTGGGTCGGGAAGGCGACCCACTGGCCCTTGATCAGGGCGACGCGGGTGCCGCCGATCGGGCCGGAGAAGGGCAGGCCGGCCAGCTGCGTGGAGCAGGAGGCGGCGTTGATGGCGACCACGTCGTAGAGGTGGTCGGGGTTGAGCGCCATGACCGTCTCGACGATCTGGATCTCGTTGCGCAGGCCCTTCTTGAAGGAGGGGCGCAGCGGGCGGTCGATCAGACGGCAGGTGAGGATCGCGTCCTCGGAGGGGCGGCCCTCACGGCGGAAGAAGGAGCCGGGGATCTTTCCGGCTGCGTACATCCGCTCCTCGACGTCGACGGTCAGCGGGAAGAAGTCCAGCTGGTCCTTCGGGTTCTTGGAGGCGGTGGTGGCCGACAGCACCATGGTGTCGTCGTCCAGGTACGCCACGGCGGAGCCGGCGGCCTGCTTGGCCAGGCGGCCCGTCTCGAAGCGGATGGTGCGGGTGCCGAAGGAACCGTTGTCGATCACGGCTTCGGCGTAGTGGGTCTCGTTCTCCACCAGGAATATCTCCTCGTTCGCGTCCGCTGCCCGTGTGGCAGCGGACCTTCTGCGGTGGAGCGCCGTGCGGGCCGGTCTTCGATCGAAGCTCCCGGAGATCTCCGGGGGCCACTACCGAGGACCGGCGGCCAGGAGGCGCTCCCCTGCGTTCGCTTTCGCGATATGGCACCAGACTACAAAGCTTCCGCCCGCCACGGGATGGCGACGGTGTCCGGCGCGTACGGCAAAGGGAGCGGCCCCCGGTGGGAACCGCTCCCTCTACGGCGTCTTACTTGGCGCCCGCCGCACCGCGGCGGATGCCGAGGCGCTCGACCAGCTGGCGGAAGCGGGTGATGTCCTTCTTCGCCAGGTACTGGAGCAGACGGCGGCGCTGGCCGACCAGCAGCAGCAGACCACGGCGGGAGTGGTGGTCGTGCTTGTGGGTCTTGAGGTGCTCGGTCAGGTCCGAGATGCGGCGGGTGAGCATCGCGACCTGGACCTCGGGGGAGCCGGTGTCACCCTCCTTGGTGGCGAACTCGGTCATGATCTGCTTCTTCGTAGCGGCGTCGAGCGACACGCGGTACTCCTTGGGTTCCGGTCCCTGAGCGCCCCTGGTTTACGTCACAGGGAATCTTGGATGACTCAAGCGGACCGTCACACAGCGTACCAGCAATGAAACGGCCCCCCGACCGGGTGGTCGGGGGGCCGCAGCCGGGTGACGGCACGGGCGCTAGTTGCCGGTGAGGCCGCGCACCTTGTTGTAGACGTCCAGGACCGCCAGGCACAGCGGGACCAGGGACAGCAGGACCAGGCCGTCGAAGATGTCGAAGATCCGGCCCCAGAAGGGGGTGACGCCCTTGCGGGGGACGACCAGGCCGACGCCGACGAGGACGGCGGCGCCCACCGCGATGCTGCTGGAGAACCAGACGGTGCGGATGTTCAGCGGACCGGAGTCCTGGTACTGCTCGAGCTGGACGAAGATGTCCGTCGGCGGGTGCAGGGCGATGCCCAGGATCAGCAGGACGATGGTCAGGATGCCGGCGATGGTCAGGCAGGCGACCTGCGCGGTGTAATCGAAGAGCCGGGCGCGCAGCATGATCGTGATGCCGGCGGCCATCGCCAGCAGCTGGGCCCACATGTTGTCGGAGAAGCCGAGGACGATACCGGCGGAGCCGACGACCAGGGCGGCGCAGCCGGCGACGAGGCCGAGGAGCAGCTCGTGGCCGCGCTTGGCCTGGTTGCCGATCTTGACGAAGTCGACGGACTCGGTGTCGCCGCCGCCCTCGAAGGAGCCCTTGGCGATCTGGTCGGGCGACTTGTAGCCGATGGGCAGCCGGGCGAAGCGGGCGGACAGGCCCGGGAGCCAGGCGACCATGGCGATGGCGACGACGGCGGTGACGGCGGCGACCTCGCTGGGTGCGGCGTCGGTGAGGATCGCGCCGAAGACGGCGAGGGTGCCGATGGCGGAGAGGAAGGCGGCGGCCACGAAGGGGGCGTCGCCGCGCGGCAGCAGGACCACCAGGAGGACCGAGGCGATCAGTACCGTCACGCAGCCGACCAGGAGCTGGAGGCGGCCGGGGCCCTCGGTGGGGTCGCACGGGAAGATGCCGGAGCCGGCGATCAGCAGGTGCGGCAGTGCGGCCAGGCCCAGCGCGATGGAGGAGCCGTGGTCGTCGTAGACGCGGGCGCGGACGCCGGCCAGGGCGACCAGGACGATGCCGACGACGCCGGCGATGATGCCGGGCAGGCGGTGCATGTCGCGGTTGAGGGGGTTCGAGAACCACAGCGCGAACGCCATCATGACCAGCAGCAGCACGCCGGCGCTGAGGCCGACGGTGTGCATGAGGTCGTCGCTCCAGCGGCTGCGGTTGCGCTTGACCGCGGAGGCGACGGCGTCGGAGACGTCGTCGAAGACCGGGAGCGGCAGCGATTCGGCGAACGGCTTCAGCAACAGCAGGTCGCCGTCGAGGATCTGCTGCTGGGCGAGTGACTGTCCGGCGTCGAGTACCGTGCCGTCGCGGCGTACGAGGTGGTAGCCGGTCGGTGCACCCTCGGCCTGGGACTGCCCGGAGAGCCGCAGGATCTCCGGATAAATGTCGACGAGTGCGACGTCCTCCGGCAGAGCCACGTCGATCCGTGCATCCGGCGCGGCGACTGTGACCCGGCAAAAGCCGGTGCCAGTGCTCGTGCTCACCTGGCGGTTCCCCCTATCCGTTGGGCGTTTTGTCGCTTCGCGCGCCGTATATATCGAGCCGTCTCTTGACCAGGGCATGGCGCGCTTGCGAGGCGTCAGCGTACCGTCCGATTCGGCGACTGCCCCACCCACCCCGAGACTTGACGCTTAACAGTAGGATCAACGCCTGGTTCGGGCCAAGAACTTGGCTCGGGGGGACCGTCGAATCCAACGGGGGCGGTCCGAGACTGCGAGATGCATGAAGGACTGATGCCTCGGTGAGCGTTGTCATCGTCAAGCGCCCGCCCCGCGCGCTGCCACCCGAAGTCCCCTCGGAGGAGGTGACACTCGAGGCACCGCCGGAACTTCCCCGCGAAGGGGAGCCGGAGAACCTCTTTATGACCTTTATGCCCATGATGGGCATGGCGTCATCCGCGGGGTTCTTGTTCATGGGCAATCAGCCGTTCATGAAAATCATGGGCGGCTTTATGGTGGCGTCCACTCTGGCAATGGCGATCATGCAGATCGTCAAAGCCCGCCAGGGCCCTTCCGGGCAAATGCTCCAGGAGCGCCAGGATTACCTCAAGTACCTTACGCAGAAGCGGAAAGAGGTACGCCGCACCGCGCGCAAGCAGCGCGACGCCCAGCTCTACGTCCACCCGGATCCGGCCCAGTTGTGGTCGATCGTGGCCGAGGGCAAACGGGTATGGGAACGCCGGGCGACCGACCCCGACTTCGGGCAGGTACGCCTCGGGCTCGGGCCGCAGCAGCTGGCCACCCCGCTGAGGGCCCCGGAGACCGCCCCGGTCGACGAGCTGGAGCCGCTCACCGCGCATGCGATGAAGGAATTCCTCGACAAGCACGGGCAGTTGGACAACCTGCCGCTCGCTGTCTCGCTGCGCGCCTTCTACCACCTGACCGTCTCCGGTGACCCGGACACGGTCTACGGCGCCTCCCGGGCGATCCTCGCCCAGCTGTGCACCCTGCACTCCCCCGAGGACCTGGTCGTGGCGGTCGTCGCCGCGCCCGGTGCGCAGGCGGAGTGGGAGTGGACGAAGTGGCTGCCGCAGGTGCAGCACAAGAGCACCGACGGCGCGGGCAGCCGCCGGATGGTCGTCGGCGACCTCGGCGAGATCGAGGAGCTGCTGGCGGAGGAGCTCGACGGACGCGGGCGGTTCAACCCGCAGGGCACCCCGGTGACCGACACCCCGCACGTGATCATCGTGCTGGACGGCGGCGATGTGCCGATGGACTCGGTGATCGCCGGGGCCGAGGGCCTTCAGGGCGTCACCATCCTGGAGGTCGTGCCGGGCGACCTGGACGAGGTCCGCGGTGGTCTGGCCGTCCAGGTGTGGCCGGGCAAGCTGGTGCTGGAGTCGGCGAGCGGTGCCGTCTACCACGGTGTGTGCGACACCCTGTCGATTCCCGAGGCGGAGTCGCTGGCGCGTCAGCTCGCGCCGCTGCGGGCCGGTGCGGGCTCGGACGGCGAGGACCCGCTGCTGTCCTCCATGGACTTCACCGACCTGCTCAACATCGGCGACGCCGGTTCGCTGGACGTCTCGCGCACCTGGCGGCCCCGGACGCTGGCCGAGCGGCTGCGCGTCCCGCTCGGTGTCGACAAGGACGGCCAGCCCGTCATGCTCGACATCAAGGAAGCCTCGCAGCAGGGCATGGGCCCGCACGGCCTGTGTGTCGGTGCAACCGGTTCCGGTAAGTCCGAGGTGCTGCGCACCCTGGTGCTCGCCCTCGCGGTGACGCACTCCTCCGAGACGCTCAACTTCATCCTCGCCGACTTCAAGGGTGGCGCCACCTTCACCGGTATGTCGGAGATGCCGCACGTCGCGGCCGTCATCACCAACCTCGGTGAGGACGTCACCCTGATCGACCGCATGCGCGACTCGATCACCGGTGAGCTCCAGCGCCGTCAGGAGCTGCTGCGCTCGGCGGGCAACTACGCGAACATCACCGACTACGAGAAGGCGCGTGCCGCGGGTGCCCCGCTGGAGCCGCTGCCGTCGCTGGTGATGATCATCGACGAGTTCTCCGAACTGCTGGCCGCCAAGCCCGACTTCATCGAGATGTTCATCCAGATCGGCCGTATCGGCCGTTCCATGGGTGTGCACATGCTGCTCGCCTCGCAGCGTCTGGAAGAGGGCAAGCTGCGCGGTCTGGACACGTTCCTGTCCTACCGGCTGGGTCTGCGCACCTTCTCCGCGGCCGAGTCGCGGACCGCGATCGGTGTGCCGGACGCCTACCACCTGCCGAACGTTCCCGGTTCCGGCATCCTGAAGTACGACACCGAGACGATGGTGCAGTTCAAGGCCGCGTACGTCTCCGGTACCTACCGCGGTCCCGGTGGCGGCGGCCGCGGCGGCAGCGGCGGCGGGTCGACGCGGATGCCGGTGCCGTTCACCGCGGCCCCGGTCATCGAGCAGATCATCGAAGAGCCCGTCATCGAGGTCGACGAGCCGGAGATCGACGACGCGCTGGCCGACACCGTGCTGGACGTCATGGTCCAGCGCATGCAGGGCCAGGGCCCGCCGGCGCACCAGGTGTGGCTGCCTCCGCTGGAGGAGGCCCCGACGGTCAACCAGCTGCTGCCGACCCTCGCGGTCACGCCCGAACGGGGCGTGCACGCGGCGGAGTACACCGCGCTCGGCAAGCTCGTGGTGCCGGTCGCGCTGGTGGACAAGCCGTTCGAGCAGCGGCGCGACGTGATGTACCTGGACTTCTCCGCCGGTGCCGGTCACGGTCTGGTCGTGGGTGGTCCGCAGTCCGGAAAGTCGACCCTGATCCGGTCCACCATCGCCTCGTTCGCGCTCACCCACACCCCGTCCGAGGTGCAGTTCTACTGCCTCGACTTCGGCGGCGGCGGCATGCTGACGATGGAGGGCCTGCCGCACGTCGGCGGTGTCGCCTCGCGTCTGGACGCGGAGAAGGTCCGCCGTACGGTCGCCGAGGTCGTCGGCATCCTCAACGAGCGCGAGGAGTTCTTCCGGGCCAACAACATCGACTCGATCGGGACCTACCGCCAGCGGCGGGCCTCGGGCGCCTTCCCCGACCAGAAGTGGGGCGACGTCTTCCTGATCATCGATGGCTGGGCGACGTTCAAGACCGACTACGAGCAGATGGACCCGGTGATCCTGGACATCGCCGCCCGTGGTCTCGGTTTCGGTATCCACCTGATCATCGCCGGCGCCCGCTACACCGAGGTCCGGCCCGCGCTGCGCGACCAGCTCCTCAACCGTGTGGAGCTGCGCCTGGGTGACCCGATGGAGTCGGAGTTCGACCGCAAGCGCGCGGAGAACGTCCCGATGGGCAAGCCCGGCCGCGGTCTGTCCCCGGAGAAGCTCGACTTCCTGGCGGCGCTGCCGCGCATGGACGGGATGAGCGACCCGGAGACGATCAGCGACGGCATCGCCAACCTGGTGCAGACGGTCAGCGAGAACTGGCAGCACGAGCCCGCCCCCAAGGTGCGGATGCTGCCGACGATGCTGCACGTCAACGAGCTGCCCAAGGGCAGCGACTACCCGGACCACGGCATCGCGATCGGTGTCGACGAGACCACGCTCTCGCCGGCGTTCATCGACTTCGAGAGCGACCCGCTGCTGGTCATCTACGGCGAGAGCGAGTCCGGAAAGTCGTCGCTGCTGCGGCTGCTGTGCAAGCAGATCGCCGAGCGGTACCCGTCCGACAAGGCGCTCATGGTGGTCGGCGACTACCGGCGCGCCATGCTCGGCGAGCTGCCCGAGAGCCATCTGTACAAGTACTGCGCCGCGGGCCCGCAGTTGCAGGAGGTCATCAGCGGACTGGCCGGTTCGCTCGGCCGCCGGATGCCCGGACCGGACGTCACGCCGGAGCAGCTGCGCAACCGCAGCTGGTACGACCTGCCGGACGCGTTCGTCATCATCGACGACTACGACCTGGTGGCGACCAGCAGCGGCAACCCGCTGATGCCGCTGGTCGAGTACCTGCCGTTCGCCCGTGACGTGGGTCTGCGCCTGATCATCGCGCGCAGCTCCTCGGGCGCCGGACGGTCGTCGTTCGAGCCCGTGATGCAGCGCACCAAGGAGCTCGGCGCACAGGGTCTGATCCTCTCCGCCGACCCGGCGGAGGGCCCGCTGATGGGCAACATCAAGGGTCAGCAGCTGACGCCCGGCCGGGCCACGTTCATCACGCGCAAGCGCGGTGCGCAGCTGGTCCAGACGGGCTGGCTGCCGGGGCAGGGCCAGTAACCCGGTTCCTCGCACAACGGCGGTGGGGCGTCCCTCTCGTAGAGGGGCGCCCCACCGCCGTTTACGGGTCCGTACGGGTCAGCCGAAGGCGCCGTGCCTGCCGGTGTCCGGGGTGGTGGCCGCCGCATCCTTCGGCGACTGGTCCTTCGTCGGCTTCGCGGGAGCCGGTGCCGGGGCCGGAGCCGGGGCCGGTGCCGGTGCCGGTGCCGCCTCCGGGACGCCCGGCTCGCTCCGTACGCCCTTGGCGAGGCCCTCGCCGCCGCGCGTCTTGGCCTCGCCGTCCTTCGCCGGTCCGAACGGATCGGCCCCGTGGGCGGCCGTGGAGGTCTCCCACTCGTGCGTGACGACCGGCCCCTGGCGCTGGCCGCCGCCCTTGCCGCCGCGCTTGGAGAACGCGCTGCCCAGACCGTTGGCAAGCTGCCCGAACGCCATGAAGCCGTAGCTCGTCGACCCGTTGCCGGACTGCGCGCCGGAGTTCTGCGCCGGCGGCGCGGCGTGGTCCTGGTCGTCCTTGTGGTCGTCCGGATGGCCGTCCTGATGCGAGGCGGCGTTGTCCAGGTCCGCGGCGGCCAGTTCGAAGGCCGGCAGCGCATCGTCGACGGACCGCCTGAGGCCGTGCCACTCCGCGGCGAACCCTTCACCGGCCGGACCGTGCCAGTTGGCCGCCGCCGCGGCGCCGACATGGCGATCCAGATCGCGGACCATACCGTCGAGGTGCTTGCCCATCTCGCGCCAGCCGGCCGCCGCCTCGTGCAGCGCCTCGGGGTTACGCCGTCGCTCGCTCACTTCATGCCCCCCGTCTTCTCGACGCTCCGCAGGGCGTCGACCAGCTCCTCCTCGGCCGCGTGCACATTGGCGACCGTCTCCTTGATGCCGCTGCCGACCTCGGCGAGCCGCTGTTGCAGCTGGGTGAGGGCCTGCTCGGCCTCCTCGTACAGCTCACGGTACGGCCGGGCCGCCTCGTCGCTGCCGAAACCGTCCCGCAGCGCCTCGGCGTCCGCCCGCCGTCTGAATGCGGCAAGTTGCCGGCTCAGTTCTTCTGCGCGGATCTCGAAGGACGCACCGAGCTTGTGCAACTCCTCCGTACTGAGCCGGACTTCGTCTGACATTTTTTCTCCCCGAATTGAATGACAGCTACCTGCCAACATCGCCTCAGGTCTAGCACACCCGCAATAGGGCGTAACGCCGGTGCCGAACAGCGGCCGGGCGAAGCACCGAATGCACCCGGAGCAATATGCGGCAATACCGACAACCCCCACCTTGACGACCCGTTCGCGCCCTTCCTTACACTCAGGACACCGGGGCGGCACCTGCGGTTGCCGCGAGATTACGTCCGAGGGGGCAGGGATGAACAACGAGCGGGAGATCCAGGACGAGGATCTGATGGATGTCGCCCACGACCCGGAGCAGGCGGCACGGCTGCGCAAGGCGCTGAAGGTCCTGGAGTCGAACCCCAACGTGGGCGGCAAACTCCAGGAGATGGCCAAGGAGGTGCTCTCCGGCCGGATCAGCATGAAGGACGCCATCGAGACGCGGGGCTACATGGACGCCCTCGGCGACCGGATCGACACGATCCGGCAGGCGGCGGAGAACCAGACGCCGGAGGAGCGCGAGGAGGCCCGCCAGAAGTACGCCGCCTGGCAGCGGGAGCAGGAGGCGAAGGAGGAAGCGGAGCGCGCCGAGCGCGACGCCCCGTCGCGGGGCCTCGTCACCGGTTCCCCGCGGCGCGGCGGACCCAGCCACCGGCGCTGATCTCCGCCCGCACAACGGAAAACAGCGCAAAGATCCCAAAGAGATCAAAGATCTCGAAGAGTTCACGGAGCTCACGGAGCTCACGGAGCTCACGGAGCTCACGGAGTTCACAGCTCCGATACGGCGACGGGGAAGAAAGCAGATCGGCCCGCGGAGAATTCGGGCGATCTGCTTTCTTTCCGTAGGAGGCGATCCCGGCTGCACCGACGGCTCGCGGGACGGGCACCACCCGGAACATAAGATCGAGCCGGTACACGCAGGAATCCACGAAGGTGGAGGCGGGATTGATGGGGGACGAGGAAGCGATGAGCGCCGCAGAGGGAGCGTTGGGAGCTCCGCGCTACGCACCTCATCCGTACGTCGGCGGACGCACCGCCGCACTCCGCGCACTCGCCGCCTGGCGGATGTGCTGGCCCGGCGCACCGCGCGTCATCGCACTCACCGGAGACCCCGGCAGCGGCCGTTCGCGCCTGCTCACCGGCTTTCTGATGATGTGCGATCCCGCCCACCGCAAGAAGCTGCCGCTGTATGACATGGACCCGGCCACCGTGCCGCCGGATCTCCCTGTGCCGGCCGTGCCCGACCCCACGGGGCGCACCGCGGACCAGGTGCTGCGGCTCCTCGCCGACCACTTCGGCCTCGACGCGGCCCGCCGTGAAGACATCTTCACCGAACTCGCCGCTCTTGAAGAGCCGGTGAGCATCGTGGTCCCGGATGTCGACCGGGCCGGTCCGATACGCGCCGCCGACGAGCCGGCCCGCCTCGTGGCGGACGTGCTCACACCGCTCGCCGCCCTCAAGACGGTCCAGCTGCTGGCCGATGTGCCCCGCGCGCTCGCCGCGGAGCTGGTCGAGGCGCTGCCGAGCGGCCAGGCGCAGATCATCGACCTGGACGCGGCCGAGTGGGCCGATCCCGAGGGCCTGGTGCGGTACGCCGAGACCGCCCTCGGCGACGCCGCCGGGGCGCCGGAACTCCCGTACACCACCGACCCGGTGGCCCGCCGGGCGCTCGCCGAGGCGATGGCCGATCGGGCGGACGGCAGCCGCCTGACCGTCCGGCTGGGCGTGCGGGCGCTGCTGACGCAGCCCGACGGCTTCGATCCGGCGGACGCCTCCCTGCTGCCCGGCAGCGTCGGCGAGGCGCTCGATCTGCACGCGCGCCGGCTGGGCTCCGATCCCGAGACCCTGCGGTCGATCCTGGCGCCGCTCGCCTTGGCCGAGGGCGCGGGGCTGCCGGCCCGGTTGCTGGCGCCGCTGGCGAGTGCCGTCGCGGGACGGGACATGAGCCGGGAGGTCGCCGAGGGGATGCCGCTGGCGGCGCCGTTCATCGAGCCGGTTGCGGAATCGGTGGATGGGGACGACGGGGACGACGTCGAGGACGGTGCCGGCTCCGCCGACGGCCCGGCCGCCGAGCGCCCCCTGCTGCGCCTGATACACCCCGCCCTCGCCGACGACATCCGCTCCGGTCTGCCGGACATTCCGGACGCCCAGGCCAGGATCGCCATGGCGCTGCTGGAGGCGGTGCCCGAGCAGGACTGGTCCCGGGCCGACCCGTACGTCCGCGACCGCCTCGCGGCGCACACTCTAGAGGCCGGTCTGCTGCCCCAACTCCTCACCGACCCGGGCCTGTTCGCCTATGCCGACCCGGTGGTGCTGCGGGCCGCCGTCGAAGCCGTACCGCTGGAGCAGCTGGGCGCACCGGCCCGTACGTACCTGCGGACCGCGCCGCTGCTCATCCGCTCGCAGGCTCCGGTGGCGATGCGGGCGGCGCTACTGGAGACCGCGTTCGTCGAGGACGGGCTCGGTCCGTACGCGGACGCGCTGCACACCCTCGGTCTCGACCTCCCCTGGCGCACCCTGTGGAGCGCCCCGCTGGCCGGTGTGGCCGCGGTGACGACGGGGCTGCTGCCCCCGGAGGACGAGGGTGCGGACGCGCGCCCGGTGGCGGCCTTCCTCGTGCCCGAGGGCACCCCGGGCTCCCGTCCGAGGCCGGGCGGGGGCAAGGGGGCGCTGCTGCTCCACCATCTGCTGCGGCCCGGTTATGCCGAAGGCGACCCGGCGCGGGTGCAGCGGCCGTCGAAGGAGGCGGCCGAGGCGGCGCCGTACGGCTTCACCCCGGGCGCCGACTCCCTGCGGGTGTGGGACCGGCCCAGCGGGGAGGTGGTGACGGCGGTGATCTCCGACGCCCCGTTCACCGGCGCCGATCTGTCGCCCGACGGTGTGCTGGTGCTGGCCACCGAAGTCGGTGTGACGGCGCGTCAGATCCTCGTGGCCGTGCCCGGCGGCGGGCCGCACCACGGCGCTGGATGATCAGGGCAATTGGTGGTCACTGGTCAGCGAGCAGATGTCGCACGAGTTGTTCTGAGCCACCGCGGGGGCGTCCTGAGGCTCACGGAATTCGCGTGATCGATGTCGCCCCCTGGCACTCCGAACCGAAGAAGCGTCAGTACGATGAGAGTTCACGTTTCGCTTATGAAGGGTACCTGACATGGGGGACTCCGGGTTTCGGGTTGATCACGAAACAATCGGAAGCTATGCGTCAACGGTCCAAGCGCAGATGGAGCAGCTCAGCCAGATCCAATCCGCGGTATCAGCCATCCGTCTGACGTCCACGGCCTTCGGCCACCTGCCGAACGCGCAGAACCTGGCCGAGCAGTACAACGAGCACGCGGAAGCGAGTCGGCAGAACCTCTCCGACCTGGTGGACGCCCTGTCGAACACGGCAGACGGACTCACGTACACCGCGCAGAACTACGCCGAGCATGAGCGCGAGGTCAGCACTACCTTCGTGAGGGGTGCCTGATGTCTCGTAGGTCGCACACGGGGTCGCACACGCCATCGCCGTCGCCAACGCCGCACCCGAGCCCGACGCCGCATCCGACGCCGACGCCGCATCCGAACCCCACGCCGACACCGACGCCGACGCCGCATCCGACTCCGGAGCCGACGCCGAACCCGACACCACACCCCACCCCGGAGCCGACGCCGAACCCAACCCCACACCCCACCCCGGAGCCGACGCCGAACCCAACCCCACACCCCACCCCGGAGCCGACGCCGAACCCAACCCCACACCCCACCCCGGAGCCGACGCCGAACCCGACGCCTGACGACCCCGCGGGGGGCGGCGACGAACCCACCAAGTGGACGGACGGCCTCAAAGAGTTCGGCAAGAGCGCGGGCGGACCGCTCGGCGAAGGCGTCGGCGAATGGGCCAAGAACAAGCTCACCGGGGGCTCCGGAGAGAACGCCAACGGCGAAGGCGGCGGCGGTGAAGGCGCCCCCGGCGGCGAGGCTCCCGGCGGCGAAGGCGGCGGCTACGGCGAACCAGCCCCGTACCCCGCCCCACCGGGCGGCGCCCCGTACGGAACGCCGGGCGGCGAGGCCGGCGGCGGCTACGGCGGCCCAGGCGCCGTCGGCGGCGAGGGCGGAGGCTACGGAGTACCCGAGCCCTCCCCCGTGCCCGGAGGCCCCGGCCAGTACTCCACCATGCCCGCCTACGGACCGCCGCCCGGCGGCCTCGGCGGGTACCCGTCCGGTCCGGGCGGATCCTCGGGCGGCTACCCGGGCGCAACCACGGGTATGACGCCCGCCGGTGACGCCTACGGGTGGATCCGCACGCCCAACCCGGCGCCCATGCCCATGCTCCAGGAGGCGCAGCACCCCGAACGGGGCGGGCTGGGCGGCATGCTGGACGAGGCCGTCGAGTGGGCCCTGGAGAAGTCCGGCCTGCTGGAGATGCTGGAGAAGGTCACCGGTGACCTCGCCCAGCTCAACCAGGCCGCCGACGCGTGGCAGACCCAGGCCAAGGCCGTGCAGTTGGTGGCCGAGGATCTGAGGACCAGCGCCAACCCCATGTCCCAGCAGTGGGAGGGGCAGGCGTCCACCGCCTTCAGCGGTCACATGGGCGAGATCGTCAAGGCGCTCGATTCGACTGCTGAGGAGATGCAGTCGACCGCGAAGATCATCAACTCGGCCGCGAAGGAATGCGCGGAAGCCGAGGGCATGGTCATCCAGATCATCAGCGAGGCGATCGAGGCGCTGATCGCCTCCCTCGCCGCCGAGGCCGTGATCGCCGTTCTGACGGCGGGTGTCGGCGTGATCGCGGACGCGCTGATCACCGAGGGTGAGATCGCGATCTTCGTCGGCCGCGTCGCCAAGGTGTCCGAAGAGCTGGCCACGAAGCTGGAAACGCTGCTCAAGGCCCTCAAGGAACTGGGCCAGGCCGTCAAGGCCGTCCGGGGCCTCAAGACCGCCAAGACCGCTCTCAGCGGGATCAAGAAGGTCGAGACGGCCGTCGAGGGGGTCCGCGAGATCGGGCAGGGCGAAGGCATGGTGGCCAAGGGCGTCGCAAAGGCCGACGAGTTCATCACCGGCAAGATCAATGAGGGCGTCGACAACGCGGTCAGGTCGGGCCTCGGCATCGATGACGACGACCCCGTGCAGCGGAGCGAAGACCGCAGCGTGGGCGGCTTCGGCAAGGCGGCGGGCAAGTCGGCCTGGGAAGCGGCCAAGGAGGGTCTGACGAGCGACACCAACAAGAACGCCGTCGAGCAGGAGATCCTGCACGACACCGGTCTCGCGCACGACCCGGAGCCTTACCGCGTCGACAAGAACAAGATCGACACGCCCTTCGGCTAAGGGGCACCGACCGCCTATCGGCAGTCGACAACTGAATGACAGAGGGGGCACCGTGGCATACACGGTGCCCCCTCAGTGCTGCGGTGCGGCGATCCGGTCCGGCAGCGCGGGCACTCAGCCCAGCAGCGCAGCGAGCTGCTTCTCGTCGTTCTCGTCGTACATGTTGAGCGCGATCCACGAGCCGTCGCCGAAGGCCAGGTCGAGCCGGTGCGTGAACCAGGAGCCGGGCACGTCACGGCGCAGCCCGTAGGCGCCGCGCGGGATCTCGAACAACCCGAGGGCCTCGTAGACCTGCTCGCGCTGGTAGGCGCGGTGCCGACTCAGCAGCAGCATCCGCTGGTCGGTCAGCACCAGTACGAACAGATCGTGATCGGCCTTGCCCTGCTCGCCCGGGGTGGTGCGTACGGCCCGCCAGAAATGCCGCGCCGTGCTGTTCTCACCGCCGCTCCACGAGCCACGGTGGAACGGCCGGCGCATCGCGCGGTAGGCGGCCCTGTCCACGCGCATGCCGAACGTCTCGCGGCGCATGATGCTGGGGAAGATCAGCTCCGCCGCCCACCGGGGCAGGACGAAAACCCAGAACCCTCGCCAGATGCCCCACAGGAAGCCCAGGAAGATCCGCATGGGGGCCGATGCGGCGGTCGCGCCCACACCGAATTCCTGGTGGAAGGAGAGCGGCAGGAGAGGATCGAGAGCGCCGGGAAACACACCGATCAGCGTCTCACCGGGGCGCAGATGCGGGGCCGCGGTCTGCTGAAGCGCCGGATGCCCGACGGGCGCGGGGGCACCGTTCCAACCCGGCGCCCCACCCGCAGGGGCACCGTTCCAACCGGACGCCCCACCCGCGGGAGCACCGCCCCACCCCGGCGCCCCGGGTGCCCCACCAGGGGGCTGCTGGTAGTAGCCGCTCACCGTCAAGTCCTCCTCAATTACACGCAGTAGTTCGACGGCCCAAGCTACCGCAGCGCCCCCGCACGGCCCCCTCAGGGCAGCAGCAGCCAGTCCGCCGCCAGCGCGGCCGCCAGGCCGATACCCAGCATCCAGGTGCCGAGCCGGGTACGTCCATGCCGACTGAGTTCGATGACGATCCCGCAGAGGACGAGCGCGGCTCCGTAGACCCCGACCACCAGCACCGATGTACGGGACGCCAGGCGCGCCACGAGCACCGCCGCCATCGCGGCCATCAGCACGGAGGCCAGGACGATGCGTATTCGTCGGGCCTGACGGGGTGTCAGCCCATCGTGATCGTCGGCAGGGGGCTCTTCCGCGTCGGGCGCATCCTCGTCAGACGCATCCGCGTCGAGCTCTTCCGCCTCGGGCTCTTCCGCCTCGGGGTTTTCCGCCCCGGGCCGCTCGGCATCAGGCCGCTCGGCGTCAGACCGCTCAACGCCGGGATCATCAACACCGTGCTCATCACTGCCGGTTGCGCCACCGCCGGTTTCTCCCATGAGCAGGAATGCTACGGGACGAATGATCGTCCGCATGTTCCACTCCCCCGACGGTCGCCCACCCCGCTCCAGGCCACTGACCAGCGACGCTCCCCCGCTCAGCCTGCGCCACCAGCAGGCTGGAAGGACGGAATGATCGAATCGCGGACAAGAACGGCGTCGAGGACGTTCCACGCTTTCCGACCCCCTTCCCCCCGACGGCTTCAGTGCGCTGCGATACGTGTCGCCGCCGCGACGTACTCCGCCCAGACGGTCTTGCCCGGACCACCCGGCCGCGGCACCACACCCCACCCGTCCGCGAGGCGCCCCACGATCAGCAACCCGCGCCCGGCCTCAGCGAGCGCCTCACCGCACCACACATCCGCCACCCCGGCTCCGACGGCCGATCCGGCCGATGTAGCCGATGTAGCCGATGTGGCTGCCGTGACTGAGGGGCCGACCGTGGGCATCCTCTCGCCCCGCATATCGGACACCTCGACGCGGAAGCGTGATGCGTCGGGAGCACCGGGAGCCTCCGCCGCCCTGAAGGCCGTCATGCGCAGCGCGAAATCCCGCCCGGGGACATGGCCGTGCCGTACCGCATTGGCGACGAGTTCGCCGACGATAGCGGTGACGGACTCATTGATCTCGCCGTCGTAGGGATACCCCCACTCGTCGAGCTGGTGCGACGCAAGACGGCGGGCCAGCCGGGCACCCCGCGGCGTGGAGGTGAAACGCATCCCGAATTCGCCGACTCCGGCGGCGGTTTCACGGTTTCGGGAAATTGCCCCGGAAGATCGCACTGTGCTGTTCATGACCCCCACCCTCCCGTCCGAGCCCTACCTTTGACGAGGGGTAATGCGCTGACCATGAGGCGTTGTACGCACGGAGAATGCGCGGGTACGCAGGGGGCGGCATGGCCCCGGAACGGCGCCGAGGGCTGCCACCGGCGATAGGGGTGGAGACGGGCGAGCGGATGCAAGAGGAGTCCTTGCCGCCGTATGCACTGATGACGATCATCAGGACGCTTGTTCGCTCTTGCATTACTCTTTCCTGAACGTCGCCTGATGAGCTGTCATGGTGCAGCGGGGAGGGATCAAGATGGCGATCGAGCTGCCTGAGCAGGTGGTGTCGTTCCTTCAGTTCATCGGGGTGAACTGGCCGAACATCAACGAAGACAAGGTTCGCGAATTCGGGTCCCATGTACGGGATTTCGCGCAGAAGGTGGACGACACCCACAAGGACTCGACCGCCACGATCAAGCAGCTGGAAGATGTGTATCAGGGCGCGTCGTACGAGGCGCTGCTGGCCAAGTGGGGCCAGATGTCCGACAGCCACATGACGGAGCTGGTCAACGCCTGCCATGTGGTGGCCGACGCACTGGACATCGCCGCGGACACGATCGTCGCGATGAAGGTGGAGGCCATCGCCGAACTGACCGTCCTGGCCATCACCTTCGTCGCCGACCAGGCCGCCGCCGTCGCCACCCTCGGCCTCGCGGAAGCGGCCGAGGCATTGGTCATCGAGGCCGCCGAGAAGCTCATGGACTACCTCGTCCAGCAACTGGAGCAGTACATCATCGGCCAGGTCATCGAGGCCGCCATCAATCCCCTCGTCGAGACCGTCGGCAAGGCGGTGAGCGGGCTGGTTTTCCAGGCCGCCGAATCCGCCCTCGGCGTCTCCGCCGGCGGCGGCGGGGGCCGTGCGGGCGAAAGCTTCTCCATCCACCCGGAGGCGCTGCAAGCACGCGCGGAGAAGCTGCACGCCCATGCACGGACGGTGGCCGGGCACGCCGCCGAATTCGAGACGAAGGCTGCGGGGGCGAGCTTCGAATGAGCAATCCGATAGTCAAGGCGCTGGAACACGCCGCCGAAAAGCTGGGCAAGACTCTCGGCAAGGACGCGGGCAAGGCGGTCCAGGACCTGTATCACGGAACAGGTCAACGGATGAAGAAGGTTGCCCGAAATCACCACGAGAACGACAAGGGGCTTTCCGACCACTTCAACGGTTTGGGCAAGGGTGGCAGGAACGACCCCAAGAGTCCCCACACCTCCCTGAATTCCGGCGGCAAGGGGCCAGGGGGCGGTCGACCGGGGAAAGGTGATCCGTCCCTGGCCGGTCCCAGCAAGGGCGGCCAGCCCTCGAACGGCAACATCGGCTGCCACACCGCCGGCGACCCGGTGGACGTGGTCTCCGGCCAGATGATCGCCAACGAAAAAGACCTTGAACTCCCCGGCCTGCTCCCCCTGGTACTACGCCGCGCCTATGCCTCCAGCTATGCCGGCGGGCGGCTGTTCGGCCCTGGCTGGTCCTCCACCCTCGATCAGCGCGTCGAGATCGACACCAAGGGCATCCACTACGCCGGGGACGACGCCCAGATCCTCCACTACCCCTTGCCCACCCACGCGGGCGAGCACGTCTATCCGGAGGCCGGCGCTCGCTGGCCGCTGACCTGGGATCAGCAGAGCGACACCATACGTATCGAGGACCCGGACAGGGGCTGGATGCGCCATTTCGCACCGTCCGGAACCCTCGTCGGCCCGGGCCGCGCCACCCGCGCGATCACCGAACTCACCGACCGCAACGACCACCGCATCATCTTCGATCGTGACGAGACGGGAACGCCCACCGAGGTGCGCCACACCGGCGGCTACCGCATAGCCGTCGACACGATCGATACCGCCGCCGGCCTACGCATCGAGGGCCTGCGGCTCCTGGACGGCGCGGGCGCAGGACCGGGCACCAAGGTCGTCGGCTACGAGTACTCCCCAGGCGGCCAACTGGCCGGAGTCGTCAACTCGTCGGGGCTTCCGTACGAGTACGAGTATGACGACGCGGACCGGATCACCGCCTGCACCGACCGTAACGGCAGGTGCTACTCCTACGTCTACGACGACGAGGGCCGGGTCGTCCGTGGGATCGGGGAAGGGGGACACCTCTCGGCCCGCTTCCGCTACGACGCGGCACTGCGCATCACGACGGTCACCGACAGCCTCGGCCACGCAACCGAATACCACTACGACGAGCAGCAGCACGTGACCCGGACCGTCGATCCGCTCGGCAACACGACACGGACCGACTACGACGAGGCCGGTCGGGTCATCGCCCGCACCGATGAGATCAACAGAACCACCCGCTTCGACCTCGACGCGCACGGCAGCCCCATCCGCATCACCGAGCCCGACGGCACCACCATCGAACTCGACTACACCGAACTCCGTCAGCTGGCCGCACTGCGGCGTGGTGACACCGTCCTGGCTTCGTTCGCCTATGACACGCGCGGCAATGTCCTGACGACGACCGATGCGTCCGGCGCCCGGACCTCACGGCAGTACGACGACCAAGGACGTCTGGTCTCGGTCACCGACCCCCTCGGCCAGACGCGACACACGACGACCAACTCGGCCGGCCTCATCACCGCGATAGCCGACGCCGCGGGCCAGACCGTCCATGCCACCTATGACGCCTTCGGCCGCGTCATCGCTGCCACCAACTCACTCGGCTTCACCAACCGCTTCGAGTACCGCACCGAAGGCGAGATCACCCGGCGCGTCCATCCCGACGGTGCGGTCGAGACATGGCTTCACGACCCTGAAGGCTTCGTCGTCGAGCACTGCGATCGAGCCGGAGCGGTGACTCGATTCGAGATCGGCCCCTTCGGAAAACTGGCCGGCAGAACCCTGCCCGACGGAGAAATACAACGCTTCGCCTACGACACCGAGCTACAGCTGCTGGCAGTCACCATGAACGGTGCATCCTGGCGATACCGCTATGACGAGGCCGGGCACCTGGTCGGCGAGACCGACTTCAACGACCGCAGCTTCACCTATCGGCTCGACGGCGCCGACCAGCTGCTGGAAACCATCGATGCCGCCGGCCGCACCACCGCCTGCACCTACGACGTACTCGGCCGGCTGGTCGAGCACGTCAGCCACGACGGCATCGCCACCGCCCTGACCTACGACGATGCCGGCCTCCTCACGCGCGTGACCGGTCGCGGCAGCGTCCTGGAGTACAGTCACGACGTCACCGGGCGCATTCTGAGCGAAACCGTCGACGGGCGTACGACTGCGTACACCTACGACGCCCTGGGACGCCGCACCAGCCGCACCACTCCCACCGGCCTGGTCTCGACATGGACCTACGACGTCAACAACCAGCCGGCCAGTCTCACCAACCCGTTCGGTCAGCTGGCTTTCGCCTATGACGCCGGTGGCCGGGAGACCTCTCGCCACTTCGGCAGCGGGGCAGTGCTGACACAGTCCTGGGATGCCTGCGACCGGCTCAGCACTCAGACGATCTGGGCTCGTGACCTGACCGGCGGAGGCGGTGAGGGCGCGTACCTCAACGCCCAGGAACGTACCTACGGCTACCGCGCGGACGGCATGCCGACCGTCGTCACCGACCGCCTGCGCGGCCGACGGGACTTCGAGCTGACCCCGGCAGGACGCATCACGCGCGTCAGCGCCGAGTCCTGGAACGAGAGCTACGCCTACGACCCCCTCGGCAACGTCACCCGTGCCCACGACACCCGCATGCCGGACAACGCGTCCGCCGGCGAACGCGCCTACAGCGGTACGCTCCTGCGCTCCGCGGGCCGCACGTCCTACACCTACGACGACCGGGGCCGCCTCGTCCGCATGCTGGTGCGCACCCTCTCCGGGCAGCGCCGGGAATGGCGGTACACCTGGAACGCCGAGGACCAGCTCGTCCGCGTGGATACCCCTCGCCGCGGATCGTGGACGTACACCTACGACCCGCTGGGCCGTCGGATCGGCAAACAGCGACTGGTCGAGGGGGACGGACAGCAGGCAGCGGCGGAGGAAACCGTCTTCGTCTGGGACGGCACACAACTGATCGAGCAGTACAGCGCGCTGGCCGACGGCAGCTGCCGCACTCTGACCTGGGACTGGGAGCCGGGCACCTGGACTCCGCTCTCCCAGACCGAGCGCACCTGGCACCCGGACCGGACAGCGCCCCAGAGCCCGATCGATGAACGCTTCTACGCGATCATCACCGACTTGACCGACACTCCCAGCGAACTGGTCACCCCCGACGGACGAATCGCCTGGTCCAGCCACACCGACACCTGGGGAGAGGCGATTCGGGGAACGGGCCGCAGGATACGTGCCTGTCCGCTGGGACGGCCCGGCCAGTACCACGATGACGAGTCGGATCTCGAGTACAACTGCTTCCGCTATTACGACCCCGCCACCGGCCGGTACCTCAGCTCGGACCCGCTCGGCCTGGACGGCGGTCCCAATCCGCATTCATACGTCCCCAACCCGTTTTTCTGGATCGACCCGTTGGGCCTGGCCAAGCGCCAACCCCAGGGGTGGGGCGGGTCCCACTACAGCCTCAGGCCGAGCAACTGGACGGACGGCAGCGACACCAACAAATACGAGCGCAACCACGTGCCGGCCAGGGCGGCGTACGTGGGGGTCGGCGGGACACAGCTGGGCTACGGCGCCGGGCCCGCGATCCGGATGGAGTACGACGACCACCGCAACTTCATCAGCACCGGCTCCGGCCGGGCATCCGACAAGTGGCGCGCGGACCAGCGAGCGCTCATTGCCCAAGGAAAATTCGACGAGGCCATGAAGAAGGACATCGACGAGATCCGGCGCGTGCACGGCACGAAGTACGACGCCGCGATCAAGGAGATGGTCGACGACTTGCCGCACAACAAGGGCTTCCAGAAGTACCTGTCGGACAACGGCTGGAAGATCCGAACCTGTCTCCTAAAATGAGCCACATGGACTTCGAACTGGACCCGCCGAACGGCATCACCGGTTTCCCCCTCGGGGCGGCCGCCGGCACCGTGCGCGCGGCCGCCGCGGAACTGGGTGAGGTCAAGGTGCAGGACGACGGGTCCGCCGACCCGGTCCACTACATGAAGGTTCTTGCCCTGCATCCGCAGTTCGAGATCGTCTTCCACATCGAAGACGGGAAGACCCTCACGGCAGCCGAGATGTGGATCCCGCGCCCCGGTCCCGAAGAGATCACCGTGCGCTTCCGCGGAATCGATGTCTTCCGAACTCCCGCCCGCGAACTACTGAAGCAGTTGGCGGGGATGGGCCTGACCGTGCTGGACGAAACTCTCTACGCGTTCGTGCCGCGGCTCTCCATGGGCTTTACCCGTGTAGCCGGCCATGACGTCCCGCTCGACACCGATGGCGAGCCGCTCTACTTTCAGGCCGTCTTGACCGGACCTTTCGACTACTACGACTACAAGCTCGCGTAGGTCGGCTTCGCGTAGGTCGGCCCGGACCGGCTCCCCGAAAGTTCAGCTGACGAGCCCGGCCGTCACCACGGAGCCGGAGGCCGCGGTCAGCTCGCCGTCGCCGGCGGTCGCCGCGCCGACCGTCATACCCAGGCTCTTCACATTGGTCCACCATTCCCCGGGCCTTGGGCTGGAGTTGGGTGCCGAGAGTGCCTCCGGAGCCCGTCTCGTCCGCTCCCGTGGTGTCGCCGCCCCACCCGCCCTGGGCGTCCGCCGAGGGCATCATGTGCTGGAGCGCTCCGTGGTTCATGACCCCGCATCCGGTCAGTGTCGGCACCGGTACCGCGACCGCGGCTCCCGTCCCTCGTGTCGCCATGTCCTCATCCAGGTTCCCCGGCCGTCCGCGTTCCCAGTTCTTCCTGAGACTTGTCATGTCACGGCAACTCAACCCTCGCGCGCCAGGTCCGAAGACCGCGCCCCGGCACGTGCAGCACGTGCACAGAAATCCTGTCGATCAGCCGTCGGCATACGCCTTGAACCGACGGCTCGATGGGAGACATCCCGAATTCGCCGACTCCGGCGGCGGTTTCACGGTTTCGGGAAATTGCCCCGGAAGAGCGGACTGTGCTGTTCATGGCCCCCACCCTCCCGTCCGAGCCCTACCTTTGACGAGGAGTAATGCGCTGACCACGAGGCGTTGTACGCGCGGCGAATGCGCAGGTACGCAGGGGCGGGATGGCCCCGGGAGGGACGGCAGACATGGACGACGACGATCAGCAGCCGGAGTACGAGCCCGGTTCCGGCATCTTGTTGGTGTTCGGGCGCCAACTCAAGCGCCTACGGGAATGGGCGGGAATGGAACGCCCCGAATTCGGCGCGAAGACGGGCTACTCCGCCGCCACCATCGCCTCGTACGAGCAGGGGCGGCGCATCCCGCCACCCAAGTTCATCGACAAGGCGGACGAGGTCCTGGGGGCGCACGGCGTTCTGGTGGAGATGAAGGAGGAGGTGGCGAGGGCCCGCTATCCGGCGTTCTTTCGGGATGCGGCGCGGTTGGAGGCCGCGGCGGTCGGGCTTCATGTGTATGCGGCGCAGGGGCTGCCTGGGCTGCTACAGACAGAGGAGTACGCGCGGGCAGTTTTCGCCATGTGGCGACCCCTGCTGGACGAAGAGACCATCCAACAGCGAACTGCGGCACGGCTCGACCGGCAGCAGGTCTTTGGCCGAATGCCGGCGCCGACGATCAGCTTCGTCATCGAGGAGGCGTTGCTGCGCCGGCCCCTCGGTGGAAAGGCAGTCATGCGGGGCCAGTTGGAGCAGATCCTGCTGCACGGCCAGCGCCGCAACGTCGAAATCCAAGTGATGCCGACCTCGCGGGAGGAGCACGCAGGACTTGGCGGAGCCTTCACCTTGATCGAGACACGCGAAGGGCGGAGGATCGCCTATGTGGAGGCGTTCAGGGACAGTCGCCTGCACTCCGACCGGAAAGCGGTCCGGGAGATCGAGGAGCAGTACGGGATCCTCAGGGCGCAGGCGCTCACGCCGCGCGAGTCGCTGGCCTTTGTCGAGAAGTTGCTGGGAGAAGCATGAACATCGAAGAGACTGCGCGGGCCGTGAATGAGTTGGCCTGGTTCAAGAGCAGCTATAGCAGTGGTGCGGGCGGCGAATGCGTCGAGGTCGCATCTGACGCCACCGCCGTGCACATCCGCGACTCCAAGGACCTCACACGGTCCGCACTGACCGTACCGGCCTCCGCCTGGACGGCTTTCCTCGGCTTCGCCATAGCCGAGACACCCTGACGGACATGACGGGCGCCCTCCCCCGCAACACGCGAGGGGGAGAGCACCCGATCCCCCAACCCCGCGTGGCGACTCCGACTCTCCGAACTCCCTTCCCTCTCAAACGAATTGGGGTCCGCAGCCCGAAGGCCGCGGACCCCAATCCTTTCCGCTCTTCTCTACTTCACAGCCTTACCGGCCAGGCGGCTGCGTGGGCGGCGCCGGCGGGTACGAACCGGGCGCACCGGGCTGCTGCTGGTACGGCTGCTGCTGGTTCGGCATGAACCCACCAGGACCGCCGGGCCCACCCGGGCCTCCGTAGCCACCGGGCGGCGGGCCATTACGACCGTTCTTCTTCTTGGCCACCAGAACCACGACCAGGATGATGACGAGGATGACCACCACGCCACCGACAATGCCGATGATGGCGCCGGTGCTCATGCCCTTGTCGCTGTTGATCTTGGCCGCTGAGTCGTCGTTTCCAGCAGTCGCGCTGGAGGGATTGCCAGACGCACCCCCCTGACCCTTAAGCGCCGGGAACGGGCCGTCCTTGGGGCCGGCGGGGACGTTCTTGGTCAGGGCGCTGTAGGGCTTGATGAAGCCGTAGCCGTAGTGCTGGTCGGGAAGCTGCATGTGCTTGCCCACCGGGATACCAGCCGTCTTGATCAGGCGGTTGGCCACCTGACCAGCAGTCAGGTTCGGGAATTTGGAACGGATAAGGGCCGCGGCTGCGGAGACGTAGGCGGTGGCGTCGGAGGTACCATTGGCCAAGTGGTACTTGCCCTTAGCCTCCTCCATGGCGCTTGCGGACCTGATACGCGTGCCCGGAGCAGCCAGCTTGACGTAAGGGCCGTAGTTCGATTTTTGCCAGATGTACCCATGGTCGTCGACTGCTCCCACAGCGAGAACGCCTGGGGCCCCAGCTGGATCTTGAGGGGTATCCACCCCGTCATTTCCTGAGGCCGCAACGAGGAGCACATCATGTTTGCGGGCGTAGTCGATAGCCTGCTGCTCTTCTGGAGTGACGTCCGTGCCGCTGGCACCGAACGACATGTTGACAACCTTCGCGCCCTTGTCGACTGCATACTTCAGCGCTTCGGCATACTTCATTTGTTCCCCAAGCTTGGGGATCTCACCGTGGGCCGGCATGCCGATTGCAATCGGAAGAATCTTAGCGCCAGGGGCTAGGCCCTTTACACCATCGGATCCACCAGCCCCATGACCGTGAGCAGCAATCAGCGATGCCATCGCCGTGCCGTGCTCCCCGTCATCACCAGAGCCCTGGTCTGCTCGGCCGCCAGTCACGAAACTCTTGCCGGGCAGCACCGAACCCTTGAGATCAGGATGACTTGCGTCCACCGGCGAGTCGATTACTGCGACAGTAACGCCCTTACCTGTTGAAATCTTCCAGATCGACTCAGCGTCGAACTTTTGCAACGGCCACTGGTCATTTCTGATCTGGTCTGCCGAAGCAACCGGCGCGGTGCCGAAGAGCAGTGCCCCCGCCACTACCGCGCCGCTCACCGCACGCAGCGTCCGCGTGAAGCTCATGCCATTACACCTTCCTCACAGAGTTGGGGCCCGCAGCCCGAGGGGCTGCGGGCCCCAAGCGTCTCTACCGATTGCTTGTCCGGCCGTTCCTACTCGATGACCCGGGGAGCCACATTACGCTCCGGTGTCCAGGTCTCCTCCTCCTCCACCAGGTAATCGGGACGGTTACCGTCCTGCCCCTTGCCCTCGCCCTTGCCGCCGTGGGCACCGTGAGCGCCGCCCATCATGCCTGCCGGGCGGCGTCCGCCACTGCCGCCGGTGCCAGCTGCGGTTCCCCCGCGGCTGCGGTGCAGACCAGAACCACCCTGGGCTCCGCCGCTGGCCTTACCACCGGTCGAGCCGACGAGGCCGCCCTTCTGCCGAGCCTGTGCACCACCGGTGCTGACGCCGGCGCGTCCGCCGCCCGCACCCTTGCCTGCTCCACCGTGGGCACCGCCCATACCCGGCATACCGGGTCGGCCGGTGCGAGCTCCAGCGCCACCAGGGCCTGCCGCGCCGCCCTTGAGACCGGACGCGCCACCACCCTTGAGACCGGACGCACCGCCCTTGCTGCTGCCGGACACGCCGCCCATGCCACGGCTGCCGCCGCCAGGCATGCCAAGACCGCCGCCCGCGGGAACGTTGACGCCGGTGCCACCGCCGCCACCGCCACTCGGCATGTGAACACCGGTGCCGCCGCCACCGCCGCCACCGGGGATCTTGACCCCGGCGCCACCGGGACCACCGGGGCCACCACCGTGGGCGCCATCCAGGCCGGTCGTGACATCGGGAATCTTGGGCTTCATGGAACCCATTCCGCCACTAATGCCCGGTGTATTGGGCGACTCAGGCGTTTTGGGCATGGGGGCGGCCTTCATGCCTCGCGTGGGGATCTTGACGCCGCCACCGCCGCCACCGCCGCCAGCACCGCCGCCAGCGCCGCCACCGCCCATCCCGCCACCTGTCGGGAACGGCATCGGCATGGTGCCTACACCGCCATCACCACCGCCGTTGTGCTCGGGGATCTTGTCCTCGCGCCACCCTGGGCCGCCGCCCGTTGCCGGCGGCTTCAGAGACGACGCCCTCATGACATAGCACGACCCAAGGTTCTCCATGGCCACAGCAGCCTGAAGCCGCTTCGTCTGGTGACCGGACAGGTTGTCCTTGTTCGCGTCAAGGATTGCCTGGGTGCTCACGCCGCTCTGGAGCGCCTTATTCAGATCATCGTCGTCGATCTGGTCCGACCAGGGCATCTCGCCCCAGACGTCATCGTCCCAGTTCCAGCCGTCGTCGACCGGCTTGACCTTGTCGACGGCCTTCTGAAGGTCGTTGGCCGTTTGGTGCATCACCTGCGACGTGTGGCTGGCGTAGGGAGCACCGGCCGTGAAGTTCTGACTGATCTGCTCCGCCCGCTTGCGGAACTTATCGGCTGTGTCGCCGTGCCAGGACTCCAGCACCTTCTTCACGGCGTCGTCGAACCGCTTCTGGATACCGCCGCCACCTTCACCTGGACCGACCAGCTGGTCGTGAAGGTCCTGCCAGTTCTGCGCAACCTCCTTGACCTGCTGGACGTTGGCACCGTCCAGCATGCCCTTCAGGCCGTTGAGGTCGTTCAGATTGAACTTGGTTGTGAACAGCCCCGCAGAACCGTACTCGGACGCACCGCCCGCGTCTCCACTCATCAGTGGACCCCCTTCTCCTTCACCTACAGATCAACCGCTGCGCTGCCGACGTCACTTCATGGTGTTTTCGTGCTCGGCGTCCTCGTAGTGGTCCTTCGTCTGCTTGGACTTCTTGCCGAAATCGTCGATCATGCTCTCGATCAAGCCGACGATGTTCTGCTCGATGTAGTCCTTCATCTGGTTGTGGGCGTTGTGCATCCGATCCCGCTCCTCAAAGCCCTTCCCCAGCGCCCCATCCGGCAGAAACGTCTGGTTCTTCGCCTTGTCCTTCGGACCGCCCATGTCCTTCAGGACCTGGTTGAGCTCCTTGACGACCTGGTCCAACGCGTCGAGATCGACACCGTATTCCTTACCCATGCTGGGCCTCCCCGTGAGTTGTCAGTCCGTTCTTGCGGCGCCAGTCGCGTATGGCGATCGAGGAGCCGACGACCGCGGCGACGGCCAGGAGTCCGCCGCCGAGAATGTAGATGGCGATGCGCCCCTGCCGGTCCTCGGCGGTCTCTCCGAGGGTGACGGCGACCGGCTCGACGTCGGAGGCGCCGGAAGCCTTGGTGGGCTTGTCCGCCGTTGGGGTACCGGTGGGGCGCGTGTCGTCGTTGAGGGCGGCGACCGGGTTGACGACACCCCAGCCGATGTTCCTGTCCTTGCCCTTGCGTACGCGGTCGGCGGTCTGCTCCAGGTGCGAGATGATCTGCGCCGGAGTCCACCGCGGCTTGTCGTTCTGGTGCTTGGCGATCAGGAGGGCCGCGGCACCCGCGACGTACGGCGAGGCGAAGCTGGTGCCCTGGTCGACGCAGTTGCCGCCGCCGGGCACGGTGGAGACCATGGCGACGCCGGGAGCGGCGATGCCGACGAAGCGACCGGGCTGCGAGAACGGCGCGCGTTCGTTGTTGCGGTCGGAGGCGGCGACGGCCAGGACGTTGTCGAATTTGTCACTGAACGCGGCGGGGTAGTTGTTCTGCTCCTTGCCACTGGCGCCGTCGTTGCCGGCCGAGGCGACGATCAGAACGCCCTTCTGCTGGGCTGTGCTGACCGCGCTCTCGAGCGGCCCCAGCTGGCTCTCGCTCGCGAGCGTGCCCTGCGAGATGTTGATGAGGTCGACGCCGTCCTTGACCGCGTCATTGATGGCCTCGGCCAGGCTCTTCGGGGTACCGGCCTGCTGGTCGCTGGTCGTCTGGTACGGGATGACCTTGGCATCGGGCGCGAGGCCGTAGAAGCCGGACGTCGGGTCCTTCTGGGCAGCGATGATGCCGGCGACCTTGGTGCCGTGGCCGACCGTGTCCACGGTCGCCTTGCCTTTGCTGACGTAGGACTTGCCGGCGCCCAGGATGGCCGGACGGATCTGCGAGTTGCCCTTGTCGATGCCGGTGTCGATGACGCCGACCTTCACGCCCTTGCCCTTGCCGCTGGCCCACATCTGGTCGATCAGCAGGCGCTGGAGCGACCAGGGGGTTGCCTTGATGTTGCCGGCGCCGAACTTGCACTCACCGCTCTGGAGCGTGGTGTTGTCGTCCGCGACCGCCGGCGCGGCGGTGACACTCGACAGGCCGACGATGCACGCCGCCGTAACCAGTGCGCCCGTCGCTCGGCGACGGTGCCCGGCTCGTTGACCAATGGCGCGAGATCCCACGAGTTGTCTGCTCTCCATGCGTGGCGGATGTGGCGGATGTGATGAGGGCGGAGGGGGTGAGGGGCGCGGGGCGAGGGGTTTGAATCTTGTGGGGGGAGGAAGCTGTGAGGTGGAGAAGGGGTGAGGCTGTGGTGGAGAAGTGGGGAACGGGAGGTATGGGGCGGGAGTCGACCGGGCACGCAGGTGGACGGCAGAAGGGCGAGCGCACGTGCAGCGCGCTCGCCCTCAATCACCAGTGTGCGAGCCTTCGAGGGCTGCTCAGCCGGTTGCCGTCCGTACTCGCGTGATGCGAGGTCAGCTCGCCCAGATACCGGCGTTCTTGTGCTCGGTGCTCTGGTAGTTCTGAGCGGCGGTGTCCAGCGCCTTGGCGATGGCCTCGAGCGTCGAGTGCAGAGAGGCGGCGCGCTGGTCCCACTCGCGCTGGCGGGCCTGGTAGCCCTCCTGCGCCGAGCCTTCCCAGCTCGCGGCGATCTTCTTGACGCCAGCCTCGAGGTCGTCGAGCTGCTGGCGGATGTTGTTAGCCGTCTGACGGACGTCAGAGCTTGCCTGCTGGATCGTCGCAAAATTAACGAGGATCTGGCCGGACATGGTGTCTCCTCAGGAGTTGATGATGTCTGGTCGATTCACTTGCCGCAGCGACCAGCCCGGAAGCGGCTGGTCTGACTGCGACGGCTTGGCCGTTGCGCCACGGTCAGCGGCGCGGCCCCATCATCCGAACGGCGAAGCCTGGGCGGTGACGTGCGACATCGACTGCTGCTGCTCCTCTTCGGAGGCGGCGTAGTTCTTCGTGGTCGAGTCGATCGCTTCCTTGATCTCGCCCAGAAGCTGGTTGATCCGGTTGCCGTCCTCGTTCACCTGGGACTGCAGCTGGTGGTACGAGGAGGCCGCCTGGCCCTTCCAGCCCGAGGTGATCTGGTCGACGACCGAGTTCAGACGCGAGAGCTCACCCTGAATTGCCTGGTTGACCGAGGCGATCTTGCCGGCGAAGGCATGCATCTCCTCCTCGGTCGTTGTGAACTGACCAGCCATAGTCAACGTCCCCCATGAGACTTGTACGTTGTCCGCGTGATGCCGAGGCGTGTACGCGGCTGGCATCTCCTGCTGACGCCTCCTGCCACATTACCCACTCTTCTGGGTTGTTCCCAACAGGGGGTGGTGACTTGTGACGGGATCACAACATCGTCAACTACGCGTCGGGAGAAAGGCGTTCAGCGGAATCGGACAGAAGCGGCGGAATTGGTCACGAATTACGCCGGATCGCCCGTCGATCCGTAGCGCATCGCGGAGCGAATAGCAAAAGCGAAGAGCGCAAGCAATACGAAGACGAGCGCAATGGCGAGGGCAATACGGCGGCGGGGCCGCATCCGTACCGCGAACGGTTCCGGATGCGGCCCCGCCGGCCGTCGCCGTCAGGACTGCTGCGGCTGGCTCGCGTCGTGGGTGTTCAGCTGGGGGCCCGCGTTGAGCAGCTTGGACCACGCCGACAGGAGGAACGGCGGGTGCGCGTCGCCGTAGCCGAGGTGGACCTGGGCCTGGTCGACGTCCTGCTTGTCACTGCCGGCCTTGCTGGAGGAGTCGTTGTTGCTCGGGATCGAGTAGCGCAGGCCGGTGTCGGTGACCAGGAAGAGGCTTCCGGACTTGTCGTCGGCGGTGTCCACCTGCCGGTAGAGCAGGCCGCTGCCCGGAGTGACGTACGAGGTGGCGCCGGGGGCGATCTTGGCCGGGTAGTCCTTGCCGACCCAGGTGCCCATGTCCGGGATGCCGTTGGGGTAGCCGAGCTTGTCGATGCCCGGGTACTTGGTGGAGGTGCCCTTGTAGACGCTGCAAGAGACGCCGTTCTTGGTGGGGGCACCCAGACCGCCGGTCTGATCGGCGTGCGCGAAGTCGTTCGCCGCGGTGACCGCTTCGGTGGGCCACGGGTTGGGAAGGTCGCCGATCTTGTCCAGGTAGTTCGCCACGTGGTTGGTCTCGTCCTGCTTGGGGTCCTTGATGCTGCCGGTGGAGACGGACACCGGGTCCAGGGCCTTGCCCGTGCCGGGGTTCACCACGGCCGCGTTCTTGCCCTGCTCCAGGATGTTGGCAATGAAGTTGCTGACCTTCCAGACTCCGTCGAACTGGACCACGTACTTCTGGCCGTCACTGGCCCGGAGGATCGAACCGATCTTGTGCGCATCCGCCGGGAGGCCCTCCGTCACCGCAGCTGGCGCCGGCTTGCCGGCACCAGCGATGACCGGCATGCCGATCGGGAGCGGGCTCTTGACCAACGTGCTCATGAACTCCGCGGTGACCTTCTGCGGTTCGGCCTGGGAGCCGAAAATGATCTGCCGCAGGGACCGGTCCGCCTCGGTGTCGATGTGCTTGATGCCGGCCTTCTGCTCCTTCGCCCCCTGGATCGCGTCAGCGATCATCTGGAACGCGAAACCACGCTGGTCCACCAGCCAGCGCTGCCCGTCCGGATCCTCCACGTACAGCGCGTGGTTGTAGTCGACCTTGCCCTTGCGGGTGTCGTCGAGGACCTGCTTGTCCTTGCCGTCGAGGACGAAAACGGCCTGCTCCGTCTTGCCGTTCTCCTCGGTGCCGGGGCGGTCGCACACCGCCCAGGTCTTCGGCTTGTCGACGGAGGAGGGGCTGGGCAGCCGGTCGGGGGCGTAGGGAATGCCGATGGCCGGGCCGTGCGCCAGCTTTCCGTCGAGCTCGGATTCCTGGATCTTGAGGACCTGGAACTTCTTCGGGTCGAGAAGGAGTTTGGCCGAGGCGAGGTTCAGGACGGGGTGCAGCAGCTTCGTCTTATTGCCGTTGGCGTCCTTGCTGTTCAGAACGACATAACGGGTGGTCGATTCATCACCAACAAGGACATTCGACCCCACGGTGTCCCACCCCTGCGGCGCCACCGGCTTGATAATGCCGCAGGCCCCGAATCCCACGAGCATCAGGACCCCCATCACGATACTCGGTACCACCGCCTTCAGCGGCTTGGGGGCGCTCTCGATCGAACCGTTCGGCAGCGGCTTCAGAAATGCCGCATTCGTGCGCTTTCGTGCGAACGAATACGCATTCAGCTCGTCCCGACGTGATGCCATTGTTGCTTTCTCTCCCCGCCTGTTGGATGCACATCGAACCGCCCCCGGCACTCACGCCGTAGCGCCCTCTACTATGCCGTGTGTCGATCGACCCGTACGGTACGGGTGCCACCTTCCGACGCACCAGTCCAAGCATCAGTCTCAGCGGCGGCCGAAACGCCCAGAGGCCACATCACCAGTAGAGGAGCAGGCCGGGGGATGTCCAGCGCCACCAGGGCTCGACGCCGCAACGGGCGGCAACAGCAGCAACAGGGATCCGCTGCACCGCAATTCGCGGGAAATGCTGGCCAAAACGACTCAGCGCCGGGCAACAGAGGAAATAGGGGCCGGAGTTCCGCAACCGGTCCGGTGGCTCCGCGGCTGCGCCAGCAGGCCGGCACTATCGGCGGTGTCCGCGTACAGCAGCTGGCCATCATCGAACTCGCCGCGGCGCTGGTGCTGGTGGGCTGGACGATCCACCCCGCCGCCCTGACCGCGGCCGTCGTGGTCGCGGCGGTGCTGGTCGTCTTCGCGCTCGGACGGCGGCGTAAGATCCCGCTGCCGGAGTGGATCACGACGGTCCGGGCGATGAAGCGCCGCAGCAAGAACAGCTCCGCGGCGCTCGCCGCCACGCAGAACGTCGACCCGGCGCTGGCGCCCGTCGTGGAGTGCGAGCCGGCGCTGCGGACCTACGAGTACACGACCGAGTCCGACCAGCGCGCCATCGGATTCGTCGGCGACGGCACGTTCCTGACGGCCATCGTGCAGGTGACCGCCCGCGACGAACCGCTGCGGCCGCACCGCGGCAGCCACATGCTGCCGCTGGACGTGCTGCACACCGCGCTGGACGTGGAGGACATCCACCTGGAGTCGGTGCAGTTCGTGCAGTACACCCAGCCGGCGCCGGCGCCGCATCTGCCCGAGCAGGCCGTCGCGGCCCGTTCGTACGCGCCGCTGCAGGCGCAGTCGCAGACGCCCGCCGTGCAGCTGTCGTGGATCGCGCTGAAGCTGGACCCGGAGCTGTGCTCCGAGGCCATCGAGGCCCGCGGCGGCGGCGTGGAGGGCGCCCAGCGCTCGCTGCTGCGCGCCGCCGACCAGCTCGTCAGCCGGCTCACCGCACGGAACGTACGCGCCAAGGTGCTCAACGAGCGCGAGGTCGTGGCCGCGGTCGGCACCGCGGTATGTGTGAGCCCGCGGGCCGCCAACGGCGCGATGGGCGGCGGCGGCCGGGCCGGCCGCCGTACCCAGGAGACGACCCGGGCGATGCGCTGCGACGACCGCTGGCACTCCACCTACTGGATCGGCCGGTGGCCCCAACTGGGCCAGGGCGGCGCCCCGTTGGCCGCCATCACCCAGCTGCTGACCAGCACCCGCGCGATGGCCAGCACCTTCTCGCTGACCGCCACGCACGGCAGCGGCCGCCTGCCGGCCATCACCGGCTACATCCGGCTGTCGACCCGCAGCGACAACGAACTCACCGCGGCGCAGAATGAGTTGGAGCGCCGTTCCGGTTCCGTGAAGGTCGGTCTCGTACGGCTCGACCGCGAGCAGCTGCCCGGCCTGCTGGCCACGCTTCCCCTCGGAGGTACCCGCTGATGGCCACTCCCACCTACCAGTCCCGCGTCACCGTCCAGAGCGACGGCTGGCGCAACGCCCCCATCGGCTCCGACAACGGCC
Organism: Streptomyces gilvosporeus; assembly: GCF_002082195.1. Taxonomy (GTDB): domain Bacteria; phylum Actinomycetota; class Actinomycetes; order Streptomycetales; family Streptomycetaceae; genus Streptomyces; species Streptomyces gilvosporeus. The sequence continues at coordinate 6,508,412 of NZ_CP020569.1, read as the reverse complement.
GCCGGCTCAACCACCAGCCCCGCCCGGAGGAGGAGCAGTCCGGCCCCACCGGGCCCAAGCCCCGTCCCGGCTTCGGGCTGCGCGGGCCGCGGCGCAATGCGCATGTGCTGACGGCCGAGTCGCTCGGTGCGCTGACGCTGCCGGTCGGCGACGACGGCGTGATCATCGGTATCGATCCGCAGAACCAGCCCGCGGTGCTCAGCATGCTGCGCCCGGCGCCGATGGAGATCGCGCTGATCGGCAGCATGTGGATGGCCCAGGTGCTGGCGCTGCGCACGGTCGCCACCGGCGCGCGGGTCGCGGTGGAGACCGCGCGGCCGCAGGCCTGGGGGCAGATGGCGCAGGCCGCGGGCGGCGGGCAGCAGTGCGTGTCGATCCACGAGGTGCGCCAGATCGCGCCGCAGGGACCGTCGGTCTCCAGCCCCGTCCTGGTCGTCCGGGACATGGGTGCCCGGCCGCCGCGCAATCAGCTCGCGCCCAGCCCCTGGCAGTCGGTGCTCACGGTGCTGCCGTTCCTGGGCCCGCGCTCGCCGCAGATGCTCGCCCGGGTCGACCTGGTCGGCCTCCAGCGGCTCTCCCCCGAGGAGGCGGAGGTGGTGACGCGCATCATGCGGCTGCCCGAGCAGGTGGGCGCGGTGCTGCCGACGCTCAGCGACAACGCCATGCTGTGGTGCTCGCGCGACGGCCACCAGTTCGTCATGACCCAGCCGACCGAGGCCGAGACCCAGCTGCTCGGCGGGCCGCGCCGGATGGACTGACCGCGGCCGGGGCCGGTCGTGCGCATGCGGTGCGCGGCCGGCCCGAGGCTCGACACCACGGGCGCATCCTCGGATGCGCCCGTAAGTGTGCCAACGGGGCTCGAAGACGACATGACACCGACTGCCGTTATGGGCCGACTCTTGATTAGGCTGTGTCCAGTGCGCGCGGAGCGCCGAAGCACATGACTACGGCAGTCGGTGACGGCAGTCGGTCCGGGGATGGAGACAAACAGTGTTGGCGCAGCCCCGAGTGGTGTGTTCCGACGTCCACGACATCCGATTCATCCGATCGATCCGCCTGTATCCGGTCCTGCCGTTCAGGTGCGTTGCAGCAGTAGACCAGGAGGCACAGTGAGGGACCAGGAGGCTTTCCGTCCGGACGGGAACGATCCTGACGATGACCAGGAGTTCGACCTGACCGGCGAATTCAAGATCGATTTCGCCGCTCCGGCCTGGTATGCCAGCAACGACACCAGCGGAGGCGCCGGTACCGCCGCCGCGCAGCCTCCTGCGCCCGCACCCGCGCCCGAGGCGGCGCCGCCCACCGGGCCGCCGCAGGGCCCGCCCGGTGTGCCGCCGCAGGGCGGCCCGGCCCAGGGTGCGCCGGCGCCCGTGACCCCGCCGGCGGACGCCGCGCCGCCCGGGTTCCCGACGCTGCGCCCCAACGAGCCCGCCGACGCGGCCCCCGCCGCCGCGCCGCAGACCCCGGAGGCCGCCCCGGCCGCGTCCGGCGGCGGCTCCGGCGAGGACCGGGTGCGTTCGGGCACCGGTGTCGATCCCTCGGCCTCGCTGTGGGACGACGATGACGACGACGAGCCGCAGGCACAGGACGCGCCGGCGGCGGGTGCGTCGCAGCCGGAGGCCGCGCCCGCGCCCCACGCCCCCGAGGCGCCCGCTCCCGCGCCGCAGGTGCCCGAGCAGCCCGCGCCCGCCGAGGCCCAGGCCGCATCGGCCCAGCCTGCCCCCGCACAGCCGCAGCCGAGCATCCCCGCGCAGGCCCAGCCGCAGCCGGAGGCCGCCCCGCAGCAGGCCCCCGTACCGCCTCAGCAGGCCCAGCAGCAGCCCCAGCAGGGCGTACCGCAGCAGGGCGCCCCCTGGCCCGCGGACGGCCAGCAGCAGCCGCAGCAGGGCCAACTGCCGCCGCTGCCGCCGGAGTTCCAGCCCGCGGACCCGCGGACGGGCCAGGCCGGTCAGTCGCTGCCGCCGCAGCAGGGCCAGCCGCAGCCCCAGCAGGCTCCCGTACCGCAGCAAGCGCCGCCGCAGCAGCCCCAGGCCGGCTATCCGCAGCAGCCGCAGCAGGGGTACCCACAGCAGGCCCAGCAGCAGCCCGCGTACGGCTATCCGCAGCCCGCTCCGCAGCCCGCCTACGGATACCCCCAGCAGCAGGCCCAGCAGCCGCCGCAGAACCCCAACGCGGCGCAGCAGCAGTCCGCTTACGGCTATCCGCAGCAGCAGCCCTACCCGCAGCAGGGCCAACAGCCGCCGCAGCAGCCCGCGTACAACCAGCAGCAGGCCGCCGCCCAGCAGGCTGCCCAGGCCCAAGCACAGGCCCAGGCCCAGGCCCAGGCCCAGCAGCAGGCCGCCGCCCAGGCCCAGCACGCACAGCAGCAGGCCCAGGCACAGCAGTCCCAGCAGCCGCAACAGCCGCAGCAGCCCCAGCCGTTCCCCGGCCAGCAGGGCGTCGACCCCAACGCCGCGGCGAACTACGCCCAGTACTCGCAGCCCGGCCAGCAGCAGCCGCAGCGGGCCGCCCCGGGCGCACCGCTCGGCTACAGCGCCGCCGTCGAGCTGACCTCCGACCGCCTGCTGCGCAACCAGCCCAAGAAGCGCAAGCCGGGCGCCAACGCGCAGCCGTCGAAGTTCAAGCTGGGCGCGAAGAAGGAGCTGGAGGAGCGGCAGCAGAAGCTCCAGCTGATCCGTACGCCGGTGATGTCCTGCTACCGGATCGCGGTGATCAGCCTCAAGGGCGGCGTCGGCAAGACGACGACCACCACCGCGCTGGGCGCCACCCTGGCCTCCGAGCGGCAGGACAAGATCCTGGCGATCGACGCCAACCCGGACGCCGGCACGCTCGGCCGACGGGTGCGCCGCGAGACCGGTGCGACCATCCGTGACCTGGTGCAGGCGATTCCGCATCTGCACAGCTACATGGACATCCGCCGGTTCACCTCGCAGGCCCCCTCGGGTCTGGAGATCCTCGCCAACGACGTCGACCCGGCCGTCTCGACGACCTTCAACGACGACGACTACCGCCGGGCGATCGACATCCTGGGCAAGCAGTACCCGATCATCCTCACCGACTCGGGCACCGGCCTGCTCTACAGCGCGATGCGCGGAGTCCTCGACCTCGCCGACCAGTTGATCATCATCTCCACCCCGTCCGTGGACGGTGCGAGCAGCGCCAGTACGACGCTGGACTGGCTGTCCGCGCACGGCTACGCCGACCTGGTGCAGCGCGGTATCACGGTCATCTCCGGGGTCCGCGAGACCGGCAAGATGATCAAGATCGACGACATCGTGTCGCACTTCGAGACGCGCTGCCGCGGCGTGGTCGTCGTCCCCTTCGACGAGCATCTCGCCGCCGGCGCCGAGGTCGACCTCGACATGATGCGGCCCAAGACCCGCGAGGCGTACTTCAACCTCTCCGCCCTGGTGGCCGAGGACTTCGCACGCCAGCAGCAGGCGCAGGGCATGTACGCGCAGCAGCAGATGGGCGGCGACCCGTACGCCCAGCAGCAGTACGCCCAGCAGGGCCAGCAGGGCCAGCAGGGCCAGCAGGGCCAGCAGGGCCAGCAGCCGCAGCAGGGCTACCCGCAGCAGCAGGGGCAGCCCGCGCAGCCGCCCGCCGGTTACCCCCCGCAGCAGGGCGGCTGGCAGCAGCAGCCCGGCCAGCCCCCGGCGGGCTGGCAGCAGCAACAGCCGGCACCGGACGCTCCCCTGCCGGACGGCGGCGGCTGGACCCAGCAGCCGCCTCCGCAGTGAGCCGGACGTAGCGAACGACAGGCGAAGGGCCCCGCACCCGGTGCGGGGCCCTTCGCGTGTGCAGGGTCACAACAACTGGGCGGGTCACCACAGCCAGTTCGGGGTCACAGCATCCAGGTCACCAGCAGGCTCACCGCCGCGCCCCCGAGGCCCACCAGGTAGAGCCGGTTGCGTACCGTCCCGGCCCGCGTGCCGGACACCGAGCGGTTGATCAGGGCCGCCTGGACACCGCTCCGCGGCAGCATCCCGGTCGCGGCGAAGGGCACGCCGAAGGCCGCCACCAGCCAGCCGGAGAAGAACAGCGCGATCCAGCGGGCCACTTCGCCCGCGCCGGTGCGCACATACTCTCCGTCCGCCCCCTGTACGGCGATCCGGTCGCCCGGTGTCGCGTCCGCCCGGACCGTCGCCACCTCGTCCGTGCTGCGGCCGTCGTCGGAACGGAAGGTGCCCTCGCACACGGTGGGCCCGCCGGCGGGGTGGCCGCTCCCGGCCGCTCGCTGGGCATGGCAGCTCGCCGCCGTCAGCGTGCCGGGCGTCCCGGCGAACCCGCCGGCATACGCGATACGGGAGAAGGCCAGACCGAACACGACCAGGGCGAGGACGAAGAGCACGGCGCCCAGCACCCGGCCGCCCGGTCCGGGGCGGGGCAGCGACGGTACGGTCGCGAGCGGCGTCGATTCCGGCAGCCTCACGTTGTTCCCCCGACCGTCTTCCCCCGAGTGTCCCCCGCTGCGTCGCGTCAGTCCGCCGCGGCGATCAGGTCCCGCGCCTGCTTCACATCGATCGCCATCCGCTCCAGCAGCGCGTCGAGGGTGTCGAACTTCTCCTGGCCACGGATGTAGGCGAGGAAGTCGACGGCGACGTGCAGGCCGTACAGGTCCAGGCCGACGCGGTCGATGGCGTAGGCCTCGACGGTGCGGACCTTGCCGTCGAACTGCGGGTTGGTGCCGACGGAGATCGCCGCGGGCATCGCCTCGCCCTCGACGTGCAGCAGGCCCGCGTAGACGCCGTCGGCCGGGATGGCGGTATGCGGCAGGGTCTCCACGTTGGCCGTGGGGAAGCCCATCTCGCGGCCGCGCTGGGCGCCGCGGACGACGACGCCCTCGACGCGGTGCGGCCGGCCCAGGACCTCCCGCGCGCCGGTCATGTCGCCGTCGGCGACCAGCCGGCGGACCAGGGTGGAGGAGAACGCCTCGCCGCCGCCCGCCGTACCGCGCTCGAAGAGGTCGATGATCTCCACCGTGAAGTCGTAGGTCCGGCCGAGCTCGGCGAGGGTGTCGACGGTGCCGCTCGCCCGGTGTCCGAAGCGGAAGTTGGGGCCCTCGACGACGAGCCGGGCGTGCAGCTTGTCCACCAGGACCTTGACCACGAAGTCGGCCGGCGCCAGCTGCGAGAACTCCTTGGTGAACGGCAGGATCAGCACGGCGTCCACGCCCAGCTCCGCCATCAGCTCCGCGCGCCGGTGGTGCGGTGCGAGCAGCGGCGGATGGGTGCCGGGGCGCACCACCTCGCTCGGGTGCGGGTCGAAGGTGACGACCACCGCGGGAACGCCCAGCTCACGAGCGCGCTCGACGGCCTTGCCGATGATCAATTGGTGGCCGCGGTGCACACCGTCGTACGAGCCGATGGTGACGACGCTGCGTCCCCAGCCCTCGGGGATGTCCTCCAAGCCACGCCAGCGCTGCACTGTGCCCGCTCCTCGCCCGAACCCTTGTCCGTCCCAAGCGCCATTTCGCCATGGCGCAGGTCTAAGACTGCCATGCCCGGGGAGGTGCTTCGCGCGAAGGGTCTCCCGCAGGCGCTCCGGGGCCGCGACGGGCGCCGCACGGACCGCCAACTCCGGTGCCCCGCCGAGGAGATGGCGGCAAAAGCGCCCCCTTCCGCGCGGTGATTCACTCCGAGCGCCGCGCCGAAGGAGTGAATCATCGCACCGCGGTGGACAGAGTCAAGGCGAGGGGGATGGTGGACCGCGGGCCGCGCCCACGTCCGTCCGGCCGTCCGGCGGTCCACCACCTCCCCCGGCGGCCCCGGGACCCGTCGGCCCCGCGGCGCCCGCGAACGGCCGGTGGCCGGTCCCGTACGCCTGCGCGCACCGGAACCGGCCACCGCCGCACCCCGCCGTCTCCCGCGTCAGCCGAAGACGGCCAGGCTCTTCGCCTTCCCTCCCTGGTTCTCCACCAGCGCCAGGAACGTGCCGTCCGGCCCGAACGCCGCCACGGGGCCCTCGGCCTCGAAGCGCGGGATCGGGATCCGGGCACCGTTCATCAGCAGCCGCGCCTGCGGCTCGGCCACGTCCCAGCGGGTGAACGCCGCGGCCGCCGCCTCGCCGATCGGCATGACCGGCAGCCCCGGGCCCTCGGCGTCGTCCACCGCGGCCTGGAGCTGTTCGAGGGTGCGCGCCCGGTCCAGCTTGTACGGGCCCACCCGGGTGCGCCGCAGCGCCGTCAGATGGCCGCCGACGCCGAGCCCGGCGCCCAGGTCGCGGGCGAGGGCGCGGATGTACGTACCGGAGGAGCACTCCACCGAGACCAGCAGGTCGGTCACCGGGGTGCCGTCCGCCGCCTCGGTCTCGGTCACCGAATACAGCACGAACGAGGAGACGGTCACCGGCCGGGCCGGGATCTCCACGTCCTCGCCCTCGCGCACCCGCGAGTAGGACCGCTTACCGTCGATCTTGATGGCGCTGACCTTCGACGGCACCTGCATGATCGCCCCGGACAGCGCCGCGATCCCCGCGTCGATGTCCTCCCGGGCGAGGCCGTGCGCCGCCTTGGACGCGGTGATCTCGCCCTCCGCGTCATCGGTCACCGTCGTCTGGCCGAGCCGGATCGTGCCGACGTACTCCTTCTCCGTCAGCGCCAGATGACCGAGCAGCTTGGTGGCCCGCTCGATGCCGAGGACGAGGACGCCCGTGGCCATCGGGTCGAGCGTGCCGGCATGCCCGACCCGGCGGGTGCGGGCCATACCGCGCATCTTCGCCACGACATCGTGCGAAGTGAAACCGGCCGGCTTGTCGACGATGATCAGGCCGCCCGGCTTGTTGCTCTCACGCTTCATTCTGCCGCTCGGCCCTCGTCGTCCGCCTCGTCGACGTCTTCGCCCGGCTTGCGGTACGGGTCGGCCTCGCCGGCGTACTGGGCGCCCGAGGAGACCTCGCGCACCTTGGCGTCCGAGGCCCGCGCCTTGTCGAGCAGGTCCTCGATGGTCCGGGCGTTCTCCGGCAGGGCGTCCGCCACGAACGACAGGGTCGGCGTGAACTTGGTGCCGGCCGCCGCCCCGACCGCCGAGCGCAGGATGCCCTTGGCGCTTTCGAGGCCCGCGGCCGCGCTGGCCCGCTCCTCGTCGTCCCCGTAGACCGTGTAGAAGACCGTAGCCTCCCGCAGGTCGCCGGTGACCCGGGTGTCCGTGATGGTCACGTGCGAACCGAGCCGCGGGTCCTTGATGCCGCGCTGGAGCTTCTGGGCGACCACCTCCCGGATGAGGTCCGCCAGCTTCTTCGCCCGCGCATTGTCGGCCACTGGTCCGTCTCCTTCTTGTCTTCCACAATTGTGCTTCCACCGGCGGCGCGATGCCCCTTGCGGGTCAGTCGTCGTCGCCGTGCAGCCGCCGGCGCGCCGACAGCAGCTCCACTTCGGGCCGTGCGGCGACCAGGCGCTCGCAGCGGTCCATGACATCCGTCAGATGCCCGGCGTCCCCGGACACCACCGCCAGGCCGATTCTGGCCCTGCGGTACAGGTCCTGGTCCCCGACCTCGGCCACGCTCACCGCGAATTTGCGGTGCAGCTCGGCGACGATCGGGCGGACGACCGAGCGCTTCTCCTTCAGCGACCGTACGTCGCCGAGAAGCAGGTCGAAGGACAGCGTCCCTACGTACATGCACGACGGGTAAAGCCACCCGTGGGGCCTTGGGGGCACCTCCGGCGGTGGCCGGGGGCGTACGGATCATCCGATCCGTCGGTCCTTCGCACGGTACACGCAACGGCCGGGGCCGATCGACGGATTTCCCGCCGACCGGCCCCGGTGAAGCTCGCCCGCCCGTCGCCCGACCACCACCCCGGGTGGTCCGCGCTACGCACGGGCTGCGACATCAGCCGCGCGGCTTCTCCCGCATCTCGTACGTCGCGATGACGTCGTCGACCTTGATGTCGTTGTAGTTGCCGAGGTTGATACCGCCCTCGAAACCTTCGCGAATCTCGGTGACGTCGTCCTTGAAGCGACGCAGACCCTGGATGGTGAGGTCCTCCGCGATGACCTTGCCGTCGCGGATGAGGCGCGCCTTGGTGTTGCGCTTGACCTCGCCGGAGCGGATGAGCACACCCGCGATGTTGCCGAGCTTGGACGAGCGGAAGATCTCGCGGATCTCGGCCGTACCGAGCTCGACCTCCTCGTACTCCGGCTTGAGCAGGCCCTTGAGCGCCGCCTCGATCTCCTCGATCGCCTGGTAGATGACCGAGTAGTAGCGGACGTCGACGCCCTCGCGCTCGGCCAGCTGCGTGGCACGCCCCTCGGCGCGCACGTTGAAGCCGATCACGATCGCGTCGGAGCCGGTCGCCAGGTTGATGTCGGACTCGGTGACCGCACCCACGCCGCGGTGCAGCACGCGGATGTCGACCTCCTCGCCCACATCGAGCTGGAGCAGCGAGGACTCGAGAGCCTCCACCGAACCGGACGCATCGCCCTTGATGATGAGGTTGAGCTGCTGGATCTCGCCGGCCTTGAGCACCTTGTCGAGGTCCTCCATGGACACCCGGCGGGTGCGCTTGGCGAAGGCGGCGTTGCGCTCGCGCGCCGCGCGCTTCTCGGCGATCTGACGGGCCGTACGGTCCTCGTCGACCACCAGGAAGTTGTCGCCGGCGCCCGGGACGTTGGTCAGACCCAGGACCAGGACGGGGGTCGAGGGACCCGCTTCCTCGACGTTGTTGCCCTTGTCGTCGAGCATCGCCCGGACGCGGCCGTAGGCGTCGCCGACGACCATGGTCTCGCCGACGCGCAGCGTGCCGCGCTGGACCAGGACGGTGGCCACGGCGCCGCGGCCACGGTCGAGGTGAGCCTCGATCGCGATGCCCTGCGCGTCCTGCTCCGCGTTGGCACGCAGGTCGAGCGCGGCGTCCGCGGTGAGGACGACGGCCTCGAGCAGCTGCTCGATGTTGGTGCCCTGGCGCGCGGAGATGTCGACGAACATGGTGTCGCCGCCGTACTCCTCGGCCACCAGGCCGTACTCGGTCAGCTGACCGCGGACCTTGGTCGGGTCGGCACCCTCGACGTCGATCTTGTTGACCGCGACCACGATCGGCACATCGGCCGCCTTGGCGTGGTTCAGCGCCTCGATCGTCTGCGGCATGACACCGTCGTTGGCCGCCACCACGAGGATCGCGATGTCGGTCGACTTGGCACCACGGGCACGCATGGCGGTGAACGCCTCGTGACCGGGGGTGTCGATGAAGGTGATCGCGCGGTCTTCGTCGTTGACCTGGGTCGTGACCTGGTACGCACCGATGTGCTGCGTGATGCCGCCGGCCTCGCCCGCGACCACGTTGGTCTTGCGGATCGCGTCCAGCAGGCGGGTCTTACCGTGGTCGACGTGACCCATGACGGTCACCACCGGCGGACGGGAGACCAGCATCTCCTCGCCGCCCTCGTTCTCGCCGAACTCGATGTCGAAGGACTCGAGCAGCTCGCGGTCCTCCTCCTCCGGGCTGACGATCTCGACGACGTAGTTCATCTCGTCGGCGAGCAGCTGGAGCGTCTCGTCGGAGACCGACTGGGTCGCGGTGACCATCTCGCCGAGGTTCAGCATGACCTGGACCAGCGACGCCGGGTTGGCGTTGATCTTCTCCGCGAAGTCCGTCAGCGAGGCACCGCGCGACAGGCGAACCGTCGCACCGTTGCCGCGCGGCAGCATGATGCCGCCGACCGACGGGGCCTGCATGGCCTCGTACTCCTGACGCCTCTGGCGCTTCGACTTGCGGCCACGACGCGCCGGACCGCCGGGACGGCCGAACGCACCCTGCGTGCCACCACGGCCACCGGGACCGCCGGGACGGCCGGCGAAGCCGGGACGACCGCCGAAGCCGCCGCCACCGCCGCCGGGGCCACCGCCACCGGGACGACCGGCGAAGCCGCCGCCGCCACCCGGACGACCGCCGCCGCCACCGGGACGGCCGGCGAAGCCGCCGCCACCGCCCGGACGACCGCCGCCGCCACCGGGACGGCCGGCACCCGCGGGACCACGGCCGCCGCCACCGGGGCCCGGACGCGGGCCGGCAGCCGGACGCTGCGGCATCATGCCCGGGTTCGGACGGTTACCGCCGCCGCCACCGGGACGCGGACCGGCACCGCCGGGAGCCGCACCCTGCGGACGGGGCATACCACCGGGGGTCGGACGCGCGCCGCCCTGGCCCTGGGGACGGGGGCCGCCCTGGCCGCCGCCCTGCGGACGCGGGCCGCCGGGGCCGCCCTGGCCACCGGGACGCGGGGCGCCGCCGGGACGGGGGGCCTGCGGACGGGCCATGCCCGTCGAGCCGCCGGAGGTGAAGGGGTTGTTGCCCGGACGGGGACCGGAGGGACGGGCACCCGGGCGGGGGCCCGGACGCTCGGCACCCGGACGCGGGGCACCGCCGCGGCCCGGAGCACCCTGGCCGGGGCCGGGACGGCCGCCGGGACGCGGGGCCGGACGTTCGGCGCCCGGACGCGGGGCGGAGGGGCCGGGCGCGGGCGCGGCCGGCGGAGCCTGGAACTCGGGCTGCGCGGGGGCGGCCGGAGCGGGCTTGGGCGCCGGCGCCTTGGGGGCCGGCGTGGGGCGCGGGCCCGGCGTGGGCGCCGCGGAGGGGGTGCTGCTCTTGGGCGCCTCGGGGGCGGCCGGTGCCGGAGCCGCGGGGCCCGGCTTGGGGGCGCCCGGCTTCGGGGCAGCAGGACGTCCCCCCGATGCCTTGGCGGCAGGGGAGGTGCCCCCGGCCTGCGCCGGAGAGGGCGCCGACGGCTTCGCGGGGGCCGACTTGCGCGGCGCCGCGGGCTTCCCGGCGGCGCGGCCGCTGCCGCTGCCTGCCTGGAAAGCGTCGGTCAGCTTGCGAACAACCGGCGCCTCGATCGTCGAGGACGCCGAACGGACAAACTCACCGAGTTCTTGGAGCTTGGCCATGACGACCTTGCTCTCAACTCCGAACTCCTTGGCGAGTTCGTATACCCGGACCTTAGCCACTTCGCTCCTTTTAGGTCCGGGTTGCGCCGGACCGTCGCTACTTCATGGGCGTACTCATCGCGTACTCATCGAGTGCTCATCGCAATCTCGACCTACTTCCGACTCGCGAGGTACCTGACCGCACGGTTTTCCGTGCGCTGTGCGTTCTTACTGTGCTTTTACTGCTTGCGCCATTGCATTAACGGGCCGCTGTGGACCCGTTCCGCTCGACGGCCCGGCGCAGAGCCGCCGTGTCGTACGGTCCCGGGCCCCGAAAAGCCCGGGCAAACGCCCGGCGGCGGACCGCCAGGTCGAGGCAGACCGGTGTGGGGTGCACATAGGCACCCCGGCCGGGCAGCGTACCGCGCCGATCAGGGACACACTCACCCTCGATCATCACGATGCGCAGCAAATCGCCCTTGGCCACCCGCTCCCGGCAACCCAGACAAGTACGCTCAGGGCATGCGCGGGCATGCGTCCGGCCAGACACTGCTTAAGTCTACCTCCCCGTAGCGGCCTCACCCCGATGGGGTGAAGACCGAACGTCGGCTCAGAATCCCCGCCGCGGCCCCTGTCAGAGGGCCGCGGCGCATCCGGACGGCTACTCCTGCGGAGCGTGCTGTTCCGTATCGGGCCGGATGTCGATCCGCCAGCCGGTGAGACGGGCGGCGAGGCGGGCGTTCTGCCCTTCCTTGCCGATCGCCAGCGACAGCTGGTAGTCGGGCACGGTCACCCGCGCGGAGCGCGCCGCCAGGTCGACGACCTCGACCTTGCTGACCCGCGCCGGGGAGAGCGCATGGGCGACCAGCTCGGCCGGATCCTCCGACCAGTCCACGATGTCGATCTTCTCGCCGTTGAGCTCGGCCATCACGGCCCGCACCCGGCCGCCCATGGGCCCGATGCAGGCGCCCTTGGCGTTCAGCCCGGACCGCGTCGACCGCACCGCGATCTTGGTCCGGTGCCCGGCCTCCCGCGCGATGGCGGCGATCTCCACCGACCCGTCCGCGATCTCGGGGACCTCCATCGCGAACAGCTTCTTGACCAGATTCGGGTGGGTCCGCGACAGCGTCACCGACGGCCCGCGCACGCCCTTGACCACCCGCACGACATACGACCGCAGCCGCGTGCCGTGCGCGTAGTCCTCACCGGGCACCTGCTCCTGCACCGGCAGGATCGCCTCCAGCCGACCGATGTCGACCAGCACGTTCTTGGGGTCCTTGCCCTGCTGCACCACACCGGTGACGACATCGCCCTCGCGCCCGGCGTACTCGCCGAAGGTGATCTCCTCCTCGGCGTCCCGCAGCCGCTGGAGGATGACCTGCTTGGCGGTGGTGGCCGCGATACGGCCGAAACCCGACGGAGTGTCGTCGAATTCGCGCGGCTCGGCGCCCTCCGCCACGTCCTCCGGGTCCTCCTTCGCCCACACCGTCACATGCCCGGTGTTGCGGTCGAGCTCCACCCGTGCGTGACGGCGGCTGCCCTCGGTGCGGTGGTATGCGATGAGGAGGGCCGACTCGATCGCCTCGACCAGCAGGTCGAACGAGATCTCCTTCTCCCGCACCAGACCCCGCAGGGCACTCATGTCGATGTCCACGGCTACGCCTCCTCCTTCTTCTCGTCCTTACGGCTGAATTCCAGCTCGACCCGGGCCCGCTCGATCTCGTCGAACGCGATCCGCCGCTCGGTCGGCTTGCGGCCCTTGACCCCCGGCACCTCGAGATCGAGGCCGTCCTCGTCCACGGACACGATCCGCGCGACCAGCTCACCGCCGTCACTCAATCGGGCCTTGACGAGCCTTCCGACGGCGCGGCGGTAGTGCCGCAGCTCGGTCAGCGGCCGGTCGGCGCCGGGAGAGGTCACCTCGAGGGTGTAGGGGGCGCCGCCCATCACGTCGGACTCGTCCAGCGCCTGCGACACCTCGCGGCTGACGGCCGCACAGTCGTCCAGCTGGACCCCGTCGTCGGAATCGACCACGATCCTCAGCACCCTCCGCCGGCCCGCGGGGGTCACCTCGATCTCTTCCAGATCCAGGTCTCGCGCGGCGACGAGCGGTTCAAGCAGTCCGCGCAGCCTCTCGTTCTGGGTCGTGCTCATCCGGGTGACTCCTCGGCCGCGTGTGCTGTTGTGGGTAGATCGCGTGTCGGGTCAAAGCCTATCTGTTCCGGCGGGGTACTGACGATTCGGTGGGCGGGCACGGATACTCTCGCCTGCGGTGATCACAACGAAAGACCCCCGGGAGCCGAACGTGGCGCTCACGCGCAGAAGGACCCTGCTGACCGGCGCCGCCCTGGGCGGCGCGGCCTGGCTCACCGCCTGTTCCGAGGACCCGGCCCCCCAGCGGGCCGAAAGCTCCTCGTCCGCCGACCGTCTGCGCCAAGGCGCCGCCCGGGACAGCACCGCACTGCTGGCCCGCTACGACGCCGCCCTGGCCGCCCACCCCACCCTGGCACCGGCCCTGCGGCCGCTGCGCGCCGAAGTGGCCCGCCACGCCGAGGCGTTCGGCGCCGGGAAGTCCCGCACCGGCGTGTCGCACCCCCCGGCCGCACCCGACGCGCCGACGGCCCGCAAGCAGCTGGCCCAAGCCGAGCGCGATCTGGCCGACCGCCGTACCCGGGCGCTGCCCGGCGCCCCGCCCGAGCTGGCCCGCCTGCTGGCCTCCGTGGCGGCCGCCGGTGCCGCCCACGCCTATCTGCTGGCCAAGCCGTAAGCCACCACAACACCCCGAAGGCATCCGCACCATGACAGCAACAGAGCTCACCGCTGCGCAGGCGGCCCTGGCGGCCGAATACGCCGCCGTGTACGGCTACGGCGTGGTCGGCGGCCGGATCTCCCCGGCCCGCCGCAAGGAGGCCCAGGAGGCGTACGACGCCCATCGCGCACGCCGGGACGCGCTGCGCCGCACCGTACGGGACCTGGGCGGCACCCCGCACGCCGCGGCGGCCGCCTACGAGCTGCCCTTCCCCGTCCCGGACGCCGCGGCCGCGCTGCGCCTGGCAGCGGAGCTGGAGGACCGGCTGGCGGCCGTCTACGCCGATCTCGTACGGTCCGCGGAGAAGTCCCGCCGCCTGGACGCGGCGGCCGCGCTGCGGGAGGCGGCGGTCCGGTCGGTGCGCTGGCGGGGCAGCGGCGTAGCCTTCCCTGGGCTCGTGGAGCGGGCGGCCGGTGCGCCGGCCCCGTCCCCGAGCGCGCCCTCGAACGCGCTCTGAACCACCGGAAAGGGACAGCTCAGGCATGGCAACGGCACCCATCGAACCGCCCCAGCGGTTGGTGAGTTCGCTGAGCAGCGATCCGGAAAGTCCCGAACGGCAGTGGCTCGCCGCGCTTCCGACGCTGCTTCAGCAGCAGCTGGTGTCCTGGGATCTGACGCTGGAACGGGTGCACGCCCCCGGTGGCCGCAGCAGCCTGGTGGCGCTCGTACGCCAACGGGACGACACCCCCGCGGCCCTGAAGTTCCCCGCGCCGGGGCGAGCGCACGAGGCCGAAGCCCTGGGCATATGGGACGGCTGGGGCGCGGCCCGCCTGCTGCGCCGCGACGAGGCGACCGGCGCGCTCCTGCTGGAACGCCTGCACGGCGCGGTGTCCCTGCGTTCCCTGCCCGAGGCCAAGGCCCTCCTGGAAGCGGCCGGCACGGTACGCCGCCTGTGGGTGGAGCCGGGCCCCGGCCATCCCTTCCCCACCCTGGCGGGCCAGACCGAGCAGGCCGTGCGGACGCTGAGCGCGGCCCGGGCCGACAGCCCCGACGCCGCGCCCCTCCTGGCAGAGGCGCGCGAACTGCGCGAGGCCCTGCCGACGACGGCCACCGAACACGTCCTGCTGCACGGCGCCTTCCGCCAGGGCAAGGTCCTGGCGGGCGAGCGCGCGCCGTGGCTGGCCATCGGCCCCGCGCCGCTGGTCGGCGAGCGCGCCTACGACCTGGCCGCCCTCGTCCTGGACCGCTTCGAGGACCTGATGGCGGGATCGGGCGCGGCCGCCGCCGCCCGGCGCCGCGTGGCCAAGCTGGCCGACTCCCTGGACGTGGACCGCGACCGGCTGCGCGACTGGACGCTGTGCCGCGCCGTCCTGACCGCCGTTCGCGAGGCGGCCGTCGGCGACCGCCAGCGCGGCGAACTGCTGCTGGAGTTCGCCGCCTGGCTGTAGGGCCCGTCCGACGGGTCGGACAGGCCCCGGGTGCCGCTGTACGCCTCAGGCGCTGAGCTTGGCCACGGCCTCCTCGACCGTCAGCTCCTCGCGCTCGCCCGTGCGCCGGTCCTTGACCTCGACCACGCCCTCACCGGCGCGGCGCCCGGCGACCACGATCGTCGGCACGCCCAGCAGCTCCGCGTCGGTGAACTTCACACCGGGCGACACGCCGGGCCGGTCGTCGACCAGCACCCGCAGCCCCGCGGCGCCCAGCTGCTCGCCCACCGACAGCGCCAGCTCGGTCTGCTTGGCCTTGCCCGCCGCGACGACGTGCACATCGGCCGGGGCGACCTCGCGCGGCCAGCACAGCCCGGCCTCGTCGTGGGTCTGCTCGGCGAGGGCGGCCACCGCCCGGGAGACGCCGATGCCGTACGAGCCCATGGTGACCCGGGCCGGCTTGCCGTTCTGGCCGAGGACGTCGAGCTCGAAGGCGTCGGCGTACTTGCGGCCGAGCTGGAAGATGTGGCCGATCTCGATGGCGCGGTCGATCTTCAGGCCGGTGCCGCACTTCGGGCAGGGGTCGCCCGGCTCCACGACGACCACGTCGAGGTACTCGTCGACCTCGAAGTCACGGCCCGCGACGACGTTGCGGGCGTGCTTGCCCTCCTTGTTGGCGCCGGTGATCCAGGCCGTACCGGAGGCGACGCGCGGGTCGGCGAGGTAGCGGAAGGACTTGCCCGCCAGGCCCTGCGGGCCCACGTAGCCGCGGACCAGCTCCGGCCGCTCGACGAAGTCCTCGGCGGTGACCAGCTCGACGACGGCCGGCGCGAGGTGCTCGCCGAGCTTGCCGAGGTCGACCTCGCGGTTGCCGGGGACGCCCACCGCGACGATCTCGCCGTCGACCTTGACCAGCAGGTTCTTCAGCGTCGCCGAGGCCGGGACGCCCAGGTGCTCGGCGAGCTTCTCGATGGTCGGGGTGTCGGGGGTGTCCAGCTCCTCGACGGGGCCGTGGCCGGAGCCGTCGACCGGCTCGACCTTGACCGTCACGGCCTCCGTGTTGGCCGCGTAGTCACACGCCGGGCAGTCGACGAAGGTGTCCTCACCGGCGGCCGCGGGCGCCAGGAACTCCTCGGACGCGGAGCCGCCCATCGCGCCGGAGACGGCGGAGACGATGCGGAAGTCCAGGCCCAGGCGCGCGAAGATCTTCTCGTACGCGGCGCGGTGCAGCGCGTAGGACTCCGCCAGGCCCTCGTCGGTGACGTCGAAGCTGTAGGAGTCCTTCATCTGGAACTCGCGGCCGCGCAGCACACCGGAGCGCGGACGGGCCTCGTCGCGGTACTTGGTCTGGATCTGGTAGAGCATCACCGGCAGGTCCTTGTAGGACGTGCACTGGTCCTTGACGGTGAGGGTGAAGATCTCTTCGTGCGTGGGGCCGAGGAGGTAGTCGGCGCCCTTGCGGTCCTTGAGGCGGAAGAGGAGGTCGCCGTACTCGTCCCAGCGGTTGCTGACCTCGTAGGGCTCCTTGGGCAGCAGGGCCGGCAGCAGCACTTCCTGGGCGCCGATGGCGTCCATCTCTTCGCGGACGATGCGGGAGACGTTCTCCAGGACCTTCTTGCCCAGCGGCAGCCACGTCCAGATGCCGGCGGAGGAGCGGCGGACGTACCCGGCGCGGACGAGCAGCTTGTGGCTGGCGGTCTCGGCGTCGGCCGGGTCCTCGCGCAGTGTCTTGATCATCAAGCGGGACATGCGCTGAACCTGTGCGGCGTTGGCCATGGGAGTTTCTCCTGCGTAAGAAAGGTGACTCCCAGGAGGTTAGCCGCAGGGGTGTGGCGCACGGAAATGTGTTCCGCCGCACCGAAATGGTCAGGGCCGTATCAGCGGAAGCGGCGCGCCCATCACGGCGTACGGCGTCGGCGCGCTCGGGAACAGCACCCGTCGCGCGATGTCGATGTAGCCCAGCGACCGGTACAGCCCCCGGGCCGGGCTCTCCACATCGATCGCGGACAGGATCGACCGGGGCTCGGCCGCCTCGTCGGTGATCCGGGTGATCAGCGCCCGTCCGATGCCGCGGCCCTGGTAGGCGGGGTGGACGTGCAGCTCGGTGATGACGAAGGAGTCGTCCAGCCAGTGATCGAGGTGCTCGCTGCGCAGATACGGTTCGACGACGGTGGACCACCAGTGCGCCCGGTCGTTGGGCATGCCGTACACGAACCCGACGAGGTGCCCCTCGGGGGTGGTGGCCCCCAGGGCCCGCGCGCCGCGGCAGCCCAGATGGCGCAGCACGATGTGCCGCCGGACCGCGACCTCGTCCTGGCTCAGGCCGAATGCCAGCGCCTGTACCGCGAGCGCGTCGTCCACGCGGGCGGCGAGATCGAGAGGGCCGACCGCGACGTCATCCATGGTCGCGAGCGTACAAGGCGGCAACAAGGCGGCACCACCGCTCAGAACAGCACGCTCATGAAGGCCCCGACCTCCCGGAACCCCACCCGCCGGTACGCCGCACGGGCCGCGGCGTTGAAGTCGTTGACGTACAGGCTGGCCACCGGCGCCACATCGCTGAGCGCATAGCGCAGCACCGCCGCCATCCCCGTCTCCGAGAGCCGCTTGCCCCGGTAGGCGGGATCGACCCAGACCCCCTGGATCTGGCAGGCCCGCGGCGTCGCGGCCCCGATCTCGGCCTTGAAGATGACCTTGCCGTCCTCGATACGGGCGAAGGACCGCCCGGCGCCGACCAGCTCGGCGACCCGGGCCTGGTAGAGCAGCCCGCCGTCGCCGGCCATCGGCGAGATGCCGACCTCTTCGGTGAACATGGCCACGCACGCCGGCATGATCAGGTCCATCTCGTTCTTGCGGATCCGGCGGACGTAGGGGTCGGGCGGGATCTCGGCGGACGGCGCGTTCGTCACCATCAGGGGCTGGTGGGCGCGCACCTCGCGGGCCGGTCCCCAGTGCGGCTCCAGCAGCGACCACAGCTCGGCGGTGGGTCCGGCGGGGCCGACGACGGAGGAGCAGCGCCGGCCCTGGCGGCGCGCCCGTTCGGCGAAGCCGTGCACGGCCTCGGAGGTGGCGCACACCGGGACGAGATTGGCGCCGGCGTAGCAGAGCGACTCCAGCCGTCCCCCGACGTACCAGCCCCACATCTCGCCGCCGAGGCGCCAGGGGTCGAGGCCGGCGATCTGCACACGGGCGGCGACGAAGGCGTTGGCGACCGGGTCGCGGTCCAGGACCGCGAGCGCATCGTCGAGCTCCCCGGGCTCGAGGACCTTGATGGTGGTGGTCGTCAGCACGTGTCGGAATGCCTCACCGTTACGGGCCTGGGAGGCCAGGCGGGAGCAGGTCTTGGCACTTTACCTCCCCCTGCGGGCGGGCACCCGGCCCGCGGGGAGACCGGTTCCCGCAGGCGGGCAGCGGCGAGCCCCGCGGCCCGGTGGGCGGCGGGGCTCACATGAGCGAGCGCAGCGAGCTCATCATCGAAAGGTGCTCGCCCCGCGCATGCGGGGCCGAGCGAAGCGAGGTACCGGCATCTCGCGGGGGGTCAGCCGGCGGCGGTGACGACCGGCTCGCCGGAGGCGACGCCGTCGGCCTCCATCTGCGCGGCGATCTTCAGCGCCTCTTCGATGAGGGTCTCGACGATCTTGGACTCGGGGACGGTCTTGATGACCTCGCCCTTGACGAAGATCTGGCCCTTGCCGTTGCCGGAGGCGACGCCGAGGTCGGCCTCGCGGGCCTCGCCGGGGCCGTTGACGACGCAGCCCATGACGGCGACGCGCAGCGGCACCTCCATGCCCTCCAGGCCCGCGGTGACCTCGTCGGCGAGCTTGTAGACGTCGACCTGGGCGCGGCCGCAGGAGGGGCAGGAGACGATCTCGAGACGGCGCTGGCGGAGGTTGAGCGACTCCAGGATGGAGATGCCGACCTTGACCTCCTCGGCCGGCGGCGCGGACAGCGAGACGCGGATGGTGTCGCCGATGCCCTCGCTGAGCAGCGCGCCGAAGGCGACGGCGGACTTGATGGTGCCCTGGAAGGCGGGCCCGGCCTCGGTGACGCCCAGGTGGAGCGGGTAGTCACACTGAGCGGCGAGCTGGCGGTAGGCGTTGACCATCACAACCGGGTCGTTGTGCTTGACCGAGATCTTGATGTCGCGGAAGCCGTGCTCCTCGAAGAGGGACGCCTCCCACAGCGCGGACTCGACCAGCGCCTCGGGGGTGGCCTTGCCGTACTTCTGGAGCAGGCGGCGGTCCAGGGATCCGGCGTTGACGCCGATGCGGATGGGGGTGCCGGCGTCGGAGGCCGCCTTGGCGATCTCCTTGACCTTGTCGTCGAACTGCTTGATGTTGCCGGGGTTGACGCGGACGGCCGCACAGCCGGCGTCGATCGCGGCGAAGACGTACTTCGGCTGGAAATGGATGTCCGCGATGACCGGAATCTGCGACTTCTTCGCGATGACCGGCAGGGCGTCGGCGTCGTCCTGGGTGGGGCAGGCGACCCGGACGATCTGGCAGCCGGAGGCCGTCAGCTCGGCGATCTGCTGGAGCGTGGCGCCGATGTCGGAGGTGCGGGTGGTCGTCATGGACTGCACCGAGACAGGCGCGTCCCCGCCCACGGCGACCGAACCGACGTGGATCTTGCGGCTGACACGGCGGTCGGCGAGCTTGGCCGGTACGTCCGGCATTCCCAGCGCAATGGCAGTCATCTGGCGAGCAACCCCAAGGTATGGATCATGGTCCCGGATTCGGCGGGCTCCGGCATCCGAGGTTACGGCACCGGTATGTCGATAGGCACATCGCGCTCGGGCGGACCCTCGAAAGAGAACGGCCGGACGCCTCCAAACGCCGCGGAGGTGTCCGGCCGTCGCCAAACCCGAATTCCGGTCGAAGCCGTCAGGTCAGTTTCACCGGATTCACGACATCGGCCACCAGCACCAGCAGCGTGAAGCAGATGAAGATCCCGGCGACGACGTAGGCCACCGGCATCAGCTTGGCGACGTCGAAGGGGCCGGGGTCGGGCCGCCGGAAGACCCTGGCGAAGGACCGGCGGATCGCCTCCCAGACGGCGCCGGCGATATGCCCGCCGTCCAGCGGGAGCAGCGGCAGCATGTTGAACAGGAACAGCGAGAGGTTGAAGCCGGCGACCAGGAAGAGCATCGTCGCCACCCGCTGCTCCGGCGGGATGTGCAGGGAGAAGACCTCGCCGCCGACCCGGGCCGCGCCGACCACGCCCATCGGGGAGTCCTGCTTGCGCTCGCCGCCGTTGAACGCGGCGTTCCACAGGTCCGGGATCTTGCCGGGCAGCTGGACCAGCGAGGAGACGCCCTGCTCGACCATGCTGCCCATCCGGTCCACGGACTGGCCGAAGGACTGCTGGACGACGCCGCTGGCGGGGGTGAAGCCGAGGAATCCGGCGGTGACGAACTGGCCGGGGACATAGCCGCCGTGCCCGTCCGTCTTGGCGACCTTGTTCTCTATCAGGTCGGCGTGCAGTGTCCTACGTACGCCGTGGCGCTCGACGACGAGGGTGGCGGGCCCGGTGGTGTCGCGGATCTGGCGCTGGAGGGTGTCCCAGTCCGGTACGGCGCGCCCGTCGAAGGAGACGATCTTGTCGCCGGCCCGCAGGCCCGCGGCCTTGGCCGGGGAGTCCTTGGCACCGGAGGGGCATTTGTCGGTCTTGGCAGCCGCGGAGATCACGCAGTCCGAGACGGAGCCGACCTGGGTGGTCTGGGTGTTGATGCCGAAGCCCATCAGCACGCTCATGAAGATCACGACCGCGAGGATCAGGTTCATGAACGGCCCGGCGAACATCACGATGATGCGCTTCCAGGGCTTGCGGGTGTAGAAGAGCCGGTGTTCGTCGCCGGGCTGGAGCTCCTCGAAGGCCGCCGAGCGGGCGTCCTCGATCATGCCGCGGAACGGTGAGGTGGACCGGGCCTGGAGCTTTCCGTCGTCGCCGGGCGGGAACATGCCGATCATGCGGATGTAGCCGCCGAGCGGGACGGCCTTGATGCCGTACTCGGTGTCGCCCTTCTTGCGGGAGAAGATCGTCGGCCCGAAGCCCACCATGTACTGCGGCACCCGGATGCCGAACATCTTGGCCGTGGAGAGATGGCCGAGTTCGTGCCAGGCGATGGAGAACAGCAGGCCGACGACGAAGACGACTATGCCGAGGATGGTCATCCAGGTCGTCATACGCGAGCCTCCGATGATGTCCGTGCCGCACGGGCGGCCAGTTCACGGGCGCGGGCACGCGCCCAGGTTTCCGCCTGCAAGACGTCCGCCACGGTCAGTGAGGTTCCGTTGGCCGGTACGCCGTGTTCGGCGACCACTTCCGCGACCGTATCCACAATCCCTGTGAACGGCAGCCCGCCCGCCAGGAACGCATCGACGCACTCCTCGTTCGCGGCGTTGAAGACGGCGGGCGCGGTGCCGCCGAGGTCTCCGACGTGGCAGGCGAGGGCGACGGACGGGAAGGCCCGGGTGTCGAGCGGGAGGAACTCCCAGGTCTGCGCCGTGGTCCAGTCCACGCCCGGCGCCGCGTCCGGGACCCGCTCGGGCCAGCCCAGGCCCAGGGCGATCGGCATCCGCATATCGGGCGGGCTGGCCTGGGCCAGGGTGGAACCGTCAGTGAACTCCACCATCGAGTGGATGTAGGACTGCGGATGGACCACGACCTCGATGCGGTCGAAGGGCACGTCGAAGAGCAGATGCGCCTCGATGACCTCCAGGCCCTTGTTGACCAGGGTCGCGGAGTTGATGGTGACGACCGGTCCCATGGACCAGGTGGGGTGGGCCAGGGCCTGTGCGGGGGTCACCTCGGCCAGTTCGTCCCGCGTACGGCCGCGGAAGGGGCCGCCGGAGGCGGTGACGACGAGCTTGCGGACCTCGCTGGGCTCGCCGCCGGCCAGCGCCTGGAAGAGCGCGGAGTGCTCGGAGTCGACGGGGACGATCTGGCCGGGCTTGGCGACGGCCTTGACCAGCGGGCCGCCGACGATCAGCGACTCCTTGTTGGCCAGCGCCAGCACCCGCCCGGCCTTGAGGGCGGCGAGGGTGGGGGCCAGGCCGATGGAGCCTGTGATGCCGTTGAGGACGGTGTGGCAGGGCGAGGCGGCCAGCTCCGTGGCGGCGTCGGGACCCGCCAGGATCTCGGGCAACGGCTCCCCCGCCCCGTAGCGGGCGGCCAGCGCCTCGCGCAGCACGGGGACGACGTCCTCCCGGGCGACCGCGACGGCCGCGACCCGCAGCTGGTGCGCCTGGTCGGCGAGCAGGTCCACCCGGCCGCCGGCCGCGGAGAGCGCGGTGACCTTGAAGCGGCCGGGGTTGCGCAGGACGATGTCGATCGCCTGCGTGCCGATCGAACCGGTCGAGCCGAGGATCACGATGTCGCGCGGGCCCGCCGGGTAGGTGGCGGCCGGTTCGTACCGCAGGTGCGGATGTGCGAGGGAGTCCGTCATGCCGTCCATTGTTGCCGGTCGGCGCGGCTCCTCGTACGGGGGACCCGGAGGCCGCCCGTACGAGGCCGGGACGTCCTACCTCACGGGATCGGGCGGCGGACGGAGTCCTTGGTGCTGGGGCCGGGGGTGGCGTCCGCGATCCAGGGGCCGTCGCCGCTGGGGTCGATGACGCCCTCCTCCAGCCAGGTGTAGCTGCCGTCCAGGACCCGGGAGACGATCTTGCGGTCGAGGTCGTCGGTGTTGGTCCACAGCCGGCCGAACAGCTCCTCGATGCGCAGCCGCGCCTGACGGCAGAAGGCGTCGGCGAGCTGGTGGGCCTCGCGGCCGTGCTCGCCGGACATCCGCAGATGCTCGGCGCGGACACAGGCCGCGCTCATCGCGAACAGCTCGGCGCCGATGTCGACGATCCGGCCGAGGAAGCCCTGTTTGGTCTCCATCCGGCCCTGCCAGCGGGACATGGCGTAGAAGGTGGAGCGGGCGAGCTTGCGCGAGGCCCGTTCGGCATAGCGCAGATGGCCGGCGAGTTCGCCGAACTCCTGGTAGGTACGCGGCAGTTGGCCCGGTCCGGTGATGAGCTGGGGCAGCCAGCGGGCGTAGAAGCCGCCGGCCCTGGCCGCGGCCCGGCCCTTGTCGGCCAGGGAGGTGTCCGGGTCGATGAGCGCGCCGGCGACGGAGAGATGGGCGTCGACGGCCTCGCGGGCGATCAGCAGATGCATGATCTCCGTGGAGCCCTCGAAGATCCGGTTGATGCGCATATCGCGCAGCACCTGTTCGGTGGGGACGGCGCGTTCGCCGCGGGCGGCGAGCGATTCGGCGGTCTCGAAGCCGCGGCCGCCGCGGATCTGGACGAGTTCGTCGGCCATCCGCCAGCCCATCTCGGAGCCGTACAGCTTGGCGAGGGCGGCCTCGATACGGATGTCGTTGCGGCTTTCGTCGGCCATCTGGGAGGAGAGGTCGACGACGGCCTCCAGGGCGAAGGTGGTCGCGGCGATGAAGGCGACCTTGCCGCCGACGGCCTCGTGTTTCGCGATGGACTTGCCCCACTGCTCGCGGGCCGTGGACCATTCGCGGGCGATTTTCAGACACCACTTGCCGACGCCGGCGCACATCGCGGGCAGCGAGAGGCGGCCGGTGTTGAGGGTGGTCAGGGCGATCTTGAGACCGGCGCCCTCGGGGCCGATGCGGTGCGCGGCGGGGACGCGGACCTGGTGGAAGCGGGTGACACCGTTCTCCAGGCCGCGCAGGCCCATGAAGGCGTTGCGGTTCTCGACGGTGATGCCGGGTGAGTCGGCCTCGACGACGAAGGCGGTGATACCGCCCTTGTGCCCCTCGGAGGCGGGCACCCGCGCCATGACGACCAGCAGGTCGGCGACCACACCGTTGGTGGTCCACAGCTTCACGCCGTCCAGGACGTAGTCCTTGCCGTCGGGTACGGCGGTGGTGGCCAGGCGGGCCGGGTCGGAGCCGACGTCCGGTTCGGTGAGCAGGAAGGCGGAGATGGCGCTGCGGGCGCAGCGTGGCAGGAAAGCGTCCTTCTGCTCCTGGGTGCCGAAGAGTTTGAGCGGCTGCGGGACGCCGATGGACTGGTGGGCGGAGAGCAGGGCGCCGATGGCGGGGCTGGCGGATCCGGCCAGGGCCAGGGCGCGGTTGTAGTAGACCTGGGTCAGGCCGAGGCCGCCGTACTTGGTGTCGATCTTCATGCCGAGCGCGCCGATCTCCTTGAGGCCCTGGAGGGTCTCGTCGGGGATCTTGGCCTCGCGTTCGATGCGGGCGCTGTCGACCTTGGTTTCGCAGAAGGTCCGTAGGGTGGCCAGGAACTTCTCCCCGCGCCGGACGTCGTCCACCGCCGGGGTGGGGTGCGGATGGATGAGGTCGAGCCTGAAGCGCCCCAGGAACAGTTCCTTGGCGAAGCTGGGCTTGCGCCAGTCCTGCTCGCGGGCCGCCTCGGCGACCTGCCGCGCTTCGCGCTCGGAAACCTTGCGGATGGACGGAGCCGTCATCAGGAGCTCACCTCGCCGCGGTCGGGAGTGCTGCACCGAGGGCCGGGGGCGGCCGTCGGACAGTGCTACTTGTGAGGGTTACCCGATCCGAGGGGGTTGCACCAGTGGTACCGCGGGGAAGCGGCGGGCGTGCGCACGCGTATGCGCCATGGGCCGTCCGGGGGACGGCTTCGGCCACCCGGGAACGGGCCGTATCGGCCATTCGGGTGTCCGGACGGAGGGAGGGACGCGGCGCGCTCCGGAACGGGGGTGTCCGGAGCGCGCCGCGGCCGGGCCGGCGCCGGGGGGTGCGCCGGCCGGAGCCTGGACGGCAGTACGGCCCAAGGGATGGCCGTCGCTGTCCACCGGTCCAGGCCGGTCGGCGGTGCGGCGGGGAGGCAGGCCCGCCGCCGAGACCTCGTTAGAGGGCCAGGCCGGTCAGGACCAGCACGCGCTCGTAGGTGTAGTCGTCCATCGCGTAGCGCACGCCCTCGCGGCCCACACCGGACTGCTTGGCGCCGCCGTAGGGCATCTGGTCGGCGCGGTAGGACGGCACATCGCCGATGATCACGCCGCCGACCTCCAGGGCGCGGTGGGCGCGGAAGGCGGTCTGCGTGTCGTGGGTGAAGACACCGGCCTGGAGGCCGTACTTGGAGTCGTTGACCGCAGCGAACGCCTCGGCCTCGCCGTCGACCTTCTGGATGCTCAGCACCGGGCCGAAGACCTCTTCGCAGGCCAGGGTGGTGCCGGCGGGCACGTCCGCCAGGACGGTCGGCGCGTAGGAGGCGCCGTCGCGCTTGCCGCCGGCCAGCAGCTTGGCGCCGCGCTCGACGGCCTCGTCCACCCAGGACTCCACGCGCTTGGCCGCGGCCTCGTTGACCAGCGGGCCGACCTCGGTGGCGTCGTCGGAGGGGTCGCCGGTGATCTGGGCGTTGACCGCCGCGACGATCTTGGGGACCAGGCGGTCGTAGACGGAGGCGTCGGCGATGACCCGCTGCACCGAGATGCAGGACTGGCCGCCCTGGTAGTTGGAGAAGGTGGCGATGCGCTGCGCCGCCCAGTCCAGGTCCGCCTCGGAGGACCAGTCGGGCAGGACGACGGCCGCGCCGTTGCCGCCGAGCTCCAGGGTGCAGTGCTTGCGCGGCACCGAGTCGAGGATGTCGTAGCCGACCTTCTCGGAGCCGGTGAAGGAGATGACGGGCAGCCGCTCGTCCTTGACCAGGGCCGGCATCGCCTCGTTGCCCACCGGGAGGATCGACCAGGAGCCGGCCGGCAGATCGGTGCCGTCCAGCAGCTCACCGATGATGAGGCCGGAGAGCGGGGTGGCCGGGGCGGGCTTGAGGATGATCGGGACGCCGGCCGCGATGGCCGGGGCGATCTTGTGGGCGCACAGGTTCAGCGGGAAGTTGAACGGGGCGATGCCCAGGACCGTGCCGCGGGGGAAGCGGCGGGTCAGGGCGAGGCGGCCGGCGCCGCCCGCGTCGGTGTCCAGGCGCTGGGCCTCGCCGCCGTTGAAGCGGCGGGCCTCCTCGGCCGCGAAGCGGAAGACGGAGACGGCCCGGCCGACCTCGCCGCGCGCCCACTTCATCGGCTTGCCGTTCTCCGCGGAGATCAGCTGGGCGATCTCCTCGGCGCGCTCCACCAGCTGGCGGCCGACGTGGTCGAGGGCGGCGGCCCGCACATGGGCGGGGGTCGCGGCGAGCTCGTCCTGGACGGCGACGGAGGCGGCGATGGCCTCCTCGATCTGGGCCTCGGTGGGGACGCTCACCGTGCCGACGAGACGTCCGTCCCAGGGGGAGGTGACGTCGAAGGTGGCGTCGCCGGTGGTCTTGCGGCCGGCGAGCCAGAAGGCGGTGGGGGCTGCAGAGTTCGGCACAGTAATCCCGGCCCTTCCGAAGTGGTGGAGTGGTGCGGACGGCGGCGCTCGGCGAGCGGTGCCGTGCCCACCAAGGTAGGGGCGCGACGCCCGTGTGGCGTTTGTCCGAACCGTAGCAATCGGCGGGCGTGTCCCTCCGCGATGGAGGAGACCCGCTCGCCGGCTCACTCCTCGGGCGGCGCCGAGGTCGCCTTGAGCGCCAGCCACAGCTCCATCCGCACGTCCGCATCGTCCAGCGAGCGGCCCAGGATCTCCTCCACCCGTCGCATCCGGTAGCGCAGCGTATGGCGGTGGACGCCCAGGTCGGCGGCGGCCGCGTCCCACTGGCCGTGCCGGGCGAGCCAGGCCCGCAGCGATGCCACCAGATCGCCGCGCCCGGTCGCGTCGTGCTCCCGCAGCGCCCGCAGCAGCCCGTCGGCGAAGGCCCGTACGGCGTCGTCGGCCAGCAGCGGCAGCACCGACCCCGCCGCGACGTCCTCGTGCTCGACCAGGGTGCGGCCGCGGCGCCGGGCGACGTGGAGGGCCGCTTCGGCCTGGCGGTAGGCGGTGGCCGCGGCCGTCGGGCCGGCCGGTGCGGACAGGCCCACCGCCAGCTGTTCGGTGCGGCCCGTTCCGCCGCGCGCCGGGCGGGCACCGTTCCGGGGCTGCGATCCGGCGCGGGCCTGGGCCGCGGCGGCGAAGGCGGCGCAGGCGTCCGCGGCGGCGCCGCCGTCCGCGACCAGCACGATCAGCCGGCTGTTGTCCGGTACGGCGAGCACCGCCTCGCCGGTGCGGGAAGCGGCCGAGTCCATCGCATCGGCGAGCGCCTCCAGGACGGCCGGTGTGCCGCCTTGCCCCTGCCCGGCGGCCGCCTGGTCGTCGGCCGGGACCGGCTCGGCCACCACCACCCGGAACGGGGCGTCCAGCAGCCCGCCGTAGAGCCGGCCGGCCACCGCCCGGGCATGGTCCGGCTCCCCGGCGAGCAGCATTTTGAGGACCGCGGCGCCCAGGCGCTGCTCGGCGTCCTGGAGGGCGCGGGAGCGCTCGGTGGTGAGGGTGAGCAGCGCCACGGCGGAGTGCACGGCGTAGCGCTCGGCGGTGCCCAGCGGCGCCGCGGTGCCCACCGCCAGCACCCCGCGCGCCCGCCGGCCCGTACCGAGCGACTGGAGCTCCACCCGGTCGTCGCCGTCCGTGTCGCTCACCACGGAACTGGCGGGTGCGGGCCGCTCGCGCAGCCGCGCCACGTCCTCGGTCAGGCGGGCCGCGCGGCGGGCCGCCCAGTCCGGTGCGGCGGCCACCACGGCTCCCGACGCGTCGTACAGCGCCGCCCAGCCGTCCAGATGCGCGGCCAGCCGCGCCAGCAGCTCGGCCGGGCCCTCGGCGCTGAGGGCCGCCCGGGTCAGCTCCCGCTGCGCCTCGAAGCCGGCGGTCACCGCCCGGTACTGGTCGGCGGCGACCGCGGCCGAGACCGCCTTGCTGATGGCGATGAACGGCGTCCGGCGCGGCACCCCCAGCAACGGCAGCCCCTCCTGCCGCGCCGCCTGCACCAGCGCCTCGGGCACTTCCTCGTAGTTCACCCCGACGGCGAAGCCGAGCCCGATCACCCCCGCCTGCGCCACCCGGCGCACGTACCGACGGGTGGCCTCCGGATCCTGCGCGTCCAGTTTGAGCGCGGTGATCAGCAGCAGCTCCCCGCCCTCCATGTAGGGCACCGGATCGATCAGCTCACTGGCATGCGCCCAGCGCACCGGCACGTCCAGCCCGTCCTGACCCGCGAGCACGGTCAGCTTGAGCGCGGTGTGGTTGACCAGGGAAGCCAGGGTGTGGGGCATAGGACCTTCGATGACGAGGGGGACCCGGCCGGAGGCGAGGGTGTGTGAGGGTGTGTGGCGAGAGCATTTGCGCCGTCCCGTATGAACGGCCGCTTCCGATTCTGCCTCAGCGGAGGAATCCGGGGACAGCGTCCGGGCGGATTGCGGGGGCCCGGCGGACCGGCCCGGCGGCGGTGAGCCCGCCGCGTCCCTCATCCCCGCAGATCCACCAGCACCGGCGGCGCATGCTCCCCCTTGACCGACGTCACCGAGAGCACCGCATGCCCCGCCGGTACGGAGTTGGCCAGGTCGGAGGCGGACCAGCGCTCCCGCTCCACCGTGCGGACGGTGACGGCCTTGGCGGTGGCCGCCTTGCCCGTGATCAGCTGCCGGAAGATGTGGAACGCCTTGCCCGCGGCGC
This sequence comes from Streptomyces gilvosporeus, assembly GCF_002082195.1. Taxonomy (GTDB): domain Bacteria; phylum Actinomycetota; class Actinomycetes; order Streptomycetales; family Streptomycetaceae; genus Streptomyces; species Streptomyces gilvosporeus. The sequence continues at coordinate 6,479,866 of NZ_CP020569.1, read as the reverse complement.
TCACCGCGATGATTTGACGGTCCGTCACATCGCGGGTCTCCACCCACTCCTTGCCCCACACCTCGGCGAACCGCGCGCCGTCCCAGGTCGTCACCCCCGCGAACGCCATCCGGCAGCCGACCGCACCGAGCAGCCCGCTGCGCAGCCCCTCGGGGACGTCGTCCAAGGAGCGCAGCGTGAGCACCGCGCCGGCATGGGCCGAGCGCAGCCGCTGGAGGCCGCGCAGCGCCTCGGCGGTGATGGTGTGCGCCGCCTCGTCGAGCACCAGACAGGCGAACAGCGAACGGTCGCTGCGGGCCACCGCGCACTCCGTGAACTGCGCCAGCACCAGCCGCGCCAGAATCCGCGAGGCTTCCGCATGGCCCCGCTCGGGCAGCTCGATCCGCACCCGCAGGGGATGGTCCAGGGCACGCAGCGACACCTGCCGGGTGCGCCCCGTGGGGTCGAAGAAGTCGGCGAAGGCGGGCCGGTCGAGCAGCGCGATACGGTCGGCGAGCAGCACCCCCACATCACCGGAACGCTCCAACTGCCGGGCCCGCGCGTCCAGTTCACGCAGCAGCGGCTGCTCCCGCCGCTCCTCCAGCGCGGCCCGCAGCGCCCTCATCGCCTCCGGCGCCCCGTCCAGCAGCTCCCGCAGCTCCGCCACGGTGGGAAACCGCTCATACGCCGCCCGGAACGGCCCGAGCAACTGCCCCAGCACTGTCGCCGCCCGCCGACTGTCCCCACCCGGCAACTGCCCCGCCAGATCCCCCACCAACGCCTCGGCAAGAATCCCGGCCGCCTCGTCGGGGTCGGTGGTGCCGCCGTAGAGGTCGAGGTCGCATTCGGGGTCGGGGCGGCCGATCCTGACCACCACGTCGAACGCGTCGTCCGGGCCGAGGTCCGAACCGGCCGGCCCGACGGCGATCACCGCGCTCTGTCCCGCCAGCGCCTGGAGGCACATCGCCTCCACGACGGGCCGCACCAACCGGGTGCTCTTGCCGCTGCCCGCGGGGCCGACGGCCAGCAGGGAGGTGCCGAGCACCCCCGGTTCCAGCGCGCAGCCGACGCTCCGGTGCTGATACGGGTTGCGTTCGTGGTCGGCGGCGGTACCGATCCGCACCTGCCCGGCGAGCAGATCGTGCTCGGCGCTCCGGCGGGCCAGATCGCGCCGCCCCGAGGGGTGCGCGCAGGCCGCGGCGCCCTGCCGGAGCACGGTGTCGGTGAAGGAAGCGAGGGGCGTGCCGCCGGACCGTACCGCGCGCCAGGCGTGGCCGATCCGGGCCACGTCCACATCGGTCATCCGCCCGGCGCGGGCCTCCTCGGCGAGCTTGTCGGCGGCGTCGGCGGCTCCGTGGGCCCGCAGCTCGGGCCATTGGGCGGGGTCGGCTGCCGGTTGGCGCTTGGGGGCGGGGGCGCGGGGGCGCAGGCGCCGGACGAACGGCGCCAGGAAGCGGCGCGCGAGTTCGGGCCAGCGGCCGAGGCGGCCGAAAACCACGACCAGGAGGGCGAGGAACAGGCCGTAGTAGAGGTAGCTGGCCCAGACATAGGCCATCGGGTCGGTGCCGTCGCGCCAGGAGTCGGGCGTCAGGAGCACCAGCGGCCACATCCAGTAGCTGCCGAGGTATCCGTTCCACAGCAGCGACCACAGCAGCCACCCGCACAGGAACGAGATCAGTGCGCCGCTGATCAGCTGCCGCAGCGGGGTGCGCTCGGGCTCCTTGGCCGGACGGGGGCGGTGTCCGTACGTCCAGATCCCCGGCGCCGCCGCCGGCCGGGGGGTCCGCAGCCAGCCCAGCAGGGGCGGCTCGGCGGCGCCGGGGGCTGCCGCGGGCGGGGCGGGCGGCGCGCTCGGCCGGGGCGGTGCCCCCGGCGGCGTGGCCGGCCGCGGGATGTGTGCGGAGCGGGTGCTCTGTGCGTCCTGCGTGCCCTCGGTGTCCATCCGGTGCCCTTGTCCCCCTCGCGCCAAGACCCTGCTGCCGCCGTTCAATCTACTGTCCCCACCCCCTCCGCTATATCCGGTGCGGACAACGCAACACGCGCACTTCTCCCGAACGGAACATGCCCGCACCGGTCCAGCGGCCCTAACCTGCGAGAACAAGACCTCTGTACAACCTCTGTACGTCCCCGTTCGACCCCAGGAGACTGCCATGACCGAACTGTCCGGAGGCCCGGCCCTCCCCCAGGAGCGTCGCGTCGTCACCGCGATCCCCGGCCCGAAGTCGCAGGAGCTGTGGGCCCGTAAGCAGGAGACCGTGGCCGCTGGTGTCGGTGCGGTGCTGCCCGTGTTCGTCAAGCGCGCCGGCGGCGGTGTCCTGGAGGACGTGGACGGCAACTCGCTGATCGACTTCGGTTCCGGTATCGCGGTGACCTCAGTCGGCAACAGCGCCGAGGCCGTGGTGCGCCGCGCCGCCGCGCAGCTGGCCGACTTCACCCACACCTGTGCGATGGTCACGCCGTACGAGCCGTACATCGAGGTCTGTGAGGCGCTGGCCGAGCTGACCCCGGGCGACCACAAGAAGAAGTCGGCGCTGTTCAACTCCGGTGCGGAGGCCGTGGAGAACGCGGTCAAGATCGCGCGGGCGTACACCAAGCGGCAGGCCGTGGTGGTCTTCGACCACGGCTACCACGGCCGGACGAACCTGACGATGGCGCTGACCTCGAAGAACATGCCGTACAAGCACGGCTTCGGGCCGTTCGCGCCCGAGGTCTACCGGATGCCGCTGGCCTACCCCTACCGCTGGCTGACCGGCCCGGAGAACTGTGCGCAGGAGGCCGCCGACCAGGCCATCTCGCAGATCACCAAGCAGGTCGGCGCGGAGAACGTCGCGGCGATCATCATCGAGCCGGTGCTCGGCGAGGGCGGTTTCATCGAGCCGGCCAAGGGCTTCCTCCCGGCGATCGCGAACTTCGCCAAGGAGAACGGGATCGTCTTCGTCGCCGACGAGATCCAGTCGGGCTTCTGCCGTACGGGCCAGTGGTTCGCGTGTGAGGACGAGGGGATCGTTCCCGATCTCATCACGACGGCGAAGGGCATTGCGGGCGGTCTGCCGCTGGCCGCGGTCACCGGCCGCGCGGAGATCATGGACGCCGCGCACGCGGGCGGCCTGGGCGGCACCTACGGCGGTAACCCGGTGGCCTGCGCCGCCGCGCTCGGCGCCATCGAGACCGCGCGCGAGCTGGACCTCAACGGCAAGGCCAAGCACATCGAGCAGGTCATGAAGGCCCGCCTCGTCGCGATGCAGGAGAAGTTCGACATCATCGGCGAGGTCCGCGGCCGCGGCGCGATGATCGCGATCGAGCTGGTCAAGTCCGGTTCCAAGGAGCCCAACCCGGAGGCCACCGGCGCGCTCGCCAAGGCCTGCCACCAGGAGGGCCTGCTGGTCCTGACGACCGGTACGTACGGCAACGTGCTGCGCTTCCTGCCGCCGTTGGTGATCGGCGAGGACCTGCTGAACGAGGGCCTGGACATCATCGAGGCGGCGTTCGCCCAGCTCTGAGCCGTCAGCGGCGGATGAGTCCGGACGAGCCCGGGGTGGCCCGGGATGCGGTGTGCATGCGCCGTGTCCCGGGCCGCGCCCGTTTCCGGGTACGTGCGGATGCGTACCCCGCGTACGCCGTCGCGTGAAGAAGATGTGCGGGGCGAATGGCGGCCCCGTGATGCGGCTGTCGGGTGTGCCCCCGTTGCCGTACGGTTTCTGCAGATGAGAGAAACACCCCGCTCGCAGGGGACTGCGGGCGACGCCCGGTCGGCGCTTCCCCGGCTCCGATCAGGCCGTGCCCTCGCGCACACCACCGGAACCCCTGCCACTGGCGCGGGGGACTCCGGGAATCCTCACCGATCGGATGTCCGCCCGCCCCATACCCCCCGGGGCGTGCGGGACACCGGTCGACCCGGCCGCCTCGGAACCACCCCCCCTGTTCCGAGGCGGCCTCTCTTTTTCCGCCCGCCGTTCCTGGTAGGGACCCTCTGCGCGCTGCTGTTCGCCGTGATCAGTTGGCAGGTGGCCGGTGCGGGGCCGCTGCGCGCGGCCGATGAGCGGGTGGGAAGCGCCCTCGCGGGCAGCGCGATTCCCCAGGGGCTCGCGGAGTTCTTCGCCGATCTCGGCAATACGGCCGTCGCACTGCCGGTGGTGCTGGTGGTGGCGGCGTGGGCGGCCTGGCGGGTGGGGCGCGGGCGTCGGCGGCCGCCGCGGGATGCGGAGCCCGGCGCTCCGGTGCGGTGGTGGCTGCCGTCGCTCGCCGCCGCGCTGACCCTGGGTGTGCTGCCCGCGCTGGTCGTCCCGCTCAAGCTGTGGTTCGCCCGGCCGGGGCCGCCGCAGATGGGCGCGGGTGCGCACGAGGGCTTCTATCCCTCGGGGCACGGCGCCACGGCGGCGGTCGCCTACGGGCTGGCCACACTGCTGGTGATCCGGGCGGGAGCGGGACGACGCCGCGGCCGGGGGCTGCTGGTGGCGGGGATGGCCCTGCTCAACGCGGGTGTCGGGCTCGGGCTCGTGCGCCGGGGGTACCACTGGCCGCTGGATGTGCTGGGCAGTTGGTGTCTGGCCGGGGTGCTGCTGGCGGTGTGGTGGGCGGTGTGCGCAGGGTGGACGGGGGACGACGCGCCATCAGGGGGCGACGCGCCGGCGGGGGACGAGGCGCCAGCGGGGGGCGACGCGCCTCGGACTCCGTAGGCACGCCCCGCCCTGGCGGTACGAGGGAGACATGCCCCGCCCCGGCGGCACGAGGGGCGGCCAACTCCCGGTTGCCCGCCCCCCGTTGCCCCGCCGTAGGTCAGCTGTCGAAGCCGAGGCCCAGCTTGTCCATGGCCTTCAGCCACAGGTTGCGGCGCCCGCCGTGCGTATCGGCGCGGGTCATCGACCACTGGGTGATGCCGATACCGGCCCAGCGCAGCGGCTCGGGCGGGAAGGGGAGGGGCTTGGAGCGGACCATCTCCAGCTCGGTGCGTTCGGTGCGCTCGCCGGCGAGCAGATCGAGCATCACCTCGGCGCCGAAGCGGGTGGCACCGACGCCCAGGCCCGTGTAACCCGCGGCGTAGGCGACCCGGCCCGCGTGCGCGGTGCCGAAGAAGGCGGAGAAGCGGGCGCAGGTGTCGATGGCGCCGCCCCAGGTGTGGGTGAAGCGCAGGCCCTCCAGCTGCGGGAAGCAGCGGAAGAAATGCCGGGCGAGCTTTTCGTAGGTGGCGGGGTGGTGGTCGTACTCGGCCCGTACGCCGCCGCCGTAGCGGTAGACGATGTCGTAACCGCCCCACAGGATGCGGTTGTCGGCGGTGATGCGGAAGTAGTGGAAGTGGTTGTTGGAGTCCGAGAGGCCCTGGCGGTTCTTCCAGCCGATGGCGGCGAGCTGCTCCTCGTTGAGCGGCTCGGTCATCAGGGCGTGGTCGTAGACCGGGACGATGTACGGGCGGACCCGCTTGACCAGCGACGGGAACGCGTTGGTGCCCAGGGCGACATGGCGGGCGAAGATCCGGCCGTAGGGGGTGCGGACGGCCATGCCCAGACCGTCGGAGGACAGGGCGGTGGCGCGGGTGCGCTCGTAGATGCGGACGCCGTAGCCCAGGCACGCCTGCTTGAGGCCCCAGGCGAGCCGGGCCGGGTTGAGCATGGCGACGCCGTCGCGGTCCCACAGGCCGGCGCGGAAGGTGGGCGAGTCGATCTCGGCGCGCAGTTCGTCCTGGTCGAGGAAGCGGTGGCGGGTCAGGCCCAGTCCGGCGGCCTCCTCGGCGGCCTCCTGGAGCTCGGCGACCTGGTGGGGTTCGGTGGCGATGTCGATCTCGCCGGTGCGCTCGAAGGCGCAGTCGATGTGGTAGCGGGCGACGGCGTGCTCGATGGCGTCGAGGTTCTTGACGCCGAGCGCTTCGAGCGTGGCGAGTTCGCCGGGCCAGCGGGCCAGGCCGTTGCCGAGGCCGTGGGTGAGGGAGGCGGCGCAGAAGCCGCCGTTGCGCCCGGAGGCGGCCCAGCCGACCTCGGCGCCCTCGATCAGGACGACATCGCGCTGGGGGTCGCGTTCCTTGGCGATCAGCGCCGTCCACAGTCCCGAGTAGCCGCCGCCGACGACGAGCAGATCGCAGGTCTCGTCGCCGACGAGGGCGGGCTCGGCGGCCGGCCGGTCGGGGTCGGCCAGCCAGAACGGGGTCGGTTCGGCGTCGGCGAGCGCATGGACGGGGGACGGGGTCATGGCAGCTCGTGCCATGGTTCTCAGCTCCTCTTACTTGGTACTCCGCTTGCGGCGGGATCCGGCCATCTGGCCGACGAGGACGCACAGGACGGCGACCAGGAACATCGCCGTACCGATGACATTGATCTGAACGGGCGTGCCCCGCTGCGCCGATCCCCAGACGAACATGGGAAAGGTCACCGTGGAGCCGGCGTTGAAGTTCGTGATGATGAAGTCGTCGAAGGACAGGGCGAAGGAGAGCAGCGCACCGGACGCGATACCGGGGGCGGCGATCGGCAGGGTGACCCGCAGGAACGTCTGCACCGGCGAGGCGTAGAGGTCCTGGGCGGCCTGCTCCAGGCGCGGGTCCATGCTCATCACCCGCGCCTTGACGGCGGTGACCACGAAGCTCAGGCAGAACATGATGTGGGCGATCAGGATCGTCCAGAAGCCGAACTGGATGCCCATGTTGAGGAACAGGGTGGCCAGCGACGCGGCCATGACGACCTCGGGCATGGCCATCGGCAGGAAGATCAGGGTGTTGACGCCGGCGCGGGCCCGGAAGCGGTAGCGCGCCAGCGCGAAGGCGATCATCGTGCCGAGGACGGTGGCGCCGACGGTGGCCCAGACGGCGATCTGGAGGCTGAGCCCGAGCGAGCCGCACAGGTCGGCGACGCCGCAGGGGTCGGTCCAGGCGTCCGTGGAGAACTGCTGCCACTGGTAGTTGAAGCGGCCGTGGGGCTTGTTGAAGGAGAAGACCATCACGACGACGTTGGGCAGGATCAGGTAGGCCAGGGTGGCCAGTCCCGCGAGGGTGACGGCGTTGCGGCGCAGCCAGCGCAGGGGGGCAGCGGTGGCGCGGGGGGTGCTCCCCACCGTCTTTCCGGTGGTCTTCCCGGTGGTCTCGGTTGCGGCCATCAGACCAGGTCCTCCGTCCCCGACTTGCGGATGTAGATGGTGACCATGGCGAGGATGGCCGCCATGAGGATGAAGGAGAGGGCGGCGGCGGTCGGGTAGTCCAGGACCCTCAGGAACTGCGACTGGATGACGTTGCCGATCATCTTCTGGTCCGTGGAGCCCAGCAGTTCGGCGTTGATGTAGTCGCCGGCGGCCGGGATGAAGGTGAGCAGGGTGCCGGCGACGACGCCCGGCATGGACAGCGGGAAGGTCACCCGGCGGAAGGTGGTGGCCGGGCGCGCGTAGAGGTCGCCGGCGGCCTCGTGGAGGCGGGGGTCGATGCGCTCCAGCGAGGTGTAGAGCGGCAGGATCATGAACGGCAGGAAGTTGTACGTCAGACCGCAGACCACCGCGAGCGGGGTGGCCAGCACCCGGTGCCCCTCGGTGATGCCCAGGGCGCTGGTGACGTCCAGGATGTGCAGCGAGTTGAGGACGCCGACGACCGGTCCGCCGTCGGCCAGGATCGTCTTCCAGGCCAGCGTACGGATCAGGAAGCTGGTGAAGAACGGCGCGATGACCAGCATCATCACCACATTGCGCCAGCGTCCCGCCTTGAACGCGATCAGATAGGCCAGCGGGTAGCCGAGCAGCAGGCACAGCGCGGTGGCGATGGCGGCGTAGCCCATGGAGCGGACGAACTGCGACCAGTACTCGCCCAGCGCGTCCCAGTAGGTGGCGAGGTGCCAGGTGACCTTGAAGCCCTCTTCGAGGGAGCCGGTCTGGAGGGAGGTCGACGCCTGGTAGACGAGCGGGGCGGCGAAGAAGACCAGCAGCCACAGGATGCCGGGCAGCAGCAGCCAGTAGGGGACCAGCCGTTTGCGGGTGGACGTCTTGCGGAGTGCGGGGGGCTCGGTGGCGTCGCTCTCCGGGGGCGCGGGGGCCTCGGTCGCGGTCATGCCGCCTCCTCGTCGAGGTCCGCGCCGGCCGCGATGTCCTGGGCGGCGTCGAGCCCGAAGGTGTGCGCCGGGTTCCAGTGGACGACGACCTCGGCGCCCGGTATGAGCCGGCCGTCACGGGTGATGTTCTGCTCGTAGACGGAGACCTCGCCCAGGCCCGGCGCCTCGATGACGTACTGGGTGGAGACGCCGATGAAGCTGGCGTCCTTGATGCGGCCGGGCAGCCGGTTGTGGCCGTCGGTGACGGAGTCGGCGTCGTCGGCGTGCGCGAGGGCCATCTTCTCGGGGCGGACGCCCGCCAGGACCTTGTCGCCGGCGGTGGCGCTCGCGCTGCACCGGGCGGCGGGCAGCCGGAGTCTGGTGTCGGCGGCGCGCAGCAGCAGGTCCTCGCCGCCGGCCTCGACGACCTCGGCCTCGATGAGGTTGGAGGTGCCCAGGAAGTTGGCGACGAAGGTGCTGGCGGGGTTCTCGTAGAGGTCGGCGGGGGCGCCGAGTTGTTCGACCCGGCCGCCGTTCATCACGGCCACGGTGTCGGCCATCGTCATGGCCTCCTCCTGGTCGTGGGTGACGTGCACGAAGGTGATGCCGACCTCGGTCTGGATGCGCTTGAGCTCCAGCTGCATCTGGCGGCGCAGCTTGAGGTCGAGGGCGCCCAGCGGCTCGTCGAGGAGCAGCACCTGCGGGTGGTTGATCAGCGCGCGGGCGACCGCGACGCGCTGCTGCTGGCCGCCGGAGAGCTGCTGCGGCCTGCGGCGGGCCATCGGGCCGAGCTGGACGAGGTCGAGCATCTCCTCGACCTGCTTCTTGACGGACTTGATGCCGCGGCGGCGCAGGCCGAAGGCGACGTTCTCGTAGATGTCCAGGTGCGGGAAGAGCGCGTAGTTCTGGAAGACGGTGTTGACCTGGCGCTTGTAGGGCGGCAGGGCGGTGACGTCCTCGCCGGAGAGCTCGACGGTCCCGGTGGTGGGGTCCTCCAGTCCGGCGATCATCCGCAGGGTGGTGGTCTTGCCGCAGCCGGAGGCGCCCAGCAGCGCGAAGAAGGAGCCCGCGGGGACGGTGAGATCGAGCGGGTGGACGGCGGTGAAGGAGCCGTAGGTTTTGCTGATCTGGCTGAGGCGGACGTCACCGCCGCTGCTCTGGGGGGTGTGCGTCATGGTCATATCGGGCGTCCCGTGGGTCGGAGGGCGATGCGGCTCGTACGGGCCTGGCGGCGCGGGGTGGTTCGGGCGGCGGGGTCAGGCCCCGGTGAGGGTGGAGAACTTCTGCGCGAACTGCTTGCTCTCCTTGGCGTTCAGGGCGCGGAAGGAGTGGGACCGGGCGGCCATCTTCTCGTCGGGGATGATCAGCGGGTTGGCCGCCAGCTTCTTGTCGATCTTGGCGAGTTCGTCGCGTACGCCGTCCACGGGGCAGACGTAGTTGATGTACGCCGCGATCCGTGCCGCCACCTTCGGCTCGTAGAAGAAGTCGATGAGCCGTTCGGCGTTCTGCTTGTGGCGCGCCTTGTTCGGCACCATCAGGTTGTCGGTGGACGTCGTGTAGCCGGCCTTGGGGATGGCGTAGGCGATGTCCGGGTTGTCGCTCTGGAGCTGGACGATGTCGCCGGCCCAGGCCACACAGGCGGCGAGGTCGCCCTTGTCCAGGTCGGTGGTGTAGTCGTTGCCGGTGAAGCGGCGGATCTGCTTGGAGTCCACGCCCTTCTGGAGCCGGGCGATCGCCGCGTCGAAGTCGTCGGCGGTGAAGCTCTCGGGCTTCTTGCCCATGTCCAGCAGGGTCAGGCCGATGCTGTCGCGCATCTCGGTGAGGAAGCCGACCCGGCCCTTGAGCTTGGGGTCCTCCAGCAGCTGGGTGACCGAGTCGACGGTGCGGCCGCCGGTGGCCTTCTTGTTGTACGCGATGATCGCGGGGACGCCCGTCCACGGGTAGGAGTGCGCCCGGCCCGGGTCCCAGGCGGGGCTGCGGAACTGCGCGGTGAGGTTGGCGTAGGCGTGCGGCAGGTTGGCCGGGTCCAGCTCGTCGATCCAGCCCAGGGAGATCATCCGTGCGCACATCCAGTCGGTGAGCACGATCAGATCGCGGCCGGTGTCCTGGCCGTTGGCCAGCTGCGCCTGGATCTTGCCGAAGAACTCGTCGTTGTCGTTGATGTCCTCGGTGTAGTTGACGGCTATGCCGGTGCGCTTGGTGAACTTCTCCAGCGTCGGCCGGTGCTTGCCGTCGTCGGTGACGTCCATGTACTCGGTCCAGTTGGAGAAGTTCAGGCGCTTCTCGGTCCTGGAGTGGTCGTCGGAGCTGCCGGCGTCGGTGCGGCCGGCGGGCGGGATGCCGCAGGCCGACAGGGCGCCCATGCCGCCCGCCACCGCCGCGAGCGCGCCGCCGGCGCGCAGCAGGGAGCGGCGGGTCATGGCGAGGCGGCCGTCGGTCATGCTGCGGCGGACGGCGGCCAGTTCGGCCGCGCAGAGGGGCTCGGGCCGTTCGGTGTGCTCCATGCGCGATGCCCTTTCGGGGAGGTGCCCGGCGCTCGGCGCCGGTGGTAGAGGGAAGCGGGGGCGATGCTCATGGGGCCTGGTGGGGACAGACCCGAAGGAGTGCGGGTACGGGGGCGGGGATGACCGGCCGCCGGGGTGCCCGGGGCCGTCGGCGGGCCCCGGGCGGGGGGACGTCAGCCGCGGTCCCCGAAGACGGTGCGGTGCCAGTCCTTCCTGGCCACCGCCGTGTTGTCGTACATGACGTGCTTGACCTGCGTGTACTCCTCGAAGGAATACGCCGACATGTCCTTGCCGAAGCCGGACGCCTTGGCGCCGCCGTGCGGCATCTCGCTGATGATCGGGATGTGGTCGTTGACCCAGACGCAGCCGGCGTTGATCTCGCGGGTGGCGCGGCCGGTGCGGTAGACGTCCCGGCTCCAGGCGGAGGCGGCCAGCCCGTAGGGGGTGTCGTTGGCCAGCGCGATGCCCTCGTCGTCGCTGTCGAAGGGCAGCACGACCAGCACCGGGCCGAAGATCTCGGCCTGCACGATCTCGCTGTCCTGGGCGGCGCCGGCGATCAGGGTGGGCCGGTAGTAGGCGCCCTTGGCCAACTCGCCCTGGGGCGCCTCGCCGCCGGTGACGACGGTGGCGTAGCCGCGGGCCCGGTCGACGAATCCGGCGACCCGGTCACGCTGGGCGTGCGAGATCAACGGGCCGAGATCCGTGGCCGGATCGAAGGGGTCGCCCAGCCGTACGGTGGCCATCAGGTCGGCGACACCGCTGACGAAGGCGTCGTAGAGGGGGCGCTGGACGTAGGCGCGGGTGGCGGCGGTGCAGTCCTGTCCGGTGTTGATCAGCGCACCGGCCACGGCACCGTGGACGGCGGCCTCCAGGTCCGCGTCGTCGAAGACCACGAACGGGGCCTTGCCGCCCAGTTCGAGGTGGAGGCGCTTGACCGTCCCGGTGGCGATCTCGGCGACGCGCTTGCCGACGCCGGTCGAGCCGGTGAAGGAGGTCATGGCGACGGCGGGGTGGCCCACCAGGCGCTCGCCGGCGTCCCGGCCCGCGCCGGAGACGATGTTGATCACGCCGTCGGGCAGTCCGGCCCGCTGCGCGGCCTGCGCGAACAGCAGCGAGGTCAGCGGGGTGATCTCGGCGGGCTTGAGCACGATGGTGTTGCCCGCGGCGACGGCCGGCAGGATCTTCCAGGCGGCCATCTGGAGCGGATAGTTCCAGGGCGCGATGGAGCCGACGACACCGATGGGTTCGCGGCGGATCACGGAGGTGTGATCGGCGCTGTATTCCCCGGCCGCCTTGCCCTCCAGATGGCGGGCGGCACCGGCGAAGAACGCGGCATTGTCGATCGATCCGGGCACATCGAACTCGGTGCTGAGCTTGATGGGCTTTCCGCAGTTCAGCGATTCCGCGAAGGCGAGATCGGCGGCGTCCTCGGCGAGCGCGGCGGCGAAGCGGTGCAGTGCGTCGGAACGCTCCCCCGGGGTCGCCCCGCCCCATACCGGAAACGCCGTCCGCGCGGCCTCGACGGCGGCGTCCACATCCGCCGGACCTGCGAGTTCGTAGGAGTACACCGGCTGGCCGGAGGCCGGGTCCACCACCGCCTGGGTGCGGCCCGAGGTGCCGCCGCGCAGTCCCCCGGCGATGAATTGGGCGCCCTCGGCGAATCGCTCGCTGACGTCGAAACGGTGCTCCATGGTGTCTCCTCCGCCGTACGCCAAGGCCGCTCAGCGGCCGCGCAAGGCGTAGCTATTTCCGGAATCGATGGCCGATCTTGACAGAGGAATAGGCCCTCAACAAGTGATTCCGTTGTTGCCTTTTGGTTACGCGACGAATTCTGCGCTTTACAAGGCCCGGGGCCCCGACACGTTGTCAGTGCCCGCTGACAGAATCCCGGCATGATGCACAACATCACGGGGACCGACACGCACGGCAGCCGATCGCACACGGACCGGCAGGCCGCGGACGGCCCGCGCTCGCTGGAGGAACTGCGCTCGCTAACCGCCACCGGAAAGCGCGTCAAATATCTACACTTCTGGGGTCATACGCCGCGCCGCGACGGCGCTCTGGGCGCGAGCTGCTTCAGCCAGTGGTGGCCCTCCCCCTTCACGGTCGACGGCGTCACCTACACCACCGCGGAGCACTGGATGATGGCGGGCAAGGCCCGGCTGTTCGCCGACGCCGACGCGGAGCGCCGCGCGATAGCCGCGGGCCATCCGAAACAGGCCAAGGACGCCGGGCGCCGGGTCCGCGGCTTCGACGAGACCGTCTGGCAGGAGCACCGCTTCGACCTGGTCGTCGAGGGCAATCTGCACAAGTTCGGCCAGGATGCCGGGCTGCGCGACTTTCTCCTCGGCACGAACTCCCGGGTGCTGGTGGAGGCCAGCCCGGTCGACCGGATCTGGGGCATAGGACTGGCCGCCGACGACGAGCGGGCGGAGCACCCGCTCCAGTGGCGGGGGCTGAATCTGCTGGGGTTCGCGTTGATGGAGGTACGGCAGCGGCTGCGGGAGGGGGCGGCGGGGCGGTCGGCGGGAGCATGAGGCGGCGCGGGCCGGCGGGGGCTGCGGGAGCGGGAGGCGGGGGCGGCCCGGCCGGCCGCCGCCCGCCCCGCCTACCATGACGAGTCCGTGACCGCGCCATGACCAGGCCGCTCCGCCCCGCCGTCCGTCCCCTGGTTCACCCGGTCAGTCCGTCCCCGTTCACCGACCAGGAGGATCCGTTGTCCGATCTCGATGCCTTCATCGCGGGCCTGCCCAAGGCCGAGCTGCATGTACACCACGTCGGGTCGGCCTCACCGCGGATCGTCTCCGAACTGGCCGCCCGGCACCCCGACTCCGCCGTCCCCACCGACCCCGAGGCGCTCGCCGACTTCTTCACCTTCCGCGACTTCGCCCACTTCATCGAGGTCTACCTCTCCGTCGTGGACCTGATCCGCGACGCCGAGGACGTCCGGCTGCTGACGTACGAGGTCGCCCGCGACATGGCCCGGCAGAACATCCGCTATGCCGAGCTGACCGTCACCCCCTTCAGCTCGACCAGCCGCGGCATCCCCGATGCCGCCTTCGTCGAGGCCATCGAGGACGCCCGCAAGTCGGCCGAGTCCGAGCTGGGTGTGGTGCTGCGCTGGTGCTTCGACATCCCCGGGGAGGCAGGCCTGGAGGCCGCGGAGGAGACCGCCCGGATCGCCTGCGAGCTCCAGCCCGAGGGCCTGGTCTCGTTCGGGCTCGGCGGCCCCGAAATCGGCGTCCCGCGCCCGCAGTTCAAGCCGTACTTCGACCGCGCCATCGCCGCCGGCCTGCACTCCGTACCGCACGCCGGCGAGACCACGGGCCCCGGCACGATCTGGGACGCCCTGACCGAGCTGCGCGCCGAGCGGATCGGCCACGGCACCAGCGCCACCCAGGACCCGAAGCTGCTGGCCCATCTCGCCGAACACCGCATCCCGCTGGAGGTCTGCCCGACCTCCAACATCGCCACCCGCGCGGTGCGGACCCTGGACGAGCACCCGGTCAGGGAGATGGTCGACGCGGGCGTACTGGTCACCATCAACAGCGACGACCCGCCGATGTTCGGCACCGACCTCAACACCGAATACGGCGTCGCCGCCCGCCTGTTGGGCCTGGACGCACCCGGCCTGGCCGCCCTCGCCAAGAACGCCGTCGACGCCTCCTTCCTGGACGCCGCCGGCAAGGCCCGGCTGGCCGCGGAGATCGACGCCTATACGGCGGCGTACCGCGGCTGACGCACCCAGCGGGGACGCAACCCTCCGGTGGCCGGCCCGGCCCGGCCACCGGAGCGCGTTGCCCGCCTGCGGCTCATGCCACCCGCCACGGCGCCCCCAGCCCACCGGGGAAGCCCGCGACGAACTCCCGCAGGGCCCACCGCGCCGTCGCCCCGTCGACCAGCTCCTCCGCCGGGAAGTACGCCCCCTGCCCGCCGCACACCAGCCACACCGGCTCCTCGGCCGCGCCGTGGGAACCGCCGTCCAGACACCGCACCCCCAGCTCCTTGGGCCGCATCCGCCGCCCCGGCCCGCCGTCGACGCCCGCCGCCCGCCTCCGGCACAGCTGGAAGAGCGTGCCGTCCCCGCTCTCCCCGGCGACCAGAAAGACCCCGGGCCCGCCGCTGACCGTCAGCACGCCCCCGTCCTCCTCCCACCGCTCCACCGACAGCTCCGTGCAGACGGCACCGTCCAGCTCGCCCAGGGCCGCCGCCAACCGCGCCCCGTCCGGCTCCTGAAGCACCCGCGACCGGCAGATCCCCGCCTGCCAGCGGCTGACCACGGCCCTCATCCGGCACCCGCCATGCGACTCATGTGCGGGAGCATACGGTCGCCGCGGCGGGCCCATCGACCGGGACCGCGGCACCCACCGGCGGAAACCGGCCGCGCCGCTCAGCCCCGTACGCTCCCCCGCTTCGCCCGCCGACCGCGGCCGATCAGGATGCGCGCCACCGTATGGGAGACCACCGTGGCCGCCCCCGCCGCGGCCGCACCGGCCACCGCTCCCCGTACCGAGAGCGGCCGGAGCACCCCGGCCCGTCGCAGCCGGCCGCGCGCCCAGAGGGTGAAGGGGAGGACGAGAACGGGCGAGGTGGCGGAGCCCGGCGTATAGCCACGGACGGCCGCCGCCTGGGCGAGGTGCAGGAGGCCGTGCAGCCCGAAGCCGTCCAGCGTGCTCTGGAAGAACGCCGAGCGGCCGCCGCTGCGCTGCCCGCTCACCGCCGCGCCGGCCACGATGACCGCCATCACCCCGACCGCGGCCCGGAACTCCCGGTCGTCGAAGCTCCCCATGAACTCCCATACGGATTCCGGCAGTTGCGGAAACCGCCGACGCAGCACCGGCACGTTCTCCCGTATCCAGCGCGGCCCGAACGCCACCTCCTCCGCATCGTGCAGCGCCCAGGCGGCGAACAGCCCGAGGGTGACGGCCGGGGATACCCCGTACGGAACGGAGGAAGCGGAACCGGCGCAGGAAGCGGACCCGGCGGCGGGCGCGGCGGCGGGCGGGCCGGACAGGCGTTTCACGAAGGTCGTCATGAACGACAAGTCTGGCAAGCCGAGTTGACGGAAGATCACCGGGTCGGCGGCACCGTCCCGGGGGCCGGGGGCCGCCCTCACAGCCCCACGATCGCGTCCCACTCCTTCGCGTATGCGGTCCGTTCCCGCGGGGAGATGTCCCGCGCGATCGCCAGCCGCCGGCGCATGGCGTCATCGGGGAAGACCAGCGGGTCCTCGGCGAGCGCGGCGCGGTCCTTGTCCTTGGAGGAGGCCAGGACGTCCCGCGCGGCGGGGACGGGGCAGACGTAGTTGACCCAGGCGGCGAGGTCCGCGGCGACCTCCGGCTCGTAGTAGTAGTCGATCAGCCGCTCGGCATTGCGCTTGTGGTCCGCGAGGTTGGGGATCATCAGGCTCTCCGCCCACAGCTCGGCGCCCTCCTCGGGGACGACGAACTCGATGTCGGGGTTGTCCGCCTGGAGCTGGATGACGTCGCCGGAATAGGCCTGGGCGGCGAGCACGTCGCCGGAGTCGAGGTCCTTGATGTAGTCGTTGCCGGTGAAGCGCCGGATCTGGCCCTTGTGGACCTGGGCGCGGACCCGGTCGATCATCCGGTGGAAGTCGTCGGCGGTCCAGCGGGTGATATCGACCCCGTCACCCTGCATCAGCAGGGCGAACGCCTCGTCCAGACCGGCCAGCAGCGTGACCCGCCCGCGCAGATCGTCCTTCCACAGATCCGAGGTGTGCCGTATCTCGCGGCCCAGCTTTCTGCGGTTGTAGGCGATGCCGGTGATCCCGGACTGCCAGGGCACCGAGTGCTTGCGGCCCGGGTCGAAGTGCGGGGTGCGCAGCAGCGGATCGAGGTTCTTGGCGACATGCGGCTGGGCGGCGCGGTCCATCTCCTGGACCCAGCCCAGCCGGACGAACCGGGCGCACATCCAGTCGCTGATGACGATCAGGTCGCGGCCGGTGCGCTGGTGGTTCATCAGCGCGGGGCTGATCTTCCCGAAGAACTCGTCGTTGTCGTTGATCTCCTCGTTGTAGGTGACGGAGATCCCGGTGCGGCGCCGGAAGGCGTCGAGGGTCGGCCGGCGCTGCTTGTCGTGGTCGTCGACATCGATGTACAGCGGCCAGTTGGCGAAGTCGACCGAGCGGTCCCGGGCCGAGCGGTCGGGTCCGGTGCGGTCCGCGGCCGTGACGTAGGCGGGCCGCACCCCGCATCCGGTGAGGGCGGCCAGCGCCCCGGCCGCACCGATTCCGCCCACACCCCGTAGCAGCGCGCGCCGCGCAAGATCAGCCATGGCAGGCACTCTCACGCGTCGCGGGCGGAGGCGGCAACAGACAGAGCGTCCATTGCCGGGCCTCCGCCCGCGACGGTGTGTCGAGCGTTCCGTGCCGCCCGACGGTGGGGATCCCCCGGGCCGGCGGTCGGGCCGGCCGGTGCGGTCCGGCCGGTCAGCCGTGCAGCGAGGTCATCACGTGCTTGATCCGGGTGTAGTCGTCGAAGCCGTAGGCCGAAAGGTCCTTGCCGTAGCCGGACTTCTTGAATCCGCCGTGCGGCATCTCGGCGACCAGCGGGATGTGGGTGTTGATCCACACGCAGCCGAAGTCGAGGCTCTTGGACATCCGCATGGCGCGGGCGTGGTCCTTGGTCCACACCGAGGACGCGAGCGCGTACTCGACGCCGTTGGCCCACTGCACGGCCTGCTTCTCGTCGGAGAAGGACTGGACGGTGATGACCGGGCCGAAGACCTCCTGCTGGACGATCTCGTCGTCCTGCTTGAGCCCGGAGACGACGGTCGGGGCGAAGAAGTAGCCCTTCTCGCCGACCTGTTCGCCGCCCGCCTCGATCTTGGCGTGGGCGGGCAGCCGCTCGATGAAGCCCTTGACCTGCTTGAGCTGGTTGGCGTTGTTCAGCGGGCCGTAGAGCACGTCCTCGTCGTCGACCGCACCGGTCTTGGTCTCCGAGGCGGCCTTGGCCAGCGCGGCGACGAACTCGTCGTGGATGGAGTCCTGGACGAGCACCCGGGTCGCGGCCGTACAGTCCTGGCCGGCGTTGAAGTAGCCGGCGACCGCGATGTCCTCGACGGCCTTGGCGATGTCGGTGTCCTCGAAGACGACGACCGGGGCCTTGCCGCCCAGCTCCAGGTGGACGCGCTTGAGGTCCTTCGACGCGGACTCGGCGACCTGCATACCGGCGCGCACCGAGCCGGTGATGGACGCCATCGCCGGGACGTGGTGCTCGACCATCAGACGGCCGGTCTCGCGGTCACCGCAGATGACGTTGAAGACGCCGCGGGGGTGGCCGAGCTCCTCCAGCACGCTGCCGATGATGTCGGCGATCAGCACCGTCGAGGCGGGAGTGGTGTCGGAGGGCTTGATGACGACGGTGTTGCCCGCCGCCATCGCCGGGGCGAACTTCCACACGGCCATCATCATCGGGTAGTTCCACGGCGCGACCTGGGCGCATACGCCGACCGGCTCGCGGCGGATGATGGAGGTGAAGCCGTCCATGTACTCGCCGGCCGAGCGGCCCTCCAGCATCCGGGCGGCACCCGCGAAGAAGCGGATCTGGTCCACCATCGGCGGGATTTCCTCGGAGCGTACGAGCGCGATCGGCTTGCCGCAGTTCTCCGACTCGGCGGCGATCAGCTCCTCCGCCCGCTCCTCGAAGCGGTCGGCGATCTTGAGCAGTACCTTCTGGCGCTCGGCCGGGATGAGGTCACGCCAGACGGGGAAGGCGGCCTCGGCCGCGGCCATGGCCGCGTCGACGTCGGCGGCGGCCGAGAGAGGGGCGGTGGCGTACGCCTCACCCGTCGCCGGGTTGACCACCTCCGTGGTCCGCCCGTCGGCGGCGTCCCGGAACTCCCCGTCGATGTAGTTGCGCAGACGACGCAGTGCGGTGGTCACTGTGCGCCCCCTTCAGTCAGATGTCCGGTGGTTTGACTCCACCTGTCCGGTGGTGTGGGTCCACCCTAGCCGCGGCACCGACGTTTTCAACACACCCGCCACTCGGAAACAACGAAATCAGTGAAATTTAGATCACTGCACGACTGATTTCATCGATTCGGGGTTGCGCGACGGACGAGGCTGGTGCACAGTGAGGGACGTGGCCACTCGTGACAGAAACGGCACTTCTTCGATCGACTCCGTCTCCCTGGCGATCATCGAGCAGCTCCAGGAGGACGGGCGCCGTCCGTACGCCGCGATCGGCAAGGCCGTGGGCCTGTCGGAAGCGGCCGTACGTCAGCGCGTACAGAAACTGCTCGACCAAGGCGTGATGCAGATCGTCGCGGTCACCGACCCCCTCACGGTCGGTTTCCGTCGGCAGGCAATGGTCGGCATCAACGTCGAGGGTGACCTCGATCCCGTGGCCGACGCCCTGACGACCATGGAAGAAGTCGAGTACGTCGTCATGACGGCAGGCTCCTTCGATCTCCTCATCGAGATCGTCTGCGAGGACGACGACCACCTCCTGGAAATGATCAACAAGCGGATCCGCACGCTTCCCGGCGTTCGATCCACCGAGAGCTTCGTGTACCTCAAGCTCCGGAAGCAGACCTACACCTGGGGAACGAGATAGCAATGAGCCGCGACCTCTCCAAGACGGCATACGACCACCTGTGGATGCACTTCACCCGCATGTCGTCGTACGAGAACGCCCCCGTGCCCACGATCGTGCGCGGTGAAGGCACCAACATCTACGACGACAAGGGCAAGCGCTACATCGACGGCCTCGCCGGCCTCTTTGTGGTCAACGCCGGCCACGGCCGGGTCGAGCTCGCCGAGACCGCCTACAAGCAGGCGCAGGAGCTCGCCTTCTTCCCCGTGTGGTCCTACGCCCACCCCAAGGCCGTGGAGCTCGCCGAGCGCCTGGCCAACGAGGCCCCCGGCGACCTCAACAAGGTCTTCTTCACCACCGGTGGCGGCGAGGCCGTCGAGACCGCCTGGAAGCTGGCCAAGCAGTACTTCAAGCTCACCGGCAAGCCGATGAAGCACAAGGTGATATCCCGCGCGGTGGCCTACCACGGCACCCCGCAGGGCGCCCTGTCGATCACCGGTCTGCCCGGCCTGAAGGCCCCCTTCGAGCCGCTGGTCCCAGGCGCGCACAAGGTGCCGAACACCAACATCTACCGCGCCCCGATCCACGGCGACGACCCCGAGGCCTTCGGCCGCTGGGCCGCCGACCAGATCGAGCAGCAGATCCTCTTCGAGGGCCCCGAGACCGTCGCCGCGGTCTTCCTGGAGCCGGTGCAGAACGCCGGTGGCTGCTTCCCGCCGCCGCCCGGCTACTTCCAGCGGGTCCGCGAGATCTGCGACCAGTACGACGTGCTGCTCGTCTCCGACGAGGTCATCTGCGCCTTCGGCCGTCTGGGCACGACCTTCGCCTGTGACAAGTTCGGCTACGTCCCGGACATGATCACCTGCGCCAAGGGCATGACCTCCGGCTACTCCCCCATCGGCGCCTGCATCATCTCCGACCGCCTGGCCGAGCCGTTCTACAAGGGCGACAACACCTTCCTGCACGGCTACACCTTCGGTGGCCACCCGGTCTCCGCGGCCGTCGGCGTCGCCAACCTCGACATCTTCGAGCGTGAGGGCCTCAACCAGCACGTCCTCGACAACGAGGGCAACTTCCTGAGCACCCTCCAGAAGCTGCACGACCTGCCGATCGTCGGCGACGTCCGCGGCAACGGCTTCTTCTACGGCATCGAGCTCGTCAAGGACAAGGCCACCAAGGAGTCCTTCAACGAGGAGGAGACCGAGCGCGTCCTGTACGGCTTCCTGTCCAAGGCGCTGTACGACGCCGGCCTCTACTGCCGCGCCGACGACCGCGGCGACCCGGTCATCCAGCTCGCCCCGCCGCTGATCGCCGACCAGCCGGTCTTCGACGAGATCGAGCAGATCCTGCGCGGCGTCCTCACCGAGGCGTGGTCCAAGCTCTGATCACCGGGGCTCTGATCACCGGGCTCCGACCACAGGGCTCCGATCATCGCTCGCAGGCGAGTCCTCACAACTGAAAATCCAACGGCTCAGATTCACTCATTTTCAGCTATAGGAGTGAATCTGAGCCGTTCTCCGTGCCGAGCGCCGAATACCGGGGGTCACCAGTACTTACCGTGCCAGTGACCGATACCCTCCATGTTCGTTCACCCGGTTGGGGGAACGAATGGACGCGAACTAGCAAGAGGTGCGCAGATGGTGGCCCCGCCTGACAACGACGTGCTCTGGGCCCGCGGCCTGCACCACATGCACGGCAGCACCCCGGCCCTCACCGCTGTTTCGCTCGGCGTCCGCGAGGGCGAGATCCTCGCCGTCACCGGCCCGCGCGGCAGCGGCAAGACCACCCTCCTCAAATGTCTCTCCGGTCAGCTCGCACCGACCGAGGGCGAGGTCTGGTTCAACAGCTCACCCGTCCACACCCTCTCCTCCCCCAGCCGCGAACGACTGCGTCTGGACCGGTTCGGCTGGATCGACACCGAACCGAACCTCGTTCCCGAACTCACCGCCTGGGAGAACGCCGCCCTCCCGCTCCTGCTGCGCGGCGCCGGCCACCGCAGCGCCAAGCACACCGCCATGGAGTGGCTCGACCGCCTCGACGTCGGCACCTGCGCCCGCCGCCGCCCCGCCCGGCTCGACCAGTCCCAGCGCCAGCGCATCGCCGTCGCCCGCGCCCTCGCCGCCGAGCCCCAGGTCCTCTTCGCCGACGAGCCGACCGCCGCGCTGCACAGCGCCGACGGCATCCAGGTCCTGCGCACCCTGACGGCCGCGGCCCGCTCGCACCAGATCACCGTGCTCCTGGCCACCCTCGACCCCGAGGTGGCCGCTCTCGCCGACCGCAGCATCGCCCTCCTCGACGGCCGCCGCACGGGCTCCGTGGCCACCGCCGACGGTTCCTCCGACGCGGAAAGCAGGGCAGCGTGCTCGCTCTCCGTCTAGCCCGCGGCTCTCACCCCCTCGTTCTGCTGCGCCGCCTCTTCGTCACCGCGGCGGCCGCCGGCACCGGCTTCCTCCTGCTCTCCACCGTCGGCCACGCCACCGCCCACCCGGGCTCGGCCAGCGATTCACTGGTCCGGCTGCTGTGGTGCGCCGCCCCGCTCGCCGCCACCGCCCAGCTCGCGGCCTCCGTGGCCCGTACGGACCCCGCCGCCCGTCTCCACCGCGGCATGGCCGCCGCCGGCCTGGGTCCCCTCCGGCTGGCCTTGCTCGCCGGCGCCTCCACCGCGCTGTCCGGTCTGTTCGGCGTCCTCCTCTCCCTGTTCGTCTTCCTCCGCCTGCGCGGGGACCTCGGCGGCTCCCCGGCTCCGGCCGCCGGGAGGGCCGGCATCGACGCCGACCTGCTGGGCACCGGCCACCCCCTTCCCCTCGTCGGCGCCCTGATGCTGCTGTCGACCGTCCCACTGACCGCCGCCGCCACGACCGCCCTGGCCCTGCGTCCGCGCAGCGCCGACACCGCCCCCGCCCCCGAGGCCCCCGTCGAGGCGGCCAACCCCTCCGGCCTCCCCTGGGGCATGGCCCTGACGGCCGCGGGCCTGGCCGTCGAGGCGTACGCCAGCCGCGGCACCGTCACCTCCGCCGGACTGCTGCCGCTGCCCGGCCGGCTGGTGGGCAGCCCCCCGGGCGTCCTGGCTGGCTGGGCCCTGTCCGCCCTCGGCCTCGTCCTGGCCGGCCCCGGCCTGGTGCACCTGTGCGGCCGCCTCCTGTGCGCAGGGCGCCCCGGCGCGCTGCGGCTGCTGTCCGGGCGCGTGCTCCAGCAGGAGTCACGCCGCCTGGGACGCCCGCTCGGCGTCCTGTGCGCGGTCGCCTCCGCCACCTATGCGGCGGTCACGGTGTACGAGACCGCGTCCGTCCGTCCGTACGGCCCGCTCACCGCCATCGGCGCCGTCGTCGTCCTGGCCTCCGTCACCGCCTGCGCGCTCACCGCCGCACTCGAATCGCGCTCGGCCCGCGCCCACACCACGGCCGCCCTGCGCCGCCTCGGCGCGACCTCCTCCGCCCTGCGTCGGACCGCGGCGCTGCGCGCCCTGGCCGTTGCCCTGGTGCTGGGCCCGCTGACCTGGGCCGTCGCGGAAATGGCCACGCTTCCTCTGGTGCACTGATCCTCTGGCGACTGATTTCTCCGGAGCCCTGGGAATCCTGGAGCCCTGAGGATCAGGAGCAAGCAGTGCGTCGGCCCCTCAGCGGGCCAGGGCGGTGACCTCCACCTCTATTCGCCAGTCCGGCTGGGCCAGCGACGACACCTCCAGCAGGGTGTCGGCGGGATAGGGCCGGGAGAGGAACTCGCCCCGCAGAGTGAGGACATGTTCGAGGTCGGCGGCCATGTCCGTCACAAAGATGCCCACCTTCACCACATCGGCGAACGAAGCACCGGCCTCGGCGAGGACCCTCCCGACGTTGGCGAATGCCTGCCGCCCCTGGGTGAGGAAGTCGTCCGAGACGGTCCGCCCCCGCTCGTCGATGCCCGCCTGCCCCGAGACATGGAGCAGACCGCCCGCTCTGATCGCCTGCGAGATCTTGTACGGCTCGTACCAGTCCGGCGTGGTCGCGATCCGCTCGATTCCCCGCGCACCGCCCGCCGTTGCCACAGCATTCATCGACACAGCACCCCCGTAGTTCCATGCATCTACATTTCTTGCTTGCACATACATAAGTTTCTGCTGCATGTAAGCTGGCGTCAAGACCCCGGCGGGAAAAGGCGGAAGAAGGCAGAAGGCCATGGACGCGGAACACTGGGACCGGTTCGGCACACTGCACACGCGCGTGGAACAGGAGCTGGCCAAGGCCCTGCAACAGCACCACCGCATCGGCCTGTCGGAGTACCGCGCGCTGGCCCGCCTCGCCGAGGCGGAGGACGGTGAGCTGCGCATGCAGGAGCTCGCCGACCTCATCGGCCTCAACCAGAGCTCCGTCAGCCGCCTGGCCTCCCGCCTGGAAGCGTCCGGACTCACCCGCCGGGACCTGTGCCCGAACGACCGGCGCGGCGTCTACAGCGTGATCACCGAAGAGGGCCGTGACATGCAGGAGAAGGCGCGCCCGACATACGACGGCGCCCTGCGCACGGCGCTCGACACGGCGGCCGAAGACGGTCACCTCGCGCCGCTGGTGGACATGCTGCGGTCCTAACATGGCGGATGTGCAGCCGAATTCAGAGCAGCCGAGGCCCCGTCACCCGCACGACGCGGACCACGAGATCGAGTCGCTCGCGGAGTTCGACCGGGCCGTCGCCTCGGGCGGCCTCGCCGGACGGCGCGTCCAGTCGCTCGACCTGACGGATCGCACCTTCGCGCTGCTCAGCACCGGCACCGCCGCATCCGTCTTCCTCGGCTGCGCCATGGAGCCGGACGCCGCCGCCAAGGTCCGGGCCGATGGCGCGCTGGTCTTCCCGCCCCTCCCCGACCTGCCCTTCGACCCCTACCGCGGCAGCCTCTACGGGCCGGACGAGCTCTTCGAGGGGCTGTCCCGCGCCGGATACGAAGCGACCCCGGACGCCCGCACCTACCACTGGTACCAGCGGACCAGGGCGGACGGCGACGTCTTCGCCTCCATGCTGCGCAGCATCCACGACGACGCCGTGTCCGACGCCCTGGACGAACATCTCGCCGGCGCACGGGTGGTGGGCCTCATGGGCGGACACGCCTCGGAGCGTGGCTCCGCGGCCTATGCGGGCACCGCCCGGCTCGGCCGCCTGCTCACCCGCGGCGGCCTGACCGTCGCGACCGGTGGCGGCCCCGGCGCGATGGAGGCCGCGAACCTCGGAGCGTATGCCGCGCCCTTCGAGGACAGCATGCTCGACGCGGCGCTGGAACTGCTCGCCAAGGCGCCGCACTTCACCCCGTCCCTCACGGACTGGGCGCAGGTCGCCTTCGAGGTCCGCCGGTGCTGGCCCGGCGGTGGCTCCTCCGTGGGCATCCCCACCTGGTTCTACGGGCACGAGCCGCCCAACGCCTTCGCCTCCCATATCGCGAAGTACTTCGTCAACGCGGTGCGCGAGGACGGGCTGCTGGCGCGCTGCCATGCGGGCGTGGTCTACCTTCCGGGCGCCGCGGGGACGGTGCAGGAGATCTTCGACCACGCGACGCCGAACTACTACGCCTCGCGTGGCGGGCCGACGCCGATGGTGCTGGTGAACCGCGCGCACTGGACCGAGAAACTGCCCGCCTGGCCGCTGCTCCAGGCGCTCGCCACGGAGCGTGCGATGGCCGGCCGGATCGCGCTGGTCGATTCGGTGGACGAGGTCCCCGACACCCTGGCCCGCCTGGCGACCGAAACGGCTTCCTGACCGGGCGGCCGCCTCTCCCGGCGGTCCGCCGGGGCGCGCTCTCCCCTCCGTACCTCACCCACTCCCCGAGATCTCTTTGCCCGATGAAGCAACTGCCGTCCCGAAATGCACGTCTGCCATGCCAGGTAATGAACAGGTAATGCAGCAAGTGCGTGAACGGAGCTCCTGGTGATCATCGGCCTTCTGACGGCCGTGGCGGCATCGGCCTGCTACGGCACGGGTTCGGTCCTGCAGGCGGTGGGTTCACGCAAATCCGCTCACCGGGAGGCGGCCTCCGACTCGACCACCGGCGTCACCCAGCACGGCGGCCCCAGCCTGTCCTCCACCGCCAAGGCCGCTGTGACCTGGGAATTCATGGTCGGTACGGTGCTGGACTTCATAGGTTTCGGACTCGGCGCACTGGCCGCCCGTCTGCTGCCGCTGTTTCTCTCCCAGACCGTGATCAGCGCCAACCTCGTGATCACCGCCATGCTGAGCGTCAAGCTCCTCGGCATTCGTCTCACCCGGCCGGAATGGGCATCCATCGCCGTCGTCTGCTCCGCTCTGGTGCTCCTCGCCACAGCCGCCGGCCCCGAAGGCAGCGGTCACACACCGATCGACGGCCACTGGTGGCTGCTGGCCGCGTCCGTCGCGGTCATCGGCGGCGGCACCCTGATCGTGCGTCTGCTGGGCGAACGGGCCGCGATCTTCGCCGGGCTCCTCTCCGGCCTGGGCTTCGGTGCGCTCGGCGTGGGCGTACGGATTCTGAACGGCATCGACCCCTTCCACCTCCCGTCCCTTCTCGGCGACCCCGCTCTGTACGCGATCCTCGTCGCGGGCATCGGCGGGATGTACCTGCACACCGTCGCCCTTCAGATCGGCTCGGTGAACGGCGCCACGGCGGCCCTGGTCGTGGGCGAGACCGTGGTACCGGGCATCCTCGGCGTGCTGTGGCTGGGCGACTCCTCCCGGCCGGGCTTCGCCTGGGTGGCGATCCTCGGCTTCGTGGTGGCCGTTGCCGGGGCCGTCGCGGTCGCCTGGTTCGGAGAATCGGACGCCCACACCGCATCCGCGACGACAGGCGAGGCATCGACACCCGCGCCGGCATCGGGAGACGCCGTCGAGACTGCCGGGCAGCCCGCTCGCTCCCGTAGCCGCATGCGCGTCGGCTCCTGATCCGCACGGTTGCCCACGGCGACCGCATCGTCCCGCACGGCAAAGGCGGCGAGATCCCGCGTGGTCATCCCGCCGCGGTGTCCAGGACCACAACGTCCTGCGCCGCAAAGGCGATACCCACCGTTTCTCCGGTCTCCGGCGCATTCCGCAGCGCGCAGGCCGCCTCTATCTGCGGTCCGCTCTTCGGCCGGAGCAACAGCGCGACATGGGTACCGCGGAAGGTCCGGGCCGCGACCGTGCAGGGCAGACCGTCGCGGGCAGAGGTCAGGCGCACCCCGGCGGGCCGTACGAGCAGCCGGCACGGGCCGTCGACGGTGCCGTCCGGGACCGGCACCTTGCCCCATGGGGTGAGGGCGGCCTCGCCCTGAACCGTCGCCTCGACCACATTGTCGAAGCCGAGGAACCGGGCGACGAACTCGGTGGCCGGCCGCTGCCAGACCTCCAGCGGGGTGCCGGTCTGCGCGATCCGTCCGTCCTGCATCACCACGACCCGGTCGGCCAGGGCGAACGCCTCCCCCTGGTCGTGGGTGACGGCGAGCACCGTCGTACCCAACTCCCGGAAGAGCCGCCGCAGTTCGACGACCAGGCGCTCGCGCAGCCCGCGGTCGAGCTGGCCGAGCGGCTCGTCCAACATCAGCAGCCGGGGCCGCGGAGCGAGCGCACGGGCCAGCGCGACCCGCTGCTGCTCACCACCCGACAACGAAGCGACCGCGCGCCGCTGTGCACCCGGCAGCCCGACGAGGTCCAGCAGTTCGGTGACCGTACGCTCCCGGTCGCCGCGCGAGGCGCCGCGCATCCGCAGTCCGAAGGCCACGTTTCCGGCGACATCGCGCTGAGGGAAGAGCTGGTGGTCCTGGAACATCAGCCCCACGCCGCGCCGGTGCGTCGGCACCGCCGACTGGTCCCGGCCCTCCAGCAACACCTGGCCCGCATCGGACCGTTGGAGCCCGGCGACGACCCGCAGCAGCGTGGATTTGCCACTGCCGCTCGGTCCCAGCACGCACACGATCTCCCGCGCGGCAACCGCCAGATCCACCGCGTCGAGCGCGGGGCGTGCGCCGGGCTTGCCGAAGCGGACGGTCACCCCGTCCAACTGCAGCAGCCGTTGCGCCGTGGTCGGTGCCGTCATTCAGAACTCCCCGGACTGGTCGGTGCGGATGCGCTCCAGCGCCAGGAGCGCCCCGGCGCACACCACCATCAAGATGGTCGACATGGCCATCGCCTGCCCGTAGTTGAGCTCCCCGGCACGCCCCAGCAGCCGTGCCACGGCCACCGGAAGGGTCGGGCGGTCCGGCCGGGCGATGAAGACCGTCGCGCCGAATTCCCCCAGGGACACCGCGAAAGCGAAGCCCGCCGCGATCAGCAGGGCGCGCCGCACCATCGGCAGATCCACCTCGCGCCACACCCGCCACGGCGAGGCGCCGAGCACCGCGGCCGCTTCGCGCAGCCGTCCGTCCACCGCCCGCAGCACGGGCAGCATGGTGCGGACCACGAACGGCACGCCGACCAGGGCCTGGGCCAGCGGCACCAGCCACCACGAGGAGCGCAGATCCAGCGGCGGCTTGTCGAGCGTGATCAGGAACCCGAAGCCGACGGTCACCGCCGACACCCCGAGCGGCAGCATCAGCAGGGCGTCGAATCCGCGGACCAGCCGGCCCGCGCGGGGGCTCTCGCCGGAGCGGTGCCGGGAGTCCGGCAGGGTCAGGGCAGCGGCCGCCAGCCCGCCCACCACCAGCGCGATCGCCGTCGCCGCGGCCGCGTAGGAGAGGGAGTTCCACAGCGCGTCGAGGGGGGCGACGGCGAAGGTGCTGTCGGCGGACGCCGCGGAGCTCAGCGAGGTGTAGAAGAGCGTCCCGTAGCCGTCCGGCCCCGCGAAGGAGCGTTCGGCGAGCACCAGAAGAGGGGCGACGAGCAGGACGGCGATGACGGCCAGCGTTCCCCACAGCAGCGCCCACTGCCCGGGGCCGCAGGGCCGCCGCGCGGTCGACGAGGCGTCCACGAGCCGCAGGGCCGCCTCCCGCCGGCGCACGGTCCAGGCGTGCACCGCCAGCAGCAGGAGCACCGCGAGGAATTGGACGAGCGTGAGGACGGCGGCCGTCGGCAGGTCGAGGTAGTCCGCGGTCTGCCGGTAGATCTCGACCTCCAGGGTCGAGAAGGTGGGCCCGCCCAGGATCTGCACGATGCCGAAGGAGGTGAAGGTGAACAGGAAGACCATCAGCGCCGCCGCGGCGACGGCCGGGCCGAGCGCGGGGAGTGTCACCTTCCGCCAGGCGGCGAACCGTCCGGCGCCCAGGACCCGCGCCGCCTCTTCCTGACGCGGGTCGAGTTGCCCCCAGAGGCCGCCGACGGTCCGTACGACCACCGCGTAGTTGAAGAAGACATGCGCCAGCAGGATCGCCCAGACGGAGGTGTCCAGGCGGACGCCCCACAGCGCGTCGAGCGGGCCGCCCCGTCCGACCAGCGCGAGGAAGGCCGAACCGACCACGACGGTCGGCAGGACGAACGGCACCGTCACGACCGCCCGCAGCAGTCGTTTGCCGGGGAAGTCGAAGCGTGCGAAGACATAGGCGCCGGGCAGGGCGATCAGCAGCGTCAGCACCGTGGAGGCCGCCGCCTGCCAGACGGTGAACCACAGGACGTGGAGCACATCGGGATCGGCGAGCACCGCGGTGAACCGGCCTGGCTGCCAGTGCCCGCCGTCCTTCAGCCCCCGCCCGACGATCGCGGTCACCGGATACGCGAACAGCAACGCGAAGAAGGCGAGCGGCACGGCCATCAGACCGAGCCGCACCGCCGTCCTCCGCGAGGGTCCCCGGCGCGGAGCGCGGGTTACTTCAGAACGAGCGAGGACCACTGCTTGATCCACTGTTCACGGTTCTTGGTGATCGTCGCCGGGGCCATCGTCGTCGGCTTGTCGATCGTCACCCCGTACCTGGTGAACAGCGCCGGCTCCCTGGCGTCCTTGAGAGCCGGGTTGACGAACATCTGGAGCGGCATGTCCTCCTGGAACTTCTTGCTCAGCAGGAAGTCCAGCAGCGCCTTACCGCCCTTCTCGTTCTTCGCGCCCTTGAGCAGACCGCCGAATTCGATCTGGCGGAAGCAGGTACCGGTCGCGACACCGGTCGGTGCCTGACGGGGCTTCGTCTTCATGTCCTTGACCTCGGCCGGCGGGCTGGAGGCGTAGGAGACCACCAGCGGCTTGTCGCCCTTGGCATGGCCGGATGCGGAGCCCGAGAACCGCTCGTAGTAGGCCTGCTCCCAGCCGTCGACGACCTCGACGCCGTTGGCCTTGAGCTTCTTCCAGTACGTCTGCCAGCCGCCGTTGCCGTAGGTGGCGATGGTGCCGAGCTGGAAGGCGAGTCCGGGAGAGGAGGTCGCGGAGTTCTCCGTGACGAGGAGGCCCTTGTACGCGGGCTTGACCAGATCGTCGAAGGTCTTCGGCGGCGCGAGCTTGTGCCGGTCGAAGTAGGCGCGGTCGTAGTTGACGCAGATGTCCCCGTAGTCGAGCGGGGTGACGCGGTGCCCACCCTTGTCGAGCTGAAGATCCGCGGGTACGCCGCTGAGCCCCTTGGCCTTGTACGGGCTGAAGATGCCTTCCTTCAGACCGCGGGAGAGCAGGGTGTTGTCGATACCGAAGAACACATCGCCCTGGGGATTGTCCTTGGAAAGGATCGCCTGGTTGACGGCCTTTCCGGCATCGCCGCCCGGCAGGACCTTGACCTTGTAGCCGCTCTCCTTCTCGAAGGCGGCGAGTACCGATTTGGAGGCACTGAACGAGTCATGGCTGACCAGCGTGACGGTCTTGGCGTCCGCGCTCTCGTCACCCGGGCCGCCGCATGCGGCGAGGGCGGTCATGCCGACCGCGGCGGCGAGCGCCGTCGCGGTGATCCTGCTGGTCCTGCCGGTTCTGCTGGTGATGCTCACTGATGTCCTCCTGGCTGGCCAGGAAGAGACGCGGCCCCGCCCGGGGTCCGCGGCGCGACGTCAAAGGACGTACGGCGCGGATCCGGGCAGGGCGCAACAGCATGAGTGGTGACCGAACTTCCTACCCGGAATGACCCGGGCGAGGTTCAAGGGTCTGCGGGCGCCGTGGCTCTACGACGTCTCCGCACTCTCAGCGCTGTGGCGCTCCCCTGTCGGAATGTGCATTTGTTCGATCACACAGTACCAGCGGGCGGTCAGCGTTCCGAGGCCGCGAGCTGTCCGCAGGCACCGTCGATCTCCTGGCCGCGGGTGTCCCGGACGGTCACCGGGACGCCGTGCGCCTCGATGGCCCGTACGAACGCCAGCTCGTCCTCGGGCCGGGAAGCGGTCCACTTCGACCCGGGCGTCGGATTCAGCGGAATGAGGTTCACATGGACGCGCTTGCCCTTCAGCAGCCGTCCCAACAGGTCACCGCGCCATGCCTGGTCGTTGATGTCGCGGATCAGGGCGTACTCGATGGAGATCCGGCGGCCGGACTTCTCGGCGTACTCCCATGCCGCGTCCAGGACCTCGCGGACCTTCCAGCGGGTGTTGACGGGCACGAGGGTGTCACGCAGCTCGTCGTCCGGCGCATGCAGCGACACCGCGAGCCGGCATTTGAAGCCCTCGTCCGCGAACCGCAGCATCGCGGGAACGAGACCGACCGTGGAGACGGTGATGCCGCGCTGGGAGAGCCCGAGGCCGTCGGGCTCCGGGTCGGTCAGCCGCCTGATGGCGCCGACCACCCGCTTGTAGTTGGCCAGCGGCTCGCCCATGCCCATGAAGACGATGTTGGACAGCCGCGCCGGGCCGCCGGGCACCTCGCCGTCGCGCAGAGCGCGCATCCCGTCGACGATCTGGTGGACGATCTCGGCGGTGGAGAGGTTACGGTCCAGACCCGCCTGGCCGGTGGCGCAGAACGGGCAGTTCATACCGCAGCCGGCCTGCGAGGAGATGCACATCGTGACCCGGTCCGGATAGCGCATCAGCACGGACTCGACGAGCGTGCCGTCGTGCAGCTTCCACAGGGTCTTGCGGGTGGTGTCGTCGTCGCACGAGATGTGCCGGACGACGTTCATCAGGTCCGGCAGCAGCTCCGCCGCCAGCTTTTCGCGGGCCGCCGCCGGGATGTCGGTCCACTGGGCCGGATCATGCGCGTAACGGGCGAAGTAGTGCTGCGACAGCTGCTTGGCGCGAAACGGCTTCTCGCCGATCGCGGCCACCGCTTCGCGGCGTTCTACGGGGCTGAGATCGGCGAGGTGCCGCGGGGGCTTCTTGGCTCCGCGGGGGGCGACGAAAGTCAGCACACCGGGCTCGGGCGGTGCCATGGACGGAAACTCCTCATTGCGACGGGCCGGACGATCTCCGCTGCGACGGAGCCAACGGCAGGACGATGGCGGAACCCGGAGACCTCAGGGGCCATCCCCGCGCTCGCGGGGCCGGAAGGACCGGAAAGGGCCCGCTGCCGGAGGCAACGAGCCCTTCCAGGGTACCTGGGTTGACTCAGCCCGCTCCCACGAAGATCACAAACAGCAGCCAGACGACCGGCGCGGTCGGCAGCAGGGAGTCGAGACGGTCCATGATCCCGCCGTGGCCGGGCAGCAACGTCCCCATGTCCTTGATCCCGAGATCGCGCTTGATCATGGACTCGCCCAGGTCACCGAGGGTGGCGCTGGCCGCGACCGCAAGACCGAGCAGCAGACCCTGCCACCAGAGGCCGTCCTTGATCAGGAACTGCATGCACAGGGCGCCGGCGACCATCGCGAAGAGCAGCGCGCCCACAAGTCCCTCGCGGGTCTTTCCGGGGCTGATGCGCGGTGCCAGCTTGTGCGTGCCGAAGCGCCAGCCGACCGCGTACGCCCCGGTGTCGCTGACGACCGTCAGCAGCAGGAACGTCAGCACCCGCTGCGGCCCGTCGTCCTCGGCCGCGAGCATCAGGGCCACGAAGGTCGCCAGGAACGGCACGTAGAACGCCGCGAAGACCCCGGCGGTGACATCCCGCAGATAGTTCTCCGGGGCGTCGGTCATCCGCCAGACCAGGACGGCCAGCGCGGTGAGCGCCATCGCCACCCATGCGCCTTCGGCTCCCCGTACGTACCCGGCGACGACCATGGCGGTGCCGCCGACCGCGAGGGGCACCAGCGGCACCCTGATGTCCTTGCGCTCCGCGAGCCGCGACGTCAGCTCCCACAGGCCCACGACGACGGCGATCGCGATGACGCCGACGAAAACGGGCTTGTAGACGAAGAGCGACGCGAGGATGACCGCGCCGAGGCCGACACCGACCCCTATCGCGGCACGCAGATTGCGCCCCGCGCTCTTCTTCTTGGGCTTCTCGGGGCCCCGCGGAGCGTCCGGCTCGGGGGCACCGGGGAAAGCAGTGGGCATGGGCTCCTGCGGCTCTTCGTCGCGGAACAGGGGGCCGCTCAGTCGAGCAGCCCCCCGGTCGTCCCGGAGATCCCGGTGGTCGTCCTGGTGTCCGCCTGGCTCCGGCACGATGGGCATGGGCCGAGTCTGCGCCGCATCGCCCCCGTCGTGCACGGGACCCGCCGAGGCGGGGGGAGCGCCCCCGCGCAGCGCGGGGACCGTTCCCTGGTCGGGTGGCCCCCAGTGTGCGGCGCCGGACGGGGTCCCCCAGGATGACTCGTTCATCAGACCTCGAGGAGCTCGGATTCCTTGTGCTTGAGCAGCTCGTCCACCTGCGCGACGTACTTCGCGGTGGTGTCGTCGAGCTCCTTCTCGGCGCGGCGCACCTCGTCCTCGCCGGACTCCTTGTCCTTGACGAGCTTGTCCAGTGCTTCCTTGGCCTTGCGCCGCACGCTGCGGATCGAGATCTTCGAGTCCTCGGCCTTGTTCTTGGCGACCTTGATGTACTCCTTGCGGCGCTCCTCGGTGAGCTCCGGGAAGTTCACGCGGATGATGCTGCCGTCGTTGCTCGGGTTGACGCCGAGGTCGGAGTCGCGGATCGCCTGCTCGATGTTGCGCAGTGCACTCTTGTCGAACGGGGTCACCACGGCCATCCGCGGCTCGGGCACCGAGAACGACGCCAGCTGGTTGATCGGCGTCATGGCGCCGTAGTAGTCCGCCACGATCTTGTTGAACATCGCCGGGTGCGCACGCCCGGTGCGGATCGCGGCGAAGTCCTCCTTGGCGACCACAACGGCCTTCTCCATCTTCTCCTCGGCCTCGAGGAGGATCTCTTCGATCACCACTTGCTCCTGGTCTTATCGGTAAGAAGCAGAGCCTCGCCCCTGCGCGCGTCTTCTCCTGCACGGTGTCCGACCGGCAGGCTGTTGTCCATCCCCGTACCGAGGTCTTCCCACGGCCGGGAGTTGCCGCCCCGCGGGCCGAAGCCCGCACGGTGTCTCGGCAGTTGGGTCCGTCAGGCCCGGGTGCCCTGGTCGCTCACGAGCGTGCCGATCTTCTCACCCTTCACCGCACGCGCGATATTGCCCTCGGCGAGCAGCTCGAAGACGAGGATCGGGAGCTTGTTGTCACGGCACAGGGTGATGGCGGTGGCATCGGCGACCTTCAGCTCGCGCGTGATCACCTCGCCGTATTCGAGGGCGTCGAACTTGACGGCGTCCGGGTTCTTCTTGGGGTCGGAGTCGTAGACCCCGTCGACGCCGTTCTTGCCCATGAGCATGGCCTCGGCGTCGATCTCCAGGGCGCGCTGGGCGGCGGTGGTGTCGGTGGAGAAGTACGGCATGCCCATGCCGGCGCCGAAGATGACGACCCGGCCCTTCTCCAGGTGGCGTACCGCACGCAGCGGAATGTACGGCTCCGCAACCTGGCCCATGGTGATGGCGGTCTGGACGCGGCAGTCGATGCCCTCCTTCTCCAGGAAGTCCTGGAGGGCCAGGCAGTTCATGACCGTGCCGAGCATGCCCATGTAGTCGGAGCGGGCCCGGTCCATACCGCGCTGCTGGAGTTCGGCGCCGCGGAAGAAGTTTCCGCCACCGATCACCACGGCGATCTCGTATCCCTCGCGCACCACGGCGCCGATCTCGCGGGCGATGGCGTGCACCACGTCGGGGTCGACGCCGAGCCCGCCGCCACCGGCGAACGCCTCGCCCGACAGCTTCAGCAAAAACCGTCGCCTGCCGCCGTGACCGGCCTTGTCCGTGTCCGCGCCGTCGGCACCGTGATTCATTGAGCTCTCCTCGTGCACATACGAAGAAGGCCATTGCCGTGGGTCTGGTCCAGATCCCTGTGCGGCAATGGCCTCCTCGTCACATCTGCGGCCGGCCGTTGAGCGGCCGACTGCGTACGACCCTAGCGGGGTCGCAGGTCATTCGCTGCCTTCGCGGCAGGCTCAGATGCCGACCTTGATGCGCGAGAAGCGCTTCAGGGTGACACCGGCCTCCTGGAGGACCTTCTCGACGGACTTCTTGTTGTCGAGCGCGTACGGCTGACCGAGCAGCGTCGCGTCCTTGAAGAAGCCGTTGAGGCGACCCTCGACGATCTTCGGCAGGGCGGCCTCGGGCTTGCCCTCCTGGCGGGTGGTCTCCTCGGCGACGCGGCGCTCGGCCTCGACGACCTCGGCCGGGACGTCCTCGCGGGCGAGGTACTTCGGCGCGAAGGCGGCGATGTGCTGGGCGACGCCCTTGGCGACCTCGCCGTTCTCCTTGTCGAGCTCGACGAGGACACCGATCTGCGGCGGCAGGTCGGGCATGGTGCGGTGCATGTACGCCGTCACGAAGCCGCCGGAGAACTGCGCGAAGCGGTCCAGGACGATCTTCTCGCCCAGGTTGGCGTTGGCCTCGTCGACGAACGCCTGGACGGTCTTGCCGGGCTCGATCTCGGAGGCGAGCAGGGCCTCGACGTCGGCCGGGGAGGTCTTCGCGACGTGCGCGGCGATCTCGTTGGCGACGGCCTGGAACTTCTCGCCCTTGGCGACGAAGTCCGTCTCGCACTTCAGCTCGACGATGACACCGGAGGTGTTGTCGTCGGCGATCAGGGAGACCACGGCGCCGTTCTCGGCGGAGCGGCCCTCGCGCTTGGCGACGCCCTTCTGGCCCTTGATACGCAGCGCCTCGACGGCCTTGTCGACGTTGCCCTCGGCCTCGTCCAGGGCCTTCTTGCAGTCCATCATGCCGGCGCCGGTGAGCTCGCGGAGCTTCTTGACGTCAGCGGCGGTGTAGTTCGCCATGGTCTGTGAATCTCTTCTCGAAATCTCGAAGTCGAAAGATCTACGGGTGGACGGCGGGGGCGGCGCTTGTGGCGCCCGCCCCCGCCGTCACCAACCGGATGCTGCGGGTCAGGCCTGCTCGGCGTCCGCGGCCGGCTTCTCGGCCTCGGCAGCCGGGGCCTCGGCGGCCGGGGCCTCGGCGGCCGGGGCGTCGGCGGGCTTCTCGGCCTCGTCGGACTTCTTCTCGCCCTCGAGCAGGTCGCGCTCCCACTCGGCGAGCGGCTCGGCGGCCTTCTCGCCCGGCTTCTGGTCGCCGGTGGCGGCACCGGAGCGGGCGATGAGGCCCTCGGCGACGGCGTCGGCGATCACGCGGGTGAGCAGGGTGACGGAGCGGATGGCGTCGTCGTTACCCGGGATCTTGTAGTCGACCTCGTCGGGGTCGCAGTTGGTGTCGAGGATCGCGACGACCGGGATGTTGAGCTTGCGCGCCTCACCGACGGCGATGTGCTCCTTCTTGGTGTCCACGATCCAGACGGCGCTGGGCACCTTCTGCATCTCGCGGATACCGCCGAGGGTCTTCTCCAGCTTGGCCTTCTCGCGGGAGAGGACGAGGAGCTCCTTCTTGGTGAGGCCGGAGGCGGCCACATCCTCGAAGTCGATCTGCTCGAGCTCCTTCAGGCGCTGCAGGCGCTTGTAGACGGTCGAGAAGTTGGTCAGCATGCCGCCGAGCCAGCGCTGGTTCACGTAGGGCATGCCCACGCGGGTGGCCTGCTCGGCGATGGCCTCCTGGGCCTGCTTCTTGGTGCCGACGAACATCACCGAGCCGCCGTGGGCGACGGTCTCCTTGACGAACTCGTAGGCGCGGTCGATGTACGACAGCGACTGGAGCAGGTCGATGATGTAGATGCCGTTGCGCTCGGTGAAGATGAAACGCTTCATCTTCGGGTTCCAGCGCCGGGTCTGGTGGCCGAAGTGGACGCCGCTTTCCAGCAGCTCCCGCATCGTGACGACGGCCATGGCCGTACTCCTTGTTGTTTCTCGGTTCCACTGCGACCGGTCGGCCGCGGTGCCTGACGCCCCGACGCGCCTGCCGAGGAATGAACCTTGCGGAACCTTCCGAGGACCGAGGAGCGCGGCCATCGTGCTGCCCGAAGGGGACTGCTGCACTGATGGCGGGGCGTGCGAAGTCGACCCGGTGACCCGGATCGCCACAAGAAGTGTACGGGACGGCCGATGTACTGGGCGACACGCACCTTTTCGTGCCCCGTGCGGGTGACGCAGTTGTCCACATCCGGCCGGTTGTCCACAGATCCCGACCAAGATCCCCATGCGGCGCGGGACTGCGTCACGGTCGGGACATGAAACGACATTCCGGCTCGGATACGAGTCCCCGCGAAGGCGACCGGCCCGTGCGCGGCCGGTGGGCGTCGGGCCCATGGCGGAGGAGGAGGGCCGCGGCGCGGGGGCGGCACTGCTTCTTCCCGGCGCAGGTGGTGACGGGGTTCCTGATCGCTGCGACGGCTTCGGTCATCGGCGTGACGGCGCTGCCGGCGGCGTTTGCGGGACTGCGCTTCGCGCCCGGGTCCGGCACGGCCGCGATCTCGGCGCCGATGCTCGCGGCGGCTCGGACGGTGGCAGGAGATGCGGCGCGGGCCGAGCACGAGAACCGGCCACCGGGCCGCCGGGCCCGGGCGCCCGCCCCGGGCCCGGCCCCGGCTCCGGCTCCGGCTCCGGCTCCGGCTCCGGCTCCGGCCTCGGCCTCGGCGGATCGCGCCTGGCCGGTGGCGGGCGCGGCGGGCATACGGCCTGCGGTGTTACGGGGCTGGGAGCCGCCGCCCACTCCCTGGGCCGCCGGGCACCGCGGCGTGGACCTGGCGGCCGCGGCCCGTGCGACGGTGCGTGCGGCGGCATCCGGCCGGGTGACCTTCGCCGGCACCGTTGCCGGGCGCGGCGTCCTCACCATCGAACTCTCCCGCTCGGGCCGTCCCCCGTTACGCACCACGTACGAACCGGTGCGCGCCACGGTCCGCAAGGGCGCACGCGTCGAAGCTGGCCGGCCGGTCGCCGTACTGCAACGAGGTCCGTTCCACTGCCGCGGGCCGTGCCTCCACTGGGGCCTGCGCCGCGGAAAGACCTATCTGGACCCGCTGACGCTCCTGCCCGCGCCCATGCTCCGTACGGGCCCGTCGCGCCTGCTTCCGGTCATCGGCGTCCCCGTTCCCCGGGGGCCGGATCCACACCGGCCGGACCACATGGGGCCCGGGCGACCGGACGTCGCACCGGCGCGACAGGCGGCTGCGACACCGGCGGGAGCGGCGCTCACGGGAGCCGTCGTCCTTGTCGCTGCCGCGGTCTGGTCACTGGGGCGCCTGTCGTCGGAGCGGGTGAGGCGCGGGCGGCTTGCCGACCAGCTGCCGCAAGCGGGCGAAGCCGACGGAGCAGCAGTCGCTCGGGCGGGGGAGGTATAGCTGCGGGCTGCGGGCTGCGGGCTGCGGGCTGCGGGCTGCGGGCTGCGGGCTGCGGGCTGCGGGCTGCGGGCTGCGGGCTGCGGGCTGCGGGCTGCGGGCTGCGGGCTGCGGGCTGCGGGCTGCGGGCTGCGGGCTGCGGGCTGCAACGAGCAGGTGGAGGAGGAGGAGGTGGGTGGGGCGGGGGGGGAGGCCCCCGGGGGTCAGCCGCGTACGCCGCGGAGGACCATGCCCACCGCCGCCTCCGTGATCTCCTCCGGGTTCTCGGCGGCGCCGAGCTCGATTCGGCGGACCGCGGCGTCGACGACGCCCTGGAGGAGCATGGCGGCCAGACGGGGCTGCTCATGGCCGAGCGCCGCGAGTGCCTCGACAATCATCGCAATGAGTCCGCCGTGCGCCGCGCGGATCTTCTCGCGCGCCCCCGCATCCAGTTCGCCGGCGGAAATGGCGACCACAGCACGGTGTCGCTGGTCGTCCACCAGGGCCAGCTGCCGGCGCACATACGCCTCGATCTTCTCCTCCGGCGTACCGGCGCGCTCCATCGCCGCCTCGACCTCCGACGCCCATACCGGGAAGTCGACGGCGCACAGCTCCTCGACGACGGCCGCGCGGGAACGGAAGTACTCGTACACGGAGGAGCGCGCGAGTCCCGTGCGCTCGGCGAGGGCGGGGAAGGTCAGCGCTTCCGTCCCGCCTTCGGACAGCAGGGTGCGGGCGGCGTCCAGGAGGGCGCCACGCTGCATCGTCCGGTGCTCGGCCACCGAGGCCGCTCGAATCCTTGGCACATCCCCACTGTACGGATGGCGCCCGCGTCACGGCACTCCGCCTGCCGACCCGGCACAGGAAGTTTCAGCGGCCGACGTCGGCCAGCTTCGCGCGCAGTTGCAGTACGGACTTGGTGTGGATCTGGCTCACCCGGCTTTCGGTGACGCCGAGGACATTGCCGATCTCGGCGAGCGTGAGGCCCTCGTAGTAGTAGAGGGTGACCACGGTTTTCTCCCGCTCGGGAAGGGTGTTGATGGCGCGTGCGAGCAGCCGCCGCAGCTCGCGGTCCTCCGCGATTTCGACGGGGTTCTCGGCGGCCGTGTCCTCCAAGGTGTCCATGAGGCTGAGCCGTTCGCCGCCCTCGCCCCCGACATGCAGCAGTTCCTCCAGTGCCACCACATTGGCCAGGGACAGCTGGCTGAACACCCCGTGGAGTTCCTCCAGCGCGATGCCCATCTCGTCGGCGACCTCCGCCTCGGACGGGGTGCGGCGCAGCTGGGCTTCGAGGGTGGCGTACGCCCGTTCCACGGCGCGGGCCTTTTGCCGTACGGACCGGGGGATCCAGTCCAGCGCGCGCAACTCGTCGATCATGGCGCCGCGGATGCGGGTGATGGCGTAGGTCTCGAACTTGATGGAGCGTTCCGGTTCGAACTTCTCGATCGCGTCGATCAGGCCGAAGACTCCGGAGGAGACGAAATCGGCCTGTTCGACGTTGGGGGGCAGGCCGACGCTGACACGGCCGGCGACGTACTTGACCAACGGCGAATAGTGCAGGATCAGCTGCTCCCGCAACCGCCCGTCGCCCGACGCCTTGTACGAGCGCCACAGCTCGTCGAGCGAAGTGGGCGCGGCGGGGCGCACGCTGGCGCGCGCAGCGGGTGGTACAGCTGCGCGGTCAGACCCGGAGGTGTGCTGGGGCATTCGTCGCCTTGAGCCGTTCTGCCGAGACGCTGGATGGACGGTGGATGGGTGGACGAGGGGACGGGTGTCGGGGTGAAGCGGAGGGTGAAGTGGATGTGAGCGTAGCGTGACCGCGGCGTCGCGGTGTGCGAGGAGCAGAGGGTGGGGCGTGCGCAGATACGTTCCGCTGCCCGCACCTCAGGGTTACTTCGAACGGCGTGGCGGAACGGGGACCCCATGCCGGGCGCGGATTCCCGTGGGGCCGGGGGGCCGGCCGCCGTGGCGTGCCGGGCGCGGTGCTGCGCGTCCGCCGCGTCGGCTCACCGTCTCCCCAGAGGTCGACGCCATGCGTCGAAGCAAGGCAAACCTGGATTCTGCCGTCATTCCCCTCACCCTTTCACCCGTTCGCCCCAGGTCAAGTACCGCCTCGCCGGGAACCTCCGGTGGGCTCGGCGCGTCGCGCCAGCTCCCATCGGGTGCCGCACTTCTGCACGAATCCGAGGGACTGGAGCTCCACGAGCTTGTTCTGCGCGAGGTCGCGGGGCGTGCCCGACTCCCTGGCGAGGTGGCCGGTGTCCGCACCTCCGCGGGCGGGCAGGGCCTCCAGTACGCGGGAGGCGACGGGGTCGAGGAGGTCGCGGGCGAGGGTCGGGCCGTTGTGCTGGGGGCCGAGGTCGCCGATGCTGCCGACGAGTTCGACGACCTCGTCGGCGTCGGTGACCAGCGCCGCCTCGCCGCGCAGGAGTTGATGGACGCCCGCGGACAGACCGCTGGTCACGGGGCCGGGCATGCCCATCGTGAAGCGGCCGAGCGCAAGTGCCCGGCGGGCGGTGACCAGGGAACCGCTGCGGAGTTCGGCTTCGACGACTACGGTACCCCTGGTGAGAGCGGCGAGGACGCGGTTGCGCTGGATGAAGCGGCTGCGGGTGGGGTGGTCGCCGGGCGGTAACTCGGCTACCAGCAGGCCCTGTTGGGCGATGCGGCCGAGCAGTTCGGTGTGTCCGCGGGGGTAGGCGTAGTCGACGCCGGAGGCGAGTACGGCGAAGGTCGCGCCGTCGGCGGCCAGTGCGCCACGGTGGGCCGCGCCGTCGACTCCGTAGGCGGCTCCGGAGGCCACGGTCCAGCCGCGTTCGGCCAGGCCGGCGGCGAGGGTGGTGGCCAGGTGGGCGCCGTATTCGGTGCAGGCCCGCGCGCCGACGACGGCGACCGAGCGCAGCGCCCAGTACCGGAGGTTGGCTGTGCCGCGCACCCACAGGCCGATGGGGCGGGCGTCGCCGAGGTCGTCGAGTTGGCTCGGCCATTCCGCGTCCCCGGGGATGAGGAAGCGGCCGCCGAGGGCGGCGACGGCCGCCAGGTCCGCGGCGGGATCGACGCGGGTGGCGCGCAGCCGCAGGCCCGCGATCTTGTCCGGCCTCGCGCCCGGGGGCGGGTCGGCGTCGCCGGACAGGGCGCGCCACAGGGCCTGGGGGCCCATGTCGCGCAGCCAGCGGCCGGCGGTTTCGTCGCCCGGCTCCAGGATGCGGGTGAGCGCCGCGCGGGCCGTGCGCTGCGGCTCGTACGGCCGGTCGTGGGCGGGAGGCCGGTCGGCGGCGCCGTTCCGTGCGGTGTCGGCGGGCTCGTGCGTGGCGAAGCCCCAGGCGTCCGTGGTGTTCATCGGGTTCGTCTCCTGTTCGTCGGGAGGCCGCGGCCGCGTGGTGAGGTGGCTGGGGGCGGCTTGAGGTGTCTCGGGGGGCGAGGCGGGATGGGCGACTGCGGGTGGGGCGGGCCGGGGTAGTGGCGGCCTCGCCGCCCTTCCCGGGGGCCCCGCCCCCAACCCCCACCCCACCCCGCCTCCCCGCACCACCCGGGTTCAGGGCACCACCGACCCCACCCCCGGCTCCACACCCGACCCACCGCCCGGCACGCCTTCACCGGCGCCCGGCCCGCTCCTCGGCGCCCCCGGCCCGGCGCCCGATCCGGTCCACGGCACACCTGCCCCGACGCCCGTCCCAACCACCCCCGGCACCTCCGCCGGCCCGCCCCGGCGGACGCCCGTGCGCAGTTCCAGGGCCCAGTCGACGTCCCTTCTTGTGGGGCGGTCGCGGCCCGCGAGGTCGGCTGAGGTCCAGGCGACGCGCAGGACACGGTCCAGGCCACGGGCCGTCAGGAGGCCGCATTCCAGGTCGCGTTCGGCCTGGGCGAGGGCTCCGGGGTGTACTTGCCAGCGGGTTCTCAGCTCGTGTCCGGGGACTTCGCTATTGGTGTTCCAGGGGGTGTCGGCGAGGCGGGCGGCGGCGCGTTCGCGGGCGGAGCGTACGCGGGCGGCGACCGAGGCGGTGGATTCGGCGCCGCTGCCGAGTGCGGCCAGTTCGGAGCGGGCGACCGGTTCCACGGCGATCCGCAGATCCACGCGGTCCATGAGCGGGCCGGACAGCCGCGCTCGGTAGCGGCGGATCGAGGAGGGGCGGCATTCGCAGCCGCCCCCGGTGGTGCCGTGCCGCCCGCAAGGGCAGGGGTTCGCCGCGAGCTTGTGGCTATGGTTTGGAGCTGACCGTTGACCGCTGGCAGTGCCGGATGCGACTACCGGCTCTGGGCAGCATCGATGAGGATCTGCGCGATCTCTCGAAGGGGATCCCAGCGCTCGTCCAGTGGCACCTGTCCAGCTTCCGCAGCGTCAAGCAGAGCATCGATCCTCTCTTCGACGTAGCGCTTGTTCTGCAGTTCTCCCTGCCATGTGTTCACCGATTTGTTCAGCGATGTCCACTGGATGGGGACGGGATTTCCATCAGGTCCGATGAGGCAGTCCAGCCCGAAGTAGAACTCGACGGAGCAAGCTCGGCCGTTGACGTCGTCCTGGCTTGGGCCCGAAGGTCCGTGGGTTGGATAAGCGCGCGCGTAGTCCAGATCGGGCAGATTGCGAGCGATGTAGTTCTTGGGAAGAGCCGGGTTGGCCAAGGACTTCAGTGCAGCCAGTCCAGCGGCATCGTTGTCGACGAGGGCGATGACACGGTTCATCACACCTGCGGCTGCGAAGCTCCGGAGGTTGGCGACCACCCGATCCGTCCCGCCCGCAGCCTTGGTTTCCTCAAGGTTCCAGAAGGCGAAGTAGCCGGCGATGTCGGGCCTGACGATACGTAGCGCCCGGCCTAGGACACGGGAGTCGTACTTCCCCTCGGTGATGACGATGACAGGTCCACTACTCGCCATCTCATCTCGCAGCTGCTGGAGGGCCTCGGTCGAGACTGCCTCACTGCTCTCGAAGTAGCCAGCGATAAGCAGGTCACTCAGGTCAAGTTGTAAGACCTCTTCCGGAGCTCGGGAACTAAGGATCAGGGCAAGGAAGAGCCTCGGATCGACTGCGAGGTCGTCAAAGAAGAAGTCCAGCTGCGAAACACAAACTTCTTCCAGCTCGGCCAGCTCTGGGTGATCGTCCCCCACTTTCCAGTTCCCGAAGGCCTCCGCTCGCTTGAGATAGGCCGCGATCCCCGTGGCAAGGACCTCGGCGGCAGAGACCCGATGGCAGATCTCCTGCTTCCGCTCGCGTGTGGGACGGCTGCTGAGAACCAGTAGACCGTCCTCCATGTCATCCTCGTTGACGCCTTCGAGATCCTTGATCATCTCTTGGCTGCATCGATCGGGATCGAAGCCCATCAGCTTGAGGCGAGTCATGATCGTCTCGACTGTGGTCCGGTAACCGAAGAGCTCACGACGGTCGAAGCCCTCAAACTCATCGAGCTCGTCCCACGCTGCCTCACCACGCGCGTTGACCTCGTCGACGCGCCGAGCCCATTCGAGGTGCTGGTACTTGTCTTCCTCACGGAAGACCGTCATGAGCTTGGCGGGCGTCTCGTTCTTCCCGATCCTGATCTCCTTGTCGCCCAAGAACAGGGCCCAGGTGTCCCCCATGCGCCTCTCCGATCGGTGTGCTGCGAGATCGTTTGGTGCTCATAGTTTCAAACGTTGACCTTTCAGGGTCGTCGTTGCCGAGCTGGATCGATGCGGGTGACCTTGGCAGATGCTTCCAGTGCTCGTCGAAGCTGTGCGTTCTCAGAAGCGAGGCGTTGGATCTGGGCCGCAGCAAGCTTCAGATGTCCTCTGAGGGTTCGATTGGCGATCTTGAGCTTGGCGTTCCTTCCGACGACCGTGTCGAGCCGACTTCGACGCTCCTCGCCGGAGGAACCGCCTGACGAAGAGCGGCTCTCGGTGATCTCGCGAGCGATGTGAGGAAAGTGGCGACGGAACGTCGTGTTGCTCAAGCCGAGCTTCCTGGCCAGGGCGAGAACGCTGGGCGCCTTGCCTTCGTC
This sequence comes from Streptomyces gilvosporeus, assembly GCF_002082195.1. Lineage (GTDB taxonomy): Bacteria > Actinomycetota > Actinomycetes > Streptomycetales > Streptomycetaceae > Streptomyces > Streptomyces gilvosporeus. The sequence continues at coordinate 6,436,457 of NZ_CP020569.1, read as the reverse complement.
GGCGGCCTGTCGTCGGAGCTCCTCAAGGACAGCGCGGACCCTGAGCTCTGAGGGGACTGCGAGTTGGCGGGTCATGCGGTCGCCTCCAGATGCGGGGTGTTGCGGGCGAGGAAGGCAACAATCTCTTCCCGTCGCTCGATGAGCCGGTGTCGCAGGAGGGGCGGCATGATGCGCCGGGTCTTGAGACGGCGCTCGATGCGATTGATCTCCCTCTGCCAGGCTGCGATGTTCGCGGGCGTGAGGGCAACGTTGCGGCAGGCCAGCGGGCGGCATGCGCCGTGGTCAGGAAGTCCTTCTGACCGGCCTCGGCGAGCCTTTTCGCAGAGGGCCTTGGTGTGGTCGTGGACGCAGGTGACGTACTTCCCGGGATAGATCGCGGGCTCGTGCCGCTCCATGATCCGCTGGAATCGGCGCTCGTCGAGGGCGACCTGCCCCTGAAAGCGAGCCCGGTGGCCGAACGCTTCCAGCCTCTCGGCGGCCTCTTCTGCGGCCGGTCCGCTCAGCACGGTGTGCTCGTGAGCGTCGATCATGGCCATGAGGTGCTCGCCTCTGGCGAGGGCCTGCTCGCTTTCGACCTCCGCCCGGAATCCAGCCTCACTGGTTCCTGCATAGCCTTCGAAGATCTGAACGCTGTGGTGGCGGTAGGCAAGGGCGCCAGCGATCGTGCCGCCTGGGCGGCGAGCGATGAACCAGGCGAGGGTTCGCCTGAACTGCGAGGTCACGAGCCGGAAGGTTCGCTTGTTGACCTGAGGGACGCCGTCGGCTCGCTCGCGCTGCGAGCAGTAGTCGTTCACCCAGGCCACGAATTCGTTGAGCTGGGTGTTGGTGGAGGAGTTGGTCAGGGCTCGTTCGGTGGCCTTGCGGTCAAGGCTGCCGGGACTGAAGTCCGTGCAGGACATCAGGACGTGGACGTCCGGGCGGTGCAGCCGTTCCAGAGCGGTGACGGCTCGGGCAACGGGTTCGCCGACGCTCCAGGTCGCCGGGACTCCTGCATCGTCGTCCTCGCCTTTGAAGGCGAGGCTGTTGATCTTCCAGCGGTAAGGGATCTGATCTTCGTCGCGCTCGATGGTGAGGCAGCCTCGGCGGAGGTGCTTGATTACTGGCGGGAGGGGGTTATTCCGACCGTGCACTATTCCCCGATATCGCTCGCCCCGACTGATGACACTGAGTATGTGACGCCCGGGGCTCTGGGCTCTACCAGGGGTGGACGGATCCCAGGGGACGAATCAACGAGGAGGCATCCTGCGGCGGCCGCCTTCCCCAGAGCAGTTGCCGCCGGGTGGCCCGGCGGCAGGCTCGGCCGGGTCACCCCGCTGTCAGCGAGTGTCGGTACGTTTTTCGAGGCGGGTGCCGTGGCGAAGGGTGATCGACATCAGGTCGCCGGGGGCGTCCAGCTCCAGGCGGTGCCAGCGGCCACGGGGGACGATCACGGCGGTGCCTGGCTGCAACTGCACCATGTCCTCGGTGTCGTCGGGCCTGGCGGGACGGAAGTAGAGGCGGACACCGCCGGTCAGGCAGCACACCGCCTCCTCGGCATGCGGGTGCATCTCCCAGTGGTCGGCGTGTACGTCGGCGTCGGTCTCCACGTGGAATGTCGCGAGCTGCCAGGCGCCGGAGTTGCTGTTCGTCATCTGCCGTTCGGCGGCTTGGACATCGCCGTCGGGGTGGATGTGCAGCGCCGAGGCGAACAGGTCGATGGGTGAGGGGGGCGTTGTCGTCATGACGGCGTTCCTTCCAGTCGGTTCTCTGCGGTGGCGGGTTGCAGGGCGGGTGTTTCGGCCTGGCGGCGAGGCAGCACGGTGATCGCCACGACGGCCGCGATCCCGAAGAGGGCGGCGGCGATGGCAAGGCCTAGGGCGTAGCCGTCGTTGATTGCGGCGGGGTCGGTTGCCGTGCCGGTGCGGTGTGCGGCGATGGTGGCCAGAGCGGCCAGGCCGATGCAGCCGCCGAGTTGGCGGGAGCTGTTCATGAGGCCGGAGGCCATGCCGGCCTCATGGCGGGCGACGCCGGTGGTTGCGGCGGCGACGATCGGGGCGATGACTAGTCCGACGCCGGTGCCGGTGATGATGCAGGGGCCGAGCACATCGGTGAGGAATCCGCCGTCGGGGCTGATGAAGGCGAACCAGGCCAGGCCCACAGCGGCCAGCAGGGCGCCAGGCACCAGGGACGCACGGGGGGTGCGTGCCGCGGTGATGCGGGTCGCGACGAGGGTGCCCGCGACCAGACTTACAGCGAAGGGCAGGAACGCGGCACCGGTCGCCGCGGCACCCATGCCCAGAACCTGCTGCATGTACAGGGACACGAAGTAGAACGCCGCGAACTGCCCGGCCGTGGAGAAGAAGACCAGCACGTTGGCGCCGGCGACCCAGCGGCTGCGCAGCAGGCCCAGGCGCAACAGCGGTGCGGAATGCCGGGATTCGGTGACGACGAAGGCGGCCAGGAGCATGGCTGCGGCGACGAGCATCGTCCATGTGGCCGGGGAGTCCCACCCTTGGGCGTCGGTGCGCACGACACCGGTCACCAGCAGTCCGACTCCACCGGTGGCCAGGACGGCACCGAGCACATCCAGCCTCTCGCGCCGGGCGGGGCGTGCTTCGGCGGGCACGCCTGCGCGGACCAGCGCGAGAGCCACCGCGACGATGGGGAGATTGATCAGCATCACCCAGCGCCAGCCCGCGTACTGGGCCAGCAGCCCACCCGCCAGCACGCCCAGCGCTCCGCCTGCGGCGTTCACCCCGCTCCACACCCCGAGCGCGCGCACGCGCTGCGGGCCCTCGGGGAAGGTGGTGGTGAGCATCGCCAGCGTGGCCGGCGTGGCCGCGGCGGCTCCCAGGCCCTGGCCGGCGCGGGCGGCGATCAGTTGCCAGGGTGTCTGGGCGAGCCCGCCCGCCAGTGAGCACAGCCCGAAGACGGCCAAGCCGAGCACGAACAGCCGTCGTCGGCCGTAGAGGTCGCATGCGCGGCCTCCCAACAGCAGAAAGCCGCCGAGCGTGAGCGCGTAGACGTGCACGACCCACGACAGGTCGAGCGGTGCGAATCCCAGCGCGGTGTGGATCGCGGGCAGGGCGACGTTGACCACGGATAAGTCCAGGGCGACGGCGAACTGGGCGACGGCCACGGCTGCCAGCACCATTCCGGGGCGCCCTCGCGAGTTTTTATACATGTAAGGAAAATAGCGCCAGGGGATCGACGTTGTCGACACCTGGGAGATGATGAGGGCATGCCGCAACCGCCCGCACCGCGCAAAACCCTCGGCCGGCCTCCCCGCATCTCCCGCGAGGAGGTCGTCACAACGGCCCGTCGGATCGTGGACACGGAAGGCGTGGACCGGCTGACCATGCGGCGGCTGGCCACGGAGATCGGCAGTACGCCGATGGCGCTCTACCACCACGTCCGCAACAAGGAAGAACTGCTCGTCCTGCTGCTGGACGACTACGCCACGCGGACGCTGCACCGACCCGACCTGCCTGCTCAGCCCCGCGAGCGGATCGTCGTCGCCGCTGCCACGATCCACGAGGCGCTCGCCGCCTGCCCGTGGATCGTGGAGGTGCTGACAGCCGACGACCTGATGGCCACATCCGCTCTGTGGTTTGTCGAGCAGATCGTTGACGGCCTGGTCGAATGCGGCCTGTCCCCCGAGCGGGCAGTACACGGCTACCGCGCGATCTGGTACTACACCGCTGGAGAAATCGTGGTCCGCGTGACAGCGGCCCGGCGGCGCACAGACGATGACCGTCCCACCTACCGGGAGCAAGTCTTCGCCGATCTCGACCCGGGCGAGCTACCCCGTTTGGCACAGGTCGCGGACCACTGGGCACCGCTGACCGCCGAGGACACCTACCTGGACGGGCTCCGAGCCCTGGTAGACGGCCTCCTGGCTCCCCGTTGACGTGCTCATTCAGTTCATATTCTCAGCGCCGATCCGGTGCCAATGCCTCCACCTCAGATCCCCACGAAGCCGATCTCATGATCGCTGCGATCTGCTGCTGGTGACCTCCTCGGCGCGGGCGGCGAGGTACTCGGCCCAGTCACGTCTTGCGTAGGCGACCCAGCGGAGCGCGGTGTGGCTGTGCATCCCGGTCACGTCGGCGAGGATCGGGCTGGGAAGATCAGCAGCGAGGGCGGCCAGTGCCCCGTTGCGCGCTGTGCGAACCAGGATGCCGTGCCGGTTGAGTTTCTGGGTCATGCCGTGCGTCGAGATCGGCTTGCCCGGGACCATGCCAGGGAAGAGCCATCGAGGGCCTGGGTGGGCTCGCGAGAGCTGCGGCCGCAGTTGGGGCTGTTCGGCAAGTTGCCGAAGGAGCTCGGCGAGCCGTGGAGGCAGCAGGACGGGGTGGCGGCCCAGGACCAGGTGGGCGTGCTTGTCACCGAACTTGAGGTGTTCAGGCGTCAGATGGCAAAGACGTTCGGTGGACAGGCCGAACAGCAGGGTGATCGCGCCGCCGGCCCGGACGTCCGTCGGCAGGGCATCGTCGGTCAGGCAGCGTTGGAGGAGCCGCCAGCGAGCCTCGTCGTCGAGTAGGTTCTGGGGCTCCTGGCTCGGGATGGAGGGCACGGTCAGTTCGCAGGTGAGCCGGCGGCTCGTGGTCCATTTCAGGAAGTAGCGGATCAGGTAGCGCCGCTGGCTGGTGGCCCCGGCGATCCAGTCGTCGACATGCTCCTGGGCGAGGTCGGCGAGGGCCAGGCCGCGTTGGTCCATCCAGGCCAGGAAGTCGAGGGCGATGCTGACGCGGCGCCGCAGGTCGCGGTCGGCGGAGGCCGGATGGCGGCGTGTGGCGGCCCGCTGGCGTGCTCGCCGAAGCAGGAACCAGTGCAGGAACGGGCGGGCGAGGCTGGCGTGCGCGGCCGGCTTGTCCGCGAGTTCGTGCTCCAGCCAGCCCGGGATGCGTTCGATGTCCTCGTTGCGTTCCTCCAACACGCCAGTGTGGACGAGGAGTTGGCGGATGTATCGCTGGTTCCGGCTGGGCGGGAGTTCATCCAGCAGCTCGTGGCTGAGCTCGTGCCCTTCGGACGCCAGCCGGGCGAGGAGCTTGGTGTTCGGGCTCTCCTTAAGCCACTGGATAGCAGGGAATGGTGAGGGAGCGTCCGCCAGTGCGGCCGCGAGCGGTTCCAGCTGTGGGGTGATCGTGCCGTCGGGCCCGGCCAGCAGGGCGTTGACCCGCTCGGCGAGGACGCAGTGAGCGCATCGGCCGCGGCTGTGAGGATTGCCTGCCCCGCCGCACTGCTTGCAGATGTAGTCAGCGGCGAATCCGACACATGGTCCGCAGATCTCGGCGCCGTCGTCATCCCGCGCGATCAGCGGCTGGACCATGCCGCAGCGCGGGCACTCGGCCGGTGAGCGGAGCACGGCGGTGTAGCACGTCATGCAGACCGGCCCGATCGGCCAACGGGTGTTGACCGGCTTGGTTCGGCCGCAGCGGGCGCACGGCTCGCCGCTGCGATGACGCTGATAGCAGGTGGCGCAGACCGGCTGACCCTGTTCGTCGCGGCTGGCGCAGGGGCGGACCCTGCTGCAGATCGAACAGGTCACGTCGGGGCCCTGGTAGCAGCCGTCGCAGAGGTCCGGCTGCCCGTCTCGCGCGTTGCGGGCGATGCGCTTGAGCTGTCCGCACCTGCCGCAGAGCCTTCGTGGCCGGCGATGGCGGTTGTAGCAGAGGTGGCAGAGTGCGCCGTCGTCGTCAACGAGGGCGGCGGCTGCGGTCTTTCCACAGCTCACGCAGGTGCGCATGGGGCGTTTCCAGCACTTGATGCACAGCCCTCGGCCGTCGTCCCGTCGTACCACCGGGTGTCGGAACTGCCCGCATTCGGCGCACTCCTCGAATGTGGCTGGGTCCGCGCGGTAGCAGCGATGGCAGATCGGTCCCTCGGGGCGTCGGGCGACGACGCGCTGGCCGTCGCGCTGGCATCGTGCGCAGGTTTCGCGTTGGCGGCTTCGGGCGTCGCATGTCCCGCAGAGCCGCCCTTCGGGGCGGAGTTGCCGCAGGTCGGACCGGATCTTTCCGCAGTGTGCGCATCCGGGGCGAACGACCGGGTGTCCGGCTTCGTGCAGCACCTGGGCGAGCCGCAGCAGAACCGGTGGGCAGAGGGAGCTGCCCGAGGTCAGGGCGTCGGGGTGTGCGGCCATGTGATCGGCGAGTTCTTCCAGGAACCGAGCGGCGCCGCGGACAGGGATCGGCACTGCCGCTTCCAACGCCGCGTTCGCATCGGCGGTACTGATGGCCGGCAGGACCTTGGTGACCTGGCCGACAGCGGCGTTCGTAGCAGCTTCCATCCGCGCAACCTGCGCGGCAAGACGGGCGACGATCGACGGGGCGGTCGGAGAAGGGGCGGTCACAAGCCCTCCGGCCGCCGGATCGAGGTCCGGCGCACGGCCGGCAGCGGGCCGGGCGTCTCGCCGCCGGCGGTCTTGCGTACCTCTTCGTTGACGACCTGAACCTCGATGAGGTCGTTGGGCCGGCAGCCGAGGATGTCGCACAGAGCCGCGAGAGTGTCCATCGACAGCCGCTGCGGCGGCTGCGTGACCAGGCGGAAGACCTGCTCGCGCGAGAGGTTGACACCCCGTTCGGCCAGCAGCGGCACCAGGTCGGTGGTCTGGAACATCTCCTTGTCGGCCATGAGCTTGCGCAGGTTCCAGCGGTAGCCCATCTTCTTGATCACTTCGGGTCCTCCCAAATGCCGGGGAATCGCTGGCCCAACTTCTTGTGCAGCAGCCGGTTGCGGTACTCGTCCGAGACGCCGGTATAGAGGGCCGTCGTGCTGGCATAGCCGTGGCCGGCCTGGTCCTGGATGAACCTTTCCGGGTAATCAAATTCGGTCAAATGTGTGATATAGGAATGCCTCAGGCAGTGCAATTCGAGTTCTTCGGGCAGGTCAGCGGCCTGCTTGGCGGCTTCGAAGGCTTCGTTCGCCGATCGGCGTGACAGTCGCCCGGCGCGTTCGGTGACCCAGATCGCCGGGTGCTTGCCCACGTTGAACCGGGGCCGGACCTCGGTCAGGTAGTGGTCGAGGTCGTCGACGATCCAGTCCATCTCCGGGACGGTGAAGATGGTGCGGCGCTTGGGCGGGCTGCCCTTGGAGGACTTGCCCCAGCGTACGAACACCGCCCCGTGGCGCTTGTATTGCGGAGCCTTCGGGTTGCGCCGCAGGTCGGCGAGGTCGAGGCCGACGTTCTCCCGACGCCGCATGCCATAGGCGTAGTAGGTCTTGATCAGGGCGGAGTCGCGCATCGCGGTCAATACGCCCTTGCGGCCGCGCTTCCGGATTTCCTCGACCCGCCCGTCGGCAGCGTCGAACAGGTCCTGGATCTCGTCGTAGGTCAGCGGCCGACGGCGCGGGTCGCCCTCGTACTCACTGACATGGGTGACGGTGTTCCACTCGTGCAGGATCTGGACCGGCACCTCACCGAAGCGCTCCTGACAGACGGACATCCAGCCGTAGCGCGGGTCGGTGATGTACTCGCAAAACAGCCGCAGGTGGTTCTGGTAGTTCCGGCCGCTCGACACCGTGAACGTCGGCGTCTTCGTGCGCAGGTGGTCGATGAACGCCTCGACCTCCGCCGACTGCCACTGCCACGGGTACTGGTTGGAGAACTCGGCGAACCGGCGGACCAGTGACAGCCGCGGCTTGATGGTTCCGTCCCACTTCAGAAAGCGGGCCCGCTGCTGCTTGGTCCACCCCTCCAGCATGGCCTCGAACACAGCCGGCTCGGGGTCCAGGTAGGAGATCCCGTCCACGAGCATCAGGTGTGCCGCACCCGCCAAATCGGCAGCTTTCGCCACTCCAACCTCCGTTGCGTTAGGTGCAACATTGTTGGGATAGCCTCGGTGGAGCGCAAGAGCCACTGGTAGATCGCTCGCACGGTGCGAGAGGATGGCGGAGCAGGCGCCCGTCACCTGCTGATTCGCGCTTATTCGAACCCTGCGGAGTGCTGCATCAGATGCAACTCCGCCCCGTTCTCGCTGTCGCGCATGCCGGAGAGGTAGGCGATGACGATGTAGCAGGCGATGTGCAGGTGCCGTGCCAGTGCGGCAAGGCTGTTGCGGTGGTTGTGGTGGGTGGCGATGCCCTCGACCCATGGCCTGCCGTCCGCATCCGGGGTGATGGGGATGGCGAAGAACGTGGTCGCGGAGATGCCGACGGCCGCGGCTGCCCCGTCGATCAGGTCACGGTGGTAGTCCAGTGAAGCCCGGGAACATCCAAGGGTCCGCGCGAGGTGCAGCTTGTTCAGTTTGCCGTCCAGTCCGGGCAGCGCTCGGCCGGCGGCAACGTGTTCGTCCAGCAAGACGCCGAGGGCCTGCCGCAGGTTTCTGCTCTGATGGAAGCCGGGGCCTGCCCTGTCCCCGCGGCGTTGGCGCCAGGCATCGGCGGCGGCCAGGATGTCCGGCGAGAACTCGTCGATGAACCGCAGGGCCCAGGCGAACAGCGGGCCGAGGACCTGTTCGGGGATCCGGGAGGTGGAGTTCTCCCCCGCCCTCGGCTGGGACTTGGACTCGCCCCAGCCGTCGACGTGCCGCGGGTCGAAGTGGAGACGGTCGGTCGTGAGCACGGTCCGCCACCGCCAGAACTGGCGGACCGCTGCCCGCGCCCGTGTCCGGCCGGCCTCCTTCTTCAGGACGGTGGTCAGGAACCGCTGGTAGTGCTGCAGGTCGTCTCCGGTCAGGTCGCGAAGGACGGTGGGACGAGCCTCCATCCAGTCCAGGAAACGGATGATCTCCCCGAACCATGCGTAGACGCTCTCGGGCGCCGGCCAGTCCTCGCCGTGCGGCAGCGGGCCGGACAACATGCCGTAGCAGATTTCCTTGATCACGCCCCGGAAGCGGGCAGGGATGCGTACGAATCTCAGGCTCATCTGCCGGCTCTGGTTCTTCAGCAGCACCGGCGTCAGCGGCCAGATGTCGGCGTCGAAGCGTGCGGTGTCCTCAAGCCGGAATTCGGGACGCAGCTGCCGTGCGTGCAGGACGAACGGGTTGGCGTCCAGTGAGGTCCTGTCCGGTTCGGCGCCGGCGAAGGTCAGCAAGGACATCACAGCTCCCACGGGTTCTCGGTCAGGTCCAGCAGGTCGTCGGTGGCCTTGGCTGCCGCCGCCTGCTTCACCTCGGCCGGGGTGAATTTGGCGAGGATGTCGCGGCGGATCGCCGCCCAGGCGGGCCCGTAGCGCTTCCACCAGTCGTCGACGGACAGATGCCTGCGGCGGGCCGCGAGGGCATCCAGCAGACCGAGCAGGTGAGGCAGGTGGTCGCGGGTGATCAAGCAGTTGCCGCAGTGGAAGCAGTCCAGGAAGGTGACCTGGCAGGGGGCATCGGTCGCCGGGTGGTGATCATGGTCCGTGCAGGCCGTCCAACCGGTGTCCAGCTGGCCGTCCGCTGCTTGTTCGGCGGTCTCCGGGTCCAGACCTGCAGCCGTCAGGCTCTCTGGGCTGACGGGACCCGAGACGACCTTCAACGTGTTCCCGGCGGCCTTGAGGGCTTGTTGGTGGGCCTGCAGAGCGGCCTGTTCGGCATCGACCAGTGCCTCACCGAGGACTTCCTGAGCCCACTCGGTGATCACGGGATCGCCGCTGAGGTAGTGGCGGAACAGGACCGCCATGGTGTTGCTCTTCGCGGCTGACGGCAGATGGCCGCCCATCCGCTTGGTCCGCCGGACTTCCATGCTGGTCTTGAGCCGGTTGAAGGTCACCTGGAGCGGGACCCGTTCGCCACCAGGCCTGGGGTCGGCCAGCAGCGGACGTGGCCGGTCAGCGGCCCAGCGCGGCATCAGCAGAGTTACTCCTTGCAGCGACCGCGCGAACGGGGCGAAATGTTCCTCCCGGCCCTGGACTCCGGCTCTGGTGCCGTGGCGCCAGACGCAGACCGCGAGTTCTGATTCGCAGAGCTGCCTGCTGCGAGCGGCGAGTTGAAGCAGCAGCAGGTAGACGCCTCCGGCGGTGTGCAGCTGCCGGTTCGCCGGACCGATCTCCCAGGTGACCGTCTCGAACCACCGCTTCGGACCGCGGCGCCGCTTGACCACCCGAACCTCCACCGCCTTCTCCTCCAGGACGCGGTGATGGGCCGGTAGCTCCTTGACGGTCTCGCCGTTGCGCTCGGCCAGTGCGGCCATCAGCAGGAGGAGAGGCACCAAGTCATCCAGGGTCAGAAACAGCTGGCCCGCCCAGGCCCGGCGTTCGGGCAACGCTTCATCGACCGGCCCGGGGAACGAGGGGACCTCGCCGGTGACAGCCATGTGCGCCAGCTGCTGGCCCTCGGCCCGTTGCTCTTCGCTGAGCGTCTGCGGTGCCTCCTGAAAGCGCCGCAGCAGCTCTTCACCAGTGGCGATGCGATTGCGGATGCGTGCGCAGTCCGCTCGCAGAGCGGCCATGAGCCGGGCCAGTTCGCCGTCGGAGTAGCCCACTGTGTCGATCTTTGGCCGCTTCTCGGACGTCGCTGGGCGGGCCTTCTTCTTGGTCCTCGTGTCCGGCAGGCGTCGCTTCAGGCAGTCCATGGCATCCGGGCTGATCAGAGGGGCGATCCCGGGAAGGACGAACAGCGAGTGGATCTCGCGGAGGTCGGTCGTGACGGTCGTCGGTGCGGACTCGGCGCGGGCGTCGAGGAAGGCGTCCAGGTGCTTGCTGGTCAGGTCCTCCGGCCTCGCCGGCGGGACGGGCAGCTTCGCCAGGAAGCGCATCAGTCGGCCCAGGCTCTGCCAGGCGCTGGTGGCCGAAGACAGCGTGCGTCGACCGCCGTCGGGCCCGGTCCGCTGGGCGAAGGCCGCGGCCAGCGCGGGGCGCCAATCGGGCAACGGTCGGGTGCCGCAGTCGAACCGGCCCTTCCGGCCGTCGTCGCCGTGGAAGTCGACGACCACCAGGTCCGGATTCCCCGCCGGGGTGGCCGGGGCGGTGTAGTAGTCCCCCTGGGGCAGGGCGGCCCGTCGGCCAGGTCCTGTACTTCCGCGTCCCGCGCGCCTCATTCCTCGACTCCCGGGGCGAGTGCGTCGTCCCCGAGCTGGGCCAGCGGCGTGTCGCGCGGGTCCTCCCAGACGTCGGGAACCAAGGCCATCCGGGTCTCCATCTCCAACTCCTGCAAGGCGTGCAGGTAGATCAGAGTGGTGAGGATCGACCGGTGTCCGAGTCTGCGGCGGACCCAGTCCAACGGGTCCCCGAAGATCCTCACGTAGTGGCCGCGCTGGTACTGGTTCATCGCGCCGAGCTGGGCGATGTGGGCGCGCTGAAGTTGTTCGAGGGTGACGACCGCGAACGTGTGACGCAGTAGGTGGGCGTGGGCCGCGAGGTCAAGACCGGCCGCGCGGCAGCGTTCGTTGGCCGTGGTGAACATGGCCTTCCAGCCCGAGACCGACATTGGCATGCCGTCCTCGGTCAGCCAGAGCATCGCCGGTTCCAGGCCGTTGTCCGTCTCCCGCAGCAGCCGGTAGCGCTCGGCCGGGGTCAGGTCGTTCAGCCGCATCCGTGTGATCCCGCCGGAAGACAGCGCGTGGACGACCTCCGGCCGGTCAGGGTCGCTGATTACCAAGGGACGGCGGATGCGCTGGTAGCGGCCCGCCGCCTGGGCCCGCTCCACGGCGTCCGCGCGGTCCCACTGCACGTAGTCGGCGATGTCCAGCACCAGGCTGTGCGGGACGTAGATCCAGCGTGCGGAGTAGTTCTTCGCGATGGGCCCCGGCAGCCAAAAGCGCTGGTAGCCAGTCACGTCGGTGCGGGAGGGAACCTCGAAGACGGAGAGGCAGGACTGTTCGGTCAGGCGCTCTCCCGTGCGCACCATCAGGTCGGAGAAGGCCGTGTTGCGAGAGGCCCACCGGCCTCGGAAGTGGCCGGAGGGCAGTCCGTCCGGCCCGTAGCCGCGTAGTCCGACGTCCCGCCAGAGCCGGTAGGTTCGCGGCGGCATCCACTCGATGCGCTCGCCGTTCTCGTCGTGCGCGTAGGTGGAAGGCACCGTCGCGGACGCGCGAGGGCCCAGCACCGTGCCCGGCGGGCCGGGCTTTGCCTGGCGCTGTGGAATGGGGTTCTCCGTCACGTGTCCCTTGCGGACCGCCCACTCGAAGAACTGGTTCACGAGGGCGACTTCCTGGTTCCAGGTGTCGCCCTCGACCCGCGGCCCGGCCCCGTCGCGCCGCCGCCACTGGTGGAATGCGAGGTGATCGGCCTCCGTGGCCTGCCGCCACGACTTTCCTCCGCGCGCGACGTGCAGGAAGCCGCAGAAGCGGGCCAGCGCTCGCGCTCGGTTGGCGTTGCTGTTCCACGGAGCAGTCAGAAGATTCGCCTGAAGGAAGTACGAGTTGAGCACCACGTCGTACTCAAAACGCGGCGAGAGCAGGTACGGCAGCCCGTCGGGAACCCCTGCTTCATCCAGCCACGAAGCACACCCCTCCCGGACTTCGTACAGGTAGGGAGGCACGTCCTCAAGCTCGGGTAAGTCCCGGCTGGCGAAGTGCACTGTCCACGTCGATTCGATCCGCACCGGCGGAAGCTACACCGGTCAGTGACCGCCTATGCACAACCGACCGCGAGGAGGAAGCGGGCGGGCATCCGCATCATCCCGGCTGCCCGGGCGACGACGACATGGCCCGATTCCAGGGGCTGGCGCAGGGCGTCCAGCACGCGGGCGTCGCACTCTGCGGCCTCGTCCACGAACAGCACTCCGTGATGTGCCAGGGACACGGCCCCGGGGCGGGGCAGTCCGGTGCCGCCGCCGACGAGGGAGGCCATCGTCGCGGAGTGGTGCGGGGCGCAGTAGGGCGGGCGGTCGACGAGGGGCTGTCCCGGCGGGAGGGTGCCGGCCACCGAGTGGACGGCGGTGACCTCCAGCGATTCTTTGGGGGACAGCGGCGGCAGCAGCCCCGGGAGGCGTTCGGCAAGCATGGTTTTGCCTGCTCCGGGCGGGCCCTTGAAGAAGATGTGGTGGCGTCCGGCGGCGGCGACTTCCAGGGCGTGCCGGGCGTTGTGCTGGCCCGCGACGTCGGCCAGGTCGAGTGCGCGGTCCCCCGACGGAAGACCGGCGCAGGCGCCGGTGCCGGGAACGGCCAGACCGGACAGGAGGGGGTCGGGGCGGCCGTCGCCGAGGGTGTCCTCGGCCTCGTCGGGTACGGGTTCGTCGGCGAGGACGGCGATGAGCTGGCGCAGGCTGCGGACGCCCAGGACGGAGACGCCGGGGACGAGCGAGGCCTCGGCCACCGTGCGTTCGGGTACGACGACCTGGCGGTATCCGGCGTCGGCGGCGGCGAGGACGGCAGGCAGGACGCCGCGTACGGGCCGGACCCTGCCGTCCAGGCCCAGTTCGCCGATCATCATCAGGTCGGTGAGTGCGCGGGGGTCGAGCCGTTCGGCGGCGCCGAGGACGGCGCAGGCCACGGCCAGGTCGAAGCCGCTGCCGCTCTTGGGGACGGAGGCCGGGCTCAGGCCGATGGTGAGCTTCTTCTGCGGCCATTCGGCGCCGGAGTTCACCACTTCCCTGATGATTGGATGTGTTCAAGCGCCAAGGGAGGCATCAGTTGAGCGAGTGGCATGTGGAGTGGGTACCGGATCCGGGGCAGTGGGGGACGCTGCCGCCGGAGGGCATCTTGGGGGTACAGAACCTGCCAGAGGCGGTGGGCCGGATCGGTTTGAGGCCGGGGGATCCGGTGTACGTGCGACCGGACGGCACGGTAGATACGGGGCTGCTGGATTTTGTCCGCTCCAAGGAATTCCGGAATCTTGAGCGGGAATCGAAGCGGAATTACGCGACGGATATCCGAATACTTCTGGAGTTTTTGTCGTCTCGTGGGGCGTCGTGGCGAGAGGCGACCGAGCAGGATCTCGCGGACTTCCGTGACTGGCGGTGCCGGGCCCCGGAGAACCCTCAGAGGATCGGTGGGACGAAGTGGAACCGTGAGGCGGCGGCGTTCACGAAGCTGTTCAAGTGGGGGAAGGTCTACCCGCTGCCGGTGGACGTGTCGCGGCGGGAGGACCGGGCAGCGGACTCGGTGAGTGCGCGGGTGTCGTGGCTGACGCCGCGGACCTGGGGCCTGTGGTCGAATGTCGGGCTGCGGGGGCACACCCGGGCGGGGGTGGCGGCGCCTGGGTGGGAGTCGCGGACGGAGATCCGCAATACGAGCTTCGTGCAGTTGCTGCTGAGTTCGGGGCTGCGTCGGCAGGAGGGGGGTTCGCTGCTGACGTTCGAGCTGCCGGCCCAGCGCCTGCGGCACGGTCGCTACCTGCACGGTCGCATCGCGGGCGCCGTGACGAGGTCGAAGAACACCCGCACGTTCTACACATCCATGGACGCCATCGGCCAGGTTGAGGCTTACGTCCAGTCCGAGCGAGCTTGGGCGATCCAGCGGGCTCAGGAAACGGGCGCCTATGACCGGTTGCCGATGATGCGGCTGGTCACGAAGGTGACGCGCGGACTGAAGCCGAAGGTCGAGTGGGTGGGTGCCGATGGCGTCGTCGGCGGGCAGGACCTGAACCGGTTGGGTTGGAGGGAACGGCAGTGGCTGTTCCTGGAGGGGCCGGATGGGCCGGAGCCGGCGTGGCTGTGGCTGACCGAGCAGGGCCTGCCGATGGACCCCGACCGTTGGAACGGCGTGTTCAGGAACGCGAACCTGCGCTGCGAGGAGGTCCTGCTCACCGAGGAGGAGCGGAAGGTCGAGCGGAGGTTCCGGCTCGCGGACGTCCGCGGGAAGACTCCGTACGCAACCCCGCATGCCGCCAGGCACTCCATGGCCCTCTACATGCTGATCCTGCTCAATGAGCTGTTCGAGTCCCGCTACGGGCTGACGAAGAAGGACCGGCGGGACTTCGCCCTGTTGTTCGGTGACCCGTGGTGGCTGGTGAAGACGGTCTTGGGGCACGTGGACGTGGAGACGACGAAACGGCACTACCTCGCCCCCGTCTCCCACCTGCAGCTGGAGTCGATCCTCGCCGCCGCCGAGACTACTGAGGAAGGCAAGGACGTCGAGAACCTGGACGACGTCTTCTCCCAGCTGGCCCGGGAGACGGCCGGCATCCAGGACATCGACACGCTCGTTGGGGTGGCCTCGTGAGTGGGCGGGGACGGCGGGCTGTCCCGCCGCCTCCTGACCACCACGTTGAGCCCCCGCTGGCCCCGGACGGGCTCGTAGTGACCGTGGTCAACAAGGCCGGATACAAGAAGGAGTACGACTTCGCGGATCTGCCAGTCCCCGAGCGGATACAGCGCTCGCTGGCCGCCCTGTTCGCCGCCCAGTCTCGCCGTTGGACCAGCCACGGAACCGCCAAGTTCAACTGGCAGAAGCTGCTGGTGTTCACGCGTTTCCTCTCCCAGTTGGAGAGCCCGCCAAATGACCTGGACGAGCTGAGCGCTGCCACGCTCAAACGCTGGCGCACCACGCATGTCAGCACCAACACCGGCAAAGCCACGCTCCGTGCAGTGCACGCGCTGTTGAAGCAGGATCCGCGGCTGGCCAGCGGGCCAGTGGCGGATGAGCTGGCCCGACGCATCCCCACGGTGAAACCGAGCAAGCGGTCCTACGAGGAGGCTGAGCGGGGGCGGGTGTTGCTGGCCGCGCAGCGGCAGTTCCGGTCCGCTTGGCTGCGGATACGCGAGAACACCTGTCTGCTGGAGAACTGGCGAGCCGACGGTCTGGTGAAGGGCAGCCGCGAGTGGCGACTCGGCAAGGTTTTGGACCAGCTCTCACGCACCGCTGACGTCCCGCGCACTGTCCTCCCGAGCGGGACGACCACCGTGACGAATCACAGACTTCTAGGCGGCAGGAACCCGGAGAAGACCTGGAGCAGGCTTTTTCTGACGCGCATGGAACTCACGGCGCTGGCCGTTCTGCTGACCGACAGGTTCGCCTGGAACCTCTCCATCTACGACCGTATGCCGACCCCCACCACGGTGCCGTCGGCCGGCGAGACGGCCTCAGTGACCTACCAGGTCCAGGTCGAAAAGCGGAGAGCGGGCGGGGGGCGGTGGTTCTCCACAGAGAACATCACCGACTTCGGGGCCGACTCCCCCGGGCGACTGATCACCCAGGCGCTGGAAGCCACTGCCCACGGACGTGCGCTGGCCGCCCGCCTGGTGCCGGGGACTGATCTGTTGATGGTCGCGCGCATGCACCGGCACGGGGTGCACCAGGACATGGATCGGCCCCGTCCGGTGGGCCTCTTGACCTTCGGTGTCTCTCAGGACGACGCAACATACTGGGCGGAAATCCACCGGTTGGCCGGATCGCCGTTCCAGCGAACTCGCAGGACGACCGTGACGCGCGAGGGGCGACCCCTCCAGCACACGCAGGGCACTCATCAGAGCGTCTACGTGCTCCCCGATGAGCGTGTTCAGGTCACTTCACAGGGTGTCTTCGAGGCCGGTGCACTTGAGGCCTTGAAGCAGGCCCAGGCTGTCGTCTTCGCTGGCCACGTCACGAACGCACCGGATCCGGCCCACCAAGAGACCGCGACGGCGGACTGCGAGGACGAGACGACCAGTCCCTGGCCTGCCCCGGAAGGCGGCTGCGGAGCGAACTTCCTGCTCTGCCTGGCCTGCCGCAACGCTCACGTCCACCCCGGCCACCACCCACGGCTTGCCCACCTGCACCAGCAGCTACAGAGCTTGCAATCCGTCTTGCCCGAGCACGCCTGGCGCGAGCGGTGGTGCGACCACCTGCTGCGGCTGGAGGACCTGCGTGACAAAGTCGGCGCGGCAGCCTGGAACGTGGCTCTCGCCAAGGTCGACGACAACGACCGCGCACTTGTCCAGCTCCTGGTGCAGGGAGAACTCGCCCCGTGACCACCAGCCCCGCTGCCGAGAATGACCCCTACCTGCTGCCCATGCCCGGCCCTGACAGCGTCGTGGTGCTGCCTCAATGGATCAGTGCTGGCAACACACACCCGAACTCCCGCTACCAGGACCTCATCTGGTCTCTGGCCCCGCTCATCGACAACCCTGGCACCCACCTCGCCAAGATCCTCTGGAGGAACTGCCCGGCACCCCTTCGTGGCCAGCTCAAACTGGCGGCCTGGACCATGATCAATGGTCAACTCCGGCCCACCTACCTCCAAGTCCGAGGGACCGCGGCTCGGGCCCGGACGTCCCCTCTGGACGTGCAGGGCACATGCCATGAGTGGTTGCGGCTGGCCAACTGGCTGTGCAAGCGCTCCATCACCAGCCTCGCCGCCTGCACCGAGGCTGACTGGCGGGCCTACGCCTCCGAGCGCTTCGACGATGGCGTGAGTCGCGGCCACGCAGAAAAGGTCTATGCCCGATTGGCAGATCTATGGGCATTCGACCAGCTCAGTGCGCGTCCTTCCGGCATTGTTCGGCCTCCGTGGGACACTGAGGGCGTCGACGACTTCCTTCCTGCGGCCAACGGCACGGGCGGAGGGGAGAATACGACGGAGCCGTTGGACCCACAGGTGCTTGGCCCGCTGCTGGTCTGGGCGATCCGGTTCGTCGACGACTTGTCCGACGACATCCTGACGGCCTGGGCCGAGAGATGTCGTCTGACTGCCCTGGCTACTACCAACAAGGCCACATCCACAAGCCGGGCCGCCCTCGCGGAGTATCTGCTACCTCTGGCCCGGAATGGCGCTCCATTGCCTGCTAGCTCGTCCGGCCACAGGCTGAGGCTGGCACACACCTACATCGCCGCCGTTACCGGCGTCAGCCGCAAGCAGGTCGAAGGGTTCGGCCGACGGCACGGTCTCTTGACCCTAGCCGCAGAACGCCCAGGGCCGTGTCCCATGCGAACGCCGATAACAGGACAGATCGACGGGAAGCCTTGGCGCGAGCACATGGACTTCAACGAGGCATCCGCCCTGATGCGGCACCTTGGCACTGCCGCCATGATCATCTGCCTCTATCTGACTGGCATGCGTCCGCAGGAGAACGGGGCGGAGTTGCATCTGATGCAGCACTCCGCAGGGTTCGAATAAGCGCGAATCAGCAGGTGACGGGCGCCTGCTCCGCCATCCTCTCGCACCGTGCGAGCGATCTACCAGTGGCTCTTGCGCTCCACCGAGGCTATCCCAACAATGTTGCACCTAACGCAACGGAGGTTGGAGTGGCGAAAGCTGCCGATTTGGCGGGTGCGGCACACCTGATGCTCGTGGACGGGATCTCCTACCTGGACCCCGAGCCGGCTGTGTTCGAGGCCATGCTGGAGGGGTGGACCAAGCAGCAGCGGGCCCGCTTTCTGAAGTGGGACGGAACCATCAAGCCGCGGCTGTCACTGGTCCGCCGGTTCGCCGAGTTCTCCAACCAGTACCCGTGGCAGTGGCAGTCGGCGGAGGTCGAGGCGTTCATCGACCACCTGCGCACGAAGACGCCGACGTTCACGGTGTCGAGCGGCCGGAACTACCAGAACCACCTGCGGCTGTTTTGCGAGTACATCACCGACCCGCGCTACGGCTGGATGTCCGTCTGTCAGGAGCGCTTCGGTGAGGTGCCGGTCCAGATCCTGCACGAGTGGAACACCGTCACCCATGTCAGTGAGTACGAGGGCGACCCGCGCCGTCGGCCGCTGACCTACGACGAGATCCAGGACCTGTTCGACGCTGCCGACGGGCGGGTCGAGGAAATCCGGAAGCGCGGCCGCAAGGGCGTATTGACCGCGATGCGCGACTCCGCCCTGATCAAGACCTACTACGCCTATGGCATGCGGCGTCGGGAGAACGTCGGCCTCGACCTCGCCGACCTGCGGCGCAACCCGAAGGCTCCGCAATACAAGCGCCACGGGGCGGTGTTCGTACGCTGGGGCAAGTCCTCCAAGGGCAGCCCGCCCAAGCGCCGCACCATCTTCACCGTCCCGGAGATGGACTGGATCGTCGACGACCTCGACCACTACCTGACCGAGGTCCGGCCCCGGTTCAACGTGGGCAAGCACCCGGCGATCTGGGTCACCGAACGCGCCGGGCGACTGTCACGCCGATCGGCGAACGAAGCCTTCGAAGCCGCCAAGCAGGCCGCTGACCTGCCCGAAGAACTCGAATTGCACTGCCTGAGGCATTCCTATATCACACATTTGACCGAATTTGATTACCCGGAAAGGTTCATCCAGGACCAGGCCGGCCACGGCTATGCCAGCACGACGGCCCTCTATACCGGCGTCTCGGACGAGTACCGCAACCGGCTGCTGCACAAGAAGTTGGGCCAGCGATTCCCCGGCATTTGGGAGGACCCGAAGTGATCAAGAAGATGGGCTACCGCTGGAACCTGCGCAAGCTCATGGCCGACAAGGAGATGTTCCAGACCACCGACCTGGTGCCGCTGCTGGCCGAACGGGGTGTCAACCTCTCGCGCGAGCAGGTCTTCCGCCTGGTCACGCAGCCGCCGCAGCGGCTGTCGATGGACACTCTCGCGGCTCTGTGCGACATCCTCGGCTGCCGGCCCAACGACCTCATCGAGGTTCAGGTCGTCAACGAAGAGGTACGCAAGACCGCCGGCGGCGAGACGCCCGGCCCGCTGCCGGCCGTGCGCCGGACCTCGATCCGGCGGCCGGAGGGCTTGTGACCGCCCCTTCTCCGACCGCCCCGTCGATCGTCGCCCGTCTTGCCGCGCAGGTTGCGCGGATGGAAGCTGCTACGAACGCCGCTGTCGGCCAGGTCACCAAGGTCCTGCCGGCCATCAGTACCGCCGATGCGAACGCGGCGTTGGAAGCGGCAGTGCCGATCCCTGTCCGCGGCGCCGCTCGGTTCCTGGAAGAACTCGCCGATCACATGGCCGCACACCCCGACGCCCTGACCTCGGGCAGCTCCCTCTGCCCACCGGTTCTGCTGCGGCTCGCCCAGGTGCTGCACGAAGCCGGACACCCGGTCGTTCGCCCCGGATGCGCACACTGCGGAAAGATCCGGTCCGACCTGCGGCAACTCCGCCCCGAAGGGCGGCTCTGCGGGACATGCGACGCCCGAAGCCGCCAACGCGAAACCTGCGCACGATGCCAGCGCGACGGCCAGCGCGTCGTCGCCCGACGCCCCGAGGGACCGATCTGCCATCGCTGCTACCGCGCGGACCCAGCCACATTCGAGGAGTGCGCCGAATGCGGGCAGTTCCGACACCCGGTGGTACGACGGGACGACGGCCGAGGGCTGTGCATCAAGTGCTGGAAACGCCCCATGCGCACCTGCGTGAGCTGTGGAAAGACCGCAGCCGCCGCCCTCGTTGACGACGACGGCGCACTCTGCCACCTCTGCTACAACCGCCATCGCCGGCCACGAAGGCTCTGCGGCAGGTGCGGACAGCTCAAGCGCATCGCCCGCAACGCGCGAGACGGGCAGCCGGACCTCTGCGACGGCTGCTACCAGGGCCCCGACGTGACCTGTTCGATCTGCAGCAGGGTCCGCCCCTGCGCCAGCCGCGACGAACAGGGTCAGCCGGTCTGCGCCACCTGCTATCAGCGTCATCGCAGCGGCGAGCCGTGCGCCCGCTGCGGCCGAACCAAGCCGGTCAACACCCGTTGGCCGATCGGGCCGGTCTGCATGACGTGCTACACCGCCGTGCTCCGCTCACCGGCCGAGTGCCCGCGCTGCGGCATGGTCCAGCCGCTGATCGCGCGGGATGACGACGGCGCCGAGATCTGCGGACCATGTGTCGGATTCGCCGCTGACTACATCTGCAAGCAGTGCGGCGGGGCAGGCAATCCTCACAGCCGCGGCCGATGCGCTCACTGCGTCCTCGCCGAGCGGGTCAACGCCCTGCTGGCCGGGCCCGACGGCACGATCACCCCACAGCTGGAACCGCTCGCGGCCGCACTGGCGGACGCTCCCTCACCATTCCCTGCTATCCAGTGGCTTAAGGAGAGCCCGAACACCAAGCTCCTCGCCCGGCTGGCGTCCGAAGGGCACGAGCTCAGCCACGAGCTGCTGGATGAACTCCCGCCCAGCCGGAACCAGCGATACATCCGCCAACTCCTCGTCCACACTGGCGTGTTGGAGGAACGCAACGAGGACATCGAACGCATCCCGGGCTGGCTGGAGCACGAACTCGCGGACAAGCCGGCCGCGCACGCCAGCCTCGCCCGCCCGTTCCTGCACTGGTTCCTGCTTCGGCGAGCACGCCAGCGGGCCGCCACACGCCGCCATCCGGCCTCCGCCGACCGCGACCTGCGGCGCCGCGTCAGCATCGCCCTCGACTTCCTGGCCTGGATGGACCAACGCGGCCTGGCCCTCGCCGACCTCGCCCAGGAGCATGTCGACGACTGGATCGCCGGGGCCACCAGCCAGCGGCGCTACCTGATCCGCTACTTCCTGAAATGGACCACGAGCCGCCGGCTCACCTGCGAACTGACCGTGCCCTCCATCCCGAGCCAGGAGCCCCAGAACCTACTCGACGACGAGGCTCGCTGGCGGCTCCTCCAACGCTGCCTGACCGACGATGCCCTGCCGACGGACGTCCGGGCCGGCGGCGCGATCACCCTGCTGTTCGGCCTGTCCACCGAACGTCTTTGCCATCTGACGCCTGAACACCTCAAGTTCGGTGACAAGCACGCCCACCTGGTCCTGGGCCGCCACCCCGTCCTGCTGCCTCCACGGCTCGCCGAGCTCCTTCGGCAACTTGCCGAACAGCCCCAACTGCGGCCGCAGCTCTCGCGAGCCCACCCAGGCCCTCGATGGCTCTTCCCTGGCATGGTCCCGGGCAAGCCGATCTCGACGCACGGCATGACCCAGAAACTCAACCGGCACGGCATCCTGGTTCGCACAGCGCGCAACGGGGCACTGGCCGCCCTCGCTGCTGATCTTCCCAGCCCGATCCTCGCCGACGTGACCGGGATGCACAGCCACACCGCGCTCCGCTGGGTCGCCTACGCAAGACGTGACTGGGCCGAGTACCTCGCCGCCCGCGCCGAGGAGGTCACCAGCAGCAGATCGCAGCGATCATGAGATCGGCTTCGTGGGGATCTGAGGTGGAGGCATTGGCACCGGATCGGCGCTGAGAATATGAACTGAATGAGCACGTCAACGGGGAGCCAGGAGGCCGTCTACCAGGGCTCGGAGCCCGTCCAGGTAGGTGTCCTCGGCGGTCAGCGGTGCCCAGTGGTCCGCGACCTGTGCCAAACGGGGTAGCTCGCCCGGGTCGAGATCGGCGAAGACTTGCTCCCGGTAGGTGGGACGGTCATCGTCTGTGCGCCGCCGGGCCGCTGTCACGCGGACCACGATTTCTCCAGCGGTGTAGTACCAGATCGCGCGGTAGCCGTGTACTGCCCGCTCGGGGGACAGGCCGCATTCGACCAGGCCGTCAACGATCTGCTCGACAAACCACAGAGCGGATGTGGCCATCAGGTCGTCGGCTGTCAGCACCTCCACGATCCACGGGCAGGCGGCGAGCGCCTCGTGGATCGTGGCAGCGGCGACGACGATCCGCTCGCGGGGCTGAGCAGGCAGGTCGGGTCGGTGCAGCGTCCGCGTGGCGTAGTCGTCCAGCAGCAGGACGAGCAGTTCTTCCTTGTTGCGGACGTGGTGGTAGAGCGCCATCGGCGTACTGCCGATCTCCGTGGCCAGCCGCCGCATGGTCAGCCGGTCCACGCCTTCCGTGTCCACGATCCGACGGGCCGTTGTGACGACCTCCTCGCGGGAGATGCGGGGAGGCCGGCCGAGGGTTTTGCGCGGTGCGGGCGGTTGCGGCATGCCCTCATCATCTCCCAGGTGTCGACAACGTCGATCCCCTGGCGCTATTTTCCTTACATGTATAAAAACTCGCGAGGGCGCCCCGGAATGGTGCTGGCAGCCGTGGCCGTCGCCCAGTTCGCCGTCGCCCTGGACTTATCCGTGGTCAACGTCGCCCTGCCCGCGATCCACACCGCGCTGGGATTCGCACCGCTCGACCTGTCGTGGGTCGTGCACGTCTACGCGCTCACGCTCGGCGGCTTTCTGCTGTTGGGAGGCCGCGCATGCGACCTCTACGGCCGACGACGGCTGTTCGTGCTCGGCTTGGCCGTCTTCGGGCTGTGCTCACTGGCGGGCGGGCTCGCCCAGACACCCTGGCAACTGATCGCCGCCCGCGCCGGCCAGGGCCTGGGAGCCGCCGCGGCCACGCCGGCCACGCTGGCGATGCTCACCACCACCTTCCCCGAGGGCCCGCAGCGCGTGCGCGCGCTCGGGGTGTGGAGCGGGGTGAACGCCGCAGGCGGAGCGCTGGGCGTGCTGGCGGGTGGGCTGCTGGCCCAGTACGCGGGCTGGCGCTGGGTGATGCTGATCAATCTCCCCATCGTCGCGGTGGCTCTCGCGCTGGTCCGCGCAGGCGTGCCCGCCGAAGCACGCCCCGCCCGGCGCGAGAGGCTGGATGTGCTCGGTGCCGTCCTGGCCACCGGTGGAGTCGGACTGCTGGTGACCGGTGTCGTGCGCACCGACGCCCAAGGGTGGGACTCCCCGGCCACATGGACGATGCTCGTCGCCGCAGCCATGCTCCTGGCCGCCTTCGTCGTCACCGAATCCCGGCATTCCGCACCGCTGTTGCGCCTGGGCCTGCTGCGCAGCCGCTGGGTCGCCGGCGCCAACGTGCTGGTCTTCTTCTCCACGGCCGGGCAGTTCGCGGCGTTCTACTTCGTGTCCCTGTACATGCAGCAGGTTCTGGGCATGGGTGCCGCGGCGACCGGTGCCGCGTTCCTGCCCTTCGCTGTAAGTCTGGTCGCGGGCACCCTCGTCGCGACCCGCATCACCGCGGCACGCACCCCCCGTGCGTCCCTGGTGCCTGGCGCCCTGCTGGCCGCTGTGGGCCTGGCCTGGTTCGCCTTCATCAGCCCCGACGGCGGATTCCTCACCGATGTGCTCGGCCCCTGCATCATCACCGGCACCGGCGTCGGACTAGTCATCGCCCCGATCGTCGCCGCCGCAACCACCGGCGTCGCCCGCCATGAGGCCGGCATGGCCTCCGGCCTCATGAACAGCTCCCGCCAACTCGGCGGCTGCATCGGCCTGGCCGCTCTGGCCACCATCGCCGCACACCGCACCGGCACGGCAACCGACCCCGCCGCAATCAACGACGGCTACGCCCTAGGCCTTGCCATCGCCGCCGCCCTCTTCGGGATCGCGGCCGTCGTGGCGATCACCGTGCTGCCTCGCCGCCAGGCCGAAACACCCGCCCTGCAACCCGCCACCGCAGAGAACCGACTGGAAGGAACGCCGTCATGACGACAACGCCCCCCTCACCCATCGACCTGTTCGCCTCGGCGCTGCACATCCACCCCGACGGCGATGTCCAAGCCGCCGAACGGCAGATGACGAACAGCAACTCCGGCGCCTGGCAGCTCGCGACATTCCACGTGGAGACCGACGCCGACGTACACGCCGACCACTGGGAGATGCACCCGCATGCCGAGGAGGCGGTGTGCTGCCTGACCGGCGGTGTCCGCCTCTACTTCCGTCCCGCCAGGCCCGACGACACCGAGGACATGGTGCAGTTGCAGCCAGGCACCGCCGTGATCGTCCCCCGTGGCCGCTGGCACCGCCTGGAGCTGGACGCCCCCGGCGACCTGATGTCGATCACCCTTCGCCACGGCACCCGCCTCGAAAAACGTACCGACACTCGCTGACAGCGGGGTGACCCGGCCGAGCCTGCCGCCGGGCCACCCGGCGGCAACTGCTCTGGGGAAGGCGGCCGCCGCAGGATGCCTCCTCGTTGATTCGTCCCCTGGGATCCGTCCACCCCTGGTAGAGCCCAGAGCCCCGGGCGTCACATACTCAGTGTCATCAGTCGGGGCGAGCGATATCGGGGAATAGTGCACGGTCGGAATAACCCCCTCCCGCCAGTAATGCAGGGCCTGCGCTCCGGCTGCTGCCCCGACCCGAGCACTGACGGCACCTCTGGGCGGCACCTGATCCGCAGCCACCACTACAAAAACGTCACCGACGATGACGGCAACCACGTCTCCGTCGGTGAAGTACGCGGCGTTCCCTGGGTTGCCATCGCCCCGGTTGTCCACGCTATCCGCGTCCTGGAACGGATGGTGCCCGACGGAGAGCTCCTCCTCAGCGCCAGCCACCACGACTTCACCGCGCAACGCAGTCACCACGGCGCCCTCAAGAAGGCCGGGTTGAACAAGCGGATCGAGGATTTTGTGGCCTGGGTGAACCGCGAGGCCGAGGCCCAGGGTCTGCCCGAGCAGGTCATCCCCGAGGACCCGCATGGCGCGATCGGAATGGCCCGGTTCAGGCGAACCCTGGCTTGGCACGTTGCCCGCCGTCCCGGCGGGCTGATCGCGCTCGCCATTCAGTACGGGCACATGCGCACGGTCCTGGATGCCCGCACCTCCAGCGCCTACGGCTCCCGCAGCCGCCCCGGAATCCACGGCGTCCTCGACGTCGAGACGGCCCTGGCCGCAGCGGACACTGCCGCCCACCTGCGCGACCGTCTTGCCGACGGGGAGAAGATCTCCGGTCCCGCCGCCCGCAGAGCCGTCACCGCCGCCGCTACCACCCCCCGCTTCGAAGGCCGCATCGTCCCCCGCACGTTCGCGAAGAAGGCCGCCAAGTTCCTCGCCCGGGACGGCGTCGTGCTCTATGACAACGCCGACGCGTTCCTGATCTGCGCATTCAAGCGCGACAACGCGCTCTGCGAACCCGAGCCGGGCGCCACGGCTCCGAGGCAATACGCATGCCAGTCCGGCTGCGGCAACACCGTCCGCACCGACTCCCACGCACGCCAGCTGCGGCAGCGGGCCGACGAGATCGACCAGCTGGCCACCTCAACGCCCGGCCCGCTCGGCAAGCGCCTCCGGTCCAACGCCGACAAACTCCGCGCCACAGCCGACACCCACGACGCCACCGCCCAGACCGCCGAGGCCCTGACATGAACGAGCAGCACCACGACGAACGCACCCGCATCCGCGAGGCCATGGACCGGCTCCTGGCCGGACAGGCCACCGCCTCCAACGGCAGCTTGACCGTGGTCGCGCTCGCCGCCGAGGCCGGAGTCCACCGCATGGCCCTCCAGAAGCGGCACGCGGATCTGAAGAACGAGTTCTACGAACGGGTCCGCAACGAAACCCAGCAGGTCCCGGAGCCCGAGAAGCAGCTCCGGGCGACGGTCGCCAAGCTCAAGAAGACCATCTCGAACCAGAAGGCCGAGATCGACGAGCTCCGCGAGGTGGTGACTCGCCTGACCCTGGCCAGCGCTGTCCTCACTCAGGGCAACGGCGCGTCGGAGGAACCCGCCCCTGCCCCCGACAACGTCATTCCGTTCCGCCCCACCACCTGATTCCGCTACCCGCGGGGCCATCCGGCTCGAACGGACGGCTGAGCACATAAGTCCGTACGCGATGGTGCACGACGGAGTCATACGCGACTGGGACGTCCAGCCGTTCTTCCCCCCCTCGAGAAGGGGGGAGCATGGTGGAGGCTCAGGCGGCGACGCCGAGTTCAGTCCGGGTGCGGTGGAGGAACTCACAAACAGCCGGCTCGCGCCGCCACGGGCCGAGGGCTGCGTTGAATTCGCGGACGTAGTCCTTGGCCCGGGAGGACTGGACGCGGGTGAGGATGTCAACAGAACGATGTCCGAGCTGCAGTCCGTGGTCGAGGTCGCGGGCCTGGAGGTGGGCGGTTCCCACGATCGACAGGCGCATCCCCACGGAGCGGGTGAACACCCCCGACGACATGGCGGCGGCCTGCTGGTCCCAGGCCAGGACGGCTTTGGGGATCTTCAGGTCACGGAAGACCTCCGTGGCGTCCGCGGAGAGGCGGGAATGGCGATAGAAGTCGATCCAGGCGGGCTCCAAGCCGCTGACGGCGTCCGCCTGGCCCAGCAGGTCCTCAGAGGCCGCCAAGGCCCGTGAGGCGGCCCTGGCGGCCCTGTCGCGGGCATGGGCACGAGCCTCGATCAGCTTGGTGAACGCCAGCACCCGCGGGGCGGCCTGCCCCTTGGCCCGCTCGAAGGCGCCCTGGGCCATGTCGATCGCCTCACTGACGAAACCCCGCATCAGGGCCTGCATGGCCATCGTGGTCAGCACATAGCAACCCAGCTGCACGTCTCCGCCCGCGCGGGCGAGGCGGAGGGCTTGGATGAAGTGCCGTTGGGCGGCTTCGTGCTGCCCGACGTCGAACGCGGTCCACCCGGCCAGCCGGGACAGCTCGGCGGTCACGGAGAACAGCTGGCGGCCCACCGGGTCGGAGAAGGTGCCTTGCAGCAGCGGGGCGGCACGTTCGTGCAGGCAGGCGGTGACGGAGTTCGCTTTCCAGTTGCCGCCGCCGTATTTGGAGTCCCAGCGTCTGGCCTCGTCGGCGGCGTCGCGCAGTTCTTCCAGGTCGGCCCTGCCGACCTGCTTGCCGCCGGTGTGGTCGGCGGCTTCGTCGGCGGGGGTGACCAGCCAGCGGGTCACGGGGGTGGTGAACGCGGACACGGCGAAGCCGGGTCCGGTCAGGAAGTCGCGGCGGTTCACGGAACTCCAGAACGAAGTGGCCACTCGGACCGCATCGGCACGGTCCCGCGGGAAATCCAACCCCACACCGGCATCTGCTGGCTCGGCTTCGCCCATTGCGATCTCGCTAAGGGCCACGGGGCGGCCGAGCCGTTCGGCGAGCGCCTGCGCGATGAGCTTGGGCACCGGCCACTTCGGTGTCATGCCTCGTCGGCACCAGTTTGCGACGGAGGTATGCGAGTAGTCCGTCTCCAGGCCGGCGGTCTGGGCAAGCTGGTTGACGCGCAGAGCCAGGGACTTATGGCTCGCGCCGCTGGCTTCGATGAGCCGGGCCAGGTCCGCGTTCGGCGGGAGGCTCCGGCGGACGGTCGATGCCACGACCTGCCCCCTTGACCAGATTCTGGGCATCATGCAAACGAACCCGTGTTTGACACGAAGAGTTGTACTTCGCGGTGCACGGAAAGTCGTGCGCGATGCCCGTGTGTTGGGTCACCGAGGGTATTGCCCCGCGACCTCGTGGTGAACCGGGATTGCGAGTTGTGAGCCCCCCTGCGAGCCCTCCCCGGGCTCCACGCTGGCCGGTGTGATGAGGGCCTGGGCCGCCGCCGGGACGCAGGAACGGGCTCCCGGCGGCGGCCGCCGCCAAGGCACCACGACTTCACGCTCGGGGGTGAACCAGATGTGCGGAATCGCAGGACTGGCCGGAGGCGACGCCGTCCGGCACCAGGCCACCATCGCGGCCATGGGCCGCTATCAGCACTACCGCGGCCCTGATGGCACGATGCACACCGCAAGTGCAGACGGGTGGGCGGTGCTGGCCATGAACACACTGCTGATCGTCGACCCGCAGGCCATGCCAGGCCCCTACCTGGACCGGACGACGGGAGTGCTGCTGGTCTTCAACGGGGAGATCTACAACTGGCGCCAGCAGGCGGCGGCTTGGGGCATCGAGATCGGCGAGCGCGAGTCGGATACCCACTTTCTACTGCGGGCCTGGGCCAAGATCGGCCCCAGCTGCCTGGACGGGCTGGACGGGATGTTCGCCCTGGCGGTCTATGACCCTCGCATCGCCAAGCTGTTCCTGGCCCGCGACCGGCTCGGGGAGAAGCCGCTCTACTGGCGCCTCGACGGCGGCCGCCTCGCGTTCGCCTCCGAAGTGACCACGCTGGCTGGCTACGGTCCCGCCCCTTTGGTCTTACGTCCGGAGGTCGTGGCGATCGAGACGCCGACCGGGGCCGACACCCCGTTCCAGGGCATCCAGCTGCTGGCCCCGGCCACGCTGCTGACCTTCGACGTCACCAGCGGGTCGATCGACCAGATGACCTGGTGGCACCTGGAGGACCGGTCGCCGTTCGACGGCACTTACACCGAGGCTCTGGCAAAGTACTCCACGATCCTGGCCGAACAGATCCCGCTGCGAACGCCGGCCTGCGACTTCGCGCTCCTGCTGTCCGGCGGGCTGGACTCCGCTGTCCTGGCCTATCTGATGCGGCCGCCGGTCTGTGTCACCGTCCGCTACCGCGGCCAGGACCGGCTCGATGAGTCCTCCACTGCAGCGGTGATCGCCCGGGACATCAAGGCCGAGCTGGTGGTGGTCGAGCCGGACCACGTCGACTTCACCACCGCCCTGCCGCACGTGATGCGGGCTCTGGACTACCCGATGGGCAACGCGTCCACGTTTTCCGAGCACATGGCCTACCGGAAGATCGCCGACCTGGGCCTGCGGGTCGTGGTCGGCGGTCTTGGGCCGGACGAGTTCCTGATGGGCTATGTCCGCCAGGCCCTGGTCCTCTTCGGGGTTGACGCCGTCTTGGAGGCAGGGCTGGAGGCTTACCGGCCGCTGGCTGCCAAGCTGATGCACGCTGCCGGGGAAGACCTCGGTCCGGCAGAGGAGGTCACCCGCCTTGTTCTGCGCGGCCCTGACCCGGACGGGCGGATCCGTGACCTGGTCGCGGATGCGATGGTCAGGGCCGGCGGTGACCTTGCCCGCGGGCTGACGCTGGCGGACCTGGCCACGGCCTGGCGGCCGCTGGTGATGACCAGCGACAAACTCGCCTCCGCCTACGCGCTCGAGCGCCGGTCTCCCTACTTGGCCAGGGACCTGGTCGAGTTTTCCTACCGCCTGCCGGTCGACTACAAGATCACCGACCCGGCCCAGGGCAAGCGGATCCTGCGGGACGCCGCGAAAGTCATCGGCTTGCCAGAGGAGGTCTGGGGCAGCAGGGACAAGCTCGGCTTCGCCAGCCCCGTCCCGTCCTGGCTCAACGGTGACCTCGCGGCCTGGACGGACGCCCAGATCAACACCGCCCTCACCGACGCACCGTCGGCCTTCCGCCCCCTTCTCGAGGGGGGTTTGAAGCCTGGCAGCCGGTTCGACCGCACCCGCATGCAGGCCCTCATGGCCGCCGTCTGGCTTTCGGATCAGTCGGTCAAGGCTGCCGCATGATCCCCAACTGCCCCACTAGCGTGTCGGAATGCACTCCGACACCACCACGGCCGAGGAGCCGGCCGCCGCCCGCGGCGCTGTCGCGATCATCGCCAATCGTCGCGGTGACCTCCTCCTCCACTTGCGCGACGACCTGTCCCACATCGCCTGGCCCGCCCACTGGAGCCTGCTGGGCGGCGGCTGCGACCCCGGCGAGACCCCGGCCGCGGCGATCGTCCGCGAACTCGACGAAGAAGCCGGCCTGACCGTCGAGCACCTGGCCGAACTGTTCGAGATCCGCGATGAGCACGGCTCCGGGCAGATCATCAGCTTCTTCTCCGTCACCTGGAACGGCGACGAGACGACGTTGCCGCTGTCGGAGGGCGTCAAGCTCCAGTTCTTCGCCTCCGAACACCTCGACATCCTCACGATCCCGCCGTTCATCAGGGACGGGATCAACCGCTATCTGGCCGCCCGGCCCGCCTGATCTTCCCGCCCTTCTGGGCGGGGCAGGGTGGGGCCGGCTCCGGCGGCCCCACCCGAAGGGACACCCCGCTCATGAAGATGACCGTCATCGGATGCGGCTACCTCGGCGCCACCCACGCGGCCTGCATGGCCGAGCTCGGCCACGAGGTCCTGGGCATGGACTTGGACATCGACAAGGTCCACACCCTCAACTCCGGCAAGGCCCCGATCTTCGAACGCGGCCTGGACGATCTTCTCGCCAAACACACCGCCACCGGCCGACTGAAGTTCACCGCCTCCTACGCCGAGGCCGCCGAGTTCGCCGACCTGCACTTCGTCGGCGTCGGCACCCCGCAGCAGACCGCCACCGGCGCCTACGACCTGACCTACCTCTTCGACGCCGTCACCAAGCTCGCCCCCGGCCTGACCCGGCCGGCAGTCGTCGCGGTCAAGTCGACCGTCCCCGTCGGCACCGCACCCCGCGTCGCCGAACTCCTGCGCGAACACGCACCCTGCGGGGACCTCGTCGAGGTCGCCTGGAACCCCGAGTTCCTACGCGAGTCCTTCGCGGTCGAGGACACCCTCCGACCCGACCGGCTCGTCCTCGGCTTCAACACGGAAAACTCCTGGGCCGAGCTGCTGCTGCGGCAGGCGTTCGCGAAGATCATCGACGCGGGGACGCCGACGATCGTCACCGACTGGGCCACCGCCGAGCTCGCCAAGGGCGCCGCGAACTCCTTCCTCGCCACCAAGATCTCCTTCATCAACGCGATGTCCGAGGTCTGCGAGAAGTCCGGCGCCAACGTCACTGAGCTCGCCGACGTCCTCGGCCACGACATCCGCATCGGCCGCCGCGGCATGCGGCCCGGCCTCGGCTTCGGCGGCGGCTGCCTGCCCAAGGACCTCCGCGGATTCATCACCCGAGCTGGCGAGCTCGGCGCCGACGAGGCCGTTGGCATCCTCCGCGAAGCCGACGCCGTCAACACTCGGCGCCGGCAGCGCGTCATTGACCTCGCCCGCGAAATGCTCGGCAGCGACCTGCGCGGCAAGCGCATCACGGTTTGGGGCGCCGCCTTCAAGCCCGAGACCGACGACATCCGCGACTCACCCGCCTTGGCCGTTGCTCAGCAGCTCCACGACCTTGGCGCCACCGTCACCGTCACCGACCCCAAGGCCCTCGACAACGCCCGCAAGGTCCACCCCGAGCTCGACTACGCCGACGACCCCGTCGCCGCCGTCGAGGACGCCGACCTCCTCATCCACCTGACCGAGTGGCCGCAGTTCGCCCACATCGATCCCAAGCAGCTCGCCACCCTCGCCCACAACCCCAAGGTCATCGACGGCCGCGGCACCCTCAACCCCGACCCGTGGCGCGAAGCCGGCTGGATGACCCGAGCTCTCGGTCGCCACTGAACCAAGCAGCCCAGGCCCCAGGGACAGACAGGGACAGATCTCCCGGAAACACGAGTGCCGCCAGCGGGCCGCCTCGAACGGTCCATTGGCGGCGCTCCCACGATCAAGCCTGAGAAGAGCAACGGGATGGATGCCCGGGCCCCGGCGATTGCCAGGGCTCGGGCTCGTTGATTCACATCCGCCGCGTTACTGATCGCCGGGAAGGGTCCTCCGACGGCGCCTGGCTCGCCCGGCGGCCTGGGGTGGCTGTCCCTGCGGGGCTGGTCGAGGACGACGACGCCCCTTGGGACGGATGACCTTGTGGGCGAACGACAGGAGACGGTTGAGAACCTTGAACGCGTTCTTGCGGCGCTCCGGCTGGCTGGACCAGACGGAGGTCACCGCCAAGAGCAGCAGGACGACGCAGCCGAGCACGACACCGACGCCGACGAGGCAGACGGCCAGCGTCACAGCAACGGTGCTGTGAGACACCACCGCGCTAGTGGTGAGTCCGACAGCAGCTGCGAGCGGGAGAGTGCGGGTCACAGCCGGTCCTTTCAGGGTCAGTCACCCCAACAGCGGGTGGTCTCCTTCAAAAGACCATCCCGAACGACCGTTCGGACAGCATTCCGGATGAACCCGGACATCGCCGCTCCTAGGCTTGATCCATCAGAGGCTGCAGCCGACGCAAGGGACACCGCATGCGAACGGCAGATGACCCGAAGGGTCCGATCCAAGTCGTGGCATCGGCACTCCGCGAGTTGAGAACACTCGCCGGCCAGCCATCACTCGACCAGCTGGTGCGTCTGACCAGACAGCAAGGGCAACGCTGGGCGATGCCCAGATCCACGATCGACGACAAGCTGAACGGAAGGACCGCGCCAAAGGACGAGCATGTCCTGGCGCTGGTCAAGGCATGCCGTGACCACGCAGCCTCTGCAGGGACCCCGCTGCCGAGCGAATTCTGCGATGAGGGCAGATGGCGCAGCGAATGCCTCGCGATGAGGCAAGCGCTCGCCGATCCACGAAGTCGCGACTACCGCGGCACGGTGGCCCAAGAGATCCTGGTGGCCTGCCAAGGTCCTGCGGAAGGCACTGCGCCTTCGGCCACGGCGGCTGCGGAGCCCTCGAAGGCGACAGAGCTCGAGTATCTGCTGCAGATGGTTGAACCTGAGGCCCTCGGCAGAGAGCTGCCGCCGACACAGGTAGGAGCCGTTGCCAGGCGGCTTCGAAATGCTGGCCACACGGAGGAACTAGATCGACTGCTGAGAGCGGCTTCGGCACGCTCCGCAAATGACGTCCTCACTATGGCGGAGGACGCAGGACTCGACATCGGCGGGCGCCTCATCCGTCTCGTCCTGAAGGACTCCTCGATCGCGCGCATGGCAGCTCTGGTGAAGGAAGCCGAGCACCACCATCCCGAAAAGGCGGTGGGATTGATCAACCTCGGCGTCCAGCATCGCCCCATCCCAGACCTTGTGAGCCTGATCGAGACAATCCGCACCGACGGGGGATCGCCGTTCATCGGGGAAATTCTCTCTGCCAGCCTTCGCGGACGTTCGGCGCCAGAAGTTTCGGAGTTCCTCACCAGTCTCAAAGCAGCAGAGATGCGGGATGACGCCGACGTATTGCTCTATCTCATCAGCCTTTCTCGCGATGAGGGCTGGCTACTGGAAGTAATCGCCCTTTTGAAGGAAAGGCGTCACTACGCATACGCCAGGAAGCTGCGAGCTGTGATTGAGCCGCGGTGGTGGCGGCGCCCACCAACCCCGAGGTGACTCTTCAAGCATCGAGGCCCCGGGCGGCCACCTAGAGCTGAACAGATTGACTTGACAGGGAACACCACGGCCGCGCGGACCCGGTCCTTGGATTCGACCAGGCTTTTGTCGGGGAGGCCGACCAGGGTGAAGGCGGCGACGCCCGGCTCCAGGTCGGCCTGGACCTCGACCACGACGCCTTCGACGCCGACCAGGGCGACGGAGCAGGTGCGGGCGAATCCCATCACGCCACCCCCCGTACGTGCTCGACCACGGGGGCACCGCGGGCCGGGAGCAGGACTCCGATGACATCGATGCGGACGCCGCCGGGCGGTGGGCCGCCGTGTCGTTCGAGCCAGCGCTCGGCCAGGCGGCGCAGCCGCTCGGTCTTCTCGGGCCGTACGGCCGCCATGGGGTGTTCGTATAACGCCGCGCGGCGGGTTTTCACCTCGCAGATGACCAGGGCATCGCCGTCGGCGGCCACGATGTCGATCTCGCCGTCGCGGCAGCGCCAGTTGCGGTCCAGGATGCGCATTCCGGCGTCGACCAGCCGCCGGGCCGCCAGGTCCTCGCCGTAGCGTCCGAGCGCTCGCCGGCGCCCCGCGGGCCCAACGGTCTCCGGCCCTTCCTTCGGCCTGTCATGCGCGGTGCGCGCGGTATCCCCGGCCCCGTGGCCGGTCTGCGTGGTGTTCATTCGGTACCACCTCCGGCACCGAATGTGACGCCTCCGCGCGATCACTGTGGATCTTGGTGGATAAGCGGTCGGTTGTGGATAACTCCGTCACCCGCAGGGGGCACGGGCGGCGCCGCCGGCACCGCGGGAACCGCCCGCGAACACCCGAGCCGGGCCCCGAGCCGGCCCCACGCCGGCCCCGTGCCTCAGCTCCCGGGCAGTTCGAGGTCGCTCTTGTTGAGCTCCTCGATGTTCACGTCCTTGAATGTCAGGACGCGCACCTGCTTGACGAAACGGGCCGGGCGATACATGTCCCAGACCCAGGCGTCAGCCATCGAGACCTCGAAGAAGACCTCGCCCTGCACCGAGTGCACCTGCATTTCGTAGTCATTGGTGAGGTAGAAGCGACGCTCGGTCTCGATCACGTATTTGAACAGCCCGACGACGTCGCGGTACTCCCGGTAGAGCTTCAGCTCCATCTCGGTCTCGTACTTCTCGAGGTCCTCGGCGCTCATGGCAGATCCCCTTCAGCCGTGCGTCCCCCCATTGTGCGTCAGGCTCGCTCGGTCTCCAGGAGCACCGGCGCACTCGGGGGTCCTTCGTCGAGCAGTGTGCGCAGCAGCTCGGCGAGTCTGGTCGGATACACCGTCTCATGTGCCGCGGACAGTTCCTCCGCGGTCCACCACCTCAGTCCCGAGACGCTGCGTCGCTCCAGTTCCGTGTGTCCTGCCATATCGGTGGCGGTACGGTCCGTACGTCCCAGGTAATACCACTCGTCCTGGTCCCAGCGCCGCCCGTCGAACGGAAACGAGCAGCGGCGTTTCCACAGGACCGGGCCGAGGACGGCGTCGGTGATGCCGGTTTCCTCGGCGAGTTCGCGGCGGGCGGCCGCCTCGCGGGTCTCGGTGCCTTCCACGCCGCCTCCGGGGGTGAACCACCAGGTGTCGGAGGGGTCGTCCGGTTCGAAGCCGTGCAGGAGCAGGATCCGGTCGTCGGGATCGAGCAGGACGACGCGGGAGACCCGGCGGATCGCGGCGGGCCGGTCTGCGGTTTCGTCGCGACCGGTCGTGGATCCGGGCCGGTCGGCCGTGTCGCCGTGACCGGTCACACGTCCGGGCCGGTCAGCCATCGGCGCGGGCCCGGCGGGTCCGGCGCCGGGCGACCGGGCCGTAGGCGGCGCCGCCGAGGATGAGGACCGCGCCCGCGACGACCGTGAGGGCGATGGGCTGTACGGGGCCGGGCTGTGAGATGCCGCCGGGAAGTGCGGCGAAGTCGGCGGGGCGCTGCATCACGCCGATGCTCCCCAGCGGCCAGGCGCGGGCGTCGACGCGGGCCTGGACGGCAGTGCGCGGAACGGAGCCCTGGTCGCTGTCGGTGAGGTGGACGCGGGAGTCGAGGGAGTCGCTGCGGTGGTCGCCGAGGAGGAAGAGCCGGCCGGTGGGGACGGTGGCCTTGAAGCCGATGGGCGAGGCGGGGCCGTGGCCGTGCAGATACGGTTCCTCGACGGGCTTGCCGTTGATGGTGAGCCTGCCCTGCTTGGTGCAGCAGGCGATGTGGTCGCCGCTGAGCCCGACGACGCGCTTGACCATGGGCAGGTCGCCCCAGGTCGTGTCCTTGAAGATGACGATGTCGCCGCGGCGTATCTCGGAGCCGTCGACCTTTTCGGCCAGGACCCGGGCCCCGACGGCGATGGTCGGCGACATCGAGTCGGTCGGCACCGTGTAGGGGCGGTAGAGCACCGCCGCCCACACGAAACCGCCAAGGAACAGCACACAGCCGACGGCCACGGCCAGACCCGAGAGCGTACTGCCCATGGTCCGGCCGCGGCCGTCCGTCCTGCGTTGCGTACTGCTGCTCATCCCAGCGCTCCCACCCTGCGGGCGATACCCGCGTTCGAAGATCTGGGACGGCACCCTACCTGGGGTAACGCTCCCGGGTCAGTACCCGGACCGCTCCTTGGTCAGCGCTTGGGGACGGTCCTCGGAGGATCGGTCCCCGGTGAGCCGCCGGCGGCGCCACAGCACGATCGGCACCGCACCGGCCAGACCCATGGCGGCCGGGGCCGCTGCCATGGCCTTGTCGATGCCGGGCTGGTCGAAGGTGTCGGGCACCGGCAGCGTCGCCCAGCGGTTGACGGGCCAGGCGATGGTGAAGGCGCGGCCGACGACCTCGTCGACCGAGACCGTGCCGCCGCCCCGGAGGTTTTGGTGGTAGCGCGAGTCGAGGGAGTCGTCGCGGTGGTCGCCCATGACCCAGATGCGGTCCTTGGGGACCTTGATCGGGCCGAAGGCGCGGTCGCCGCAGGGCGTGGCACCGGGGTAGATGTACGAGCTCTCCTGGAGCGCCTTGCCGTTGACCTTCACCGGGCCGGTGCCATGGCACTCCACGGTGTCGCCGCCGACCGCGATGACCCGCTTGATCAGGTCCTTCTCCTCGGCCGAGGGCATCAGGCCGATGAAGCTGAGGACCTTTTGGACCGGGTTGGGCTCGGGGGTGGGGGTTTCGTTGAGCCAGCCGCCCGGGTCGTGGAAGACGACGACCTCGCCGCGCTGGGGCTTGGAGCCGAACCACGGGGTGAGCTTGTCGACGAGCACCCGGTCCCCGCGCTGGAGGGTGTCCTGCATGGAGTCGGAGGGGATCGAGAACGCCTGCACCAGAAACGTTTTGATCAGCAGGGCGAGCAGGAGCGCGATGCCGATGAGGATCGGCAGCTCCTTCCAGAAGGCGCGTGGCTTCTTTGCCTTCTTCACGCCGACGTCCTCTTCCTTGTCCACCGCCGTCCGCCGTGACTGCGACTGTGGCTGATGCACGGAACTCGCCGCCTGGTGCGAGGGCTCATCCTGCCCCGCCGGCTCTTCGGGCTCTTCGGTTCCGGACCGCGCGCCGACCGCCAAGTCCCCCACATCTGCTCCTCACTCCACGCACTCGCCTGCACCTGAGCCGGTGCAGGCCCACCACTCCCATAACGAGCGGGAGTTCCGCAGGGGTCGGGAGTACAGCCAAACTCTCGGGGTACAGCCTATGCGTCACCTGTGCGGACGCGGCTGTGGCGCCCGGCGCGTCGTGCACCGTGGCGAAGGTGTCGGGCTCTTCCAGGCGCCGCCAGTGGCTGAACGGCCAGGCGATCCAGCCGGCCCGGCCCACGACGTTGTCCTCCGAGACCGTGCCACGGTACGGCTCGTCCAGATGGAAGCGCGAATCGGCGGAGTCGGAGCGGTGGTCGCCCATCACGAAGATCCGTCCGGTGGGGACGGCGACGGTGAATTTCAGCGTGGAGGGCGGGTTTCCGGGGTGGACGTACGGTTTTTCGCTGAGCGGGGTGCCGTTGACGGTGACCCGGCCCTGTGCGTCGCAGCATTTGACGGTGTCCCCGCCGACCCCGATCACCCGCTTGATCAGGTCCTTCTCGTCGGCGGAGGGCAGCAGCCCGATGAAGGTCATGAAGTCCTTGAACTGCTTGACGCCCACCGGGGGTTCGCCGCCGATGCGGCTCTTCTCGTTCGCGGGCAGCCAGTGTCCGGGGTCCTTGAAGACGACGACATCGCCGCGCTGGGGCTTGGCGCCGAACCAGGGGGTCAGCTTGTCGACCAGCACCCGGTCGCCGATCTTGATCGTGTTCTCCATCGAGCCCGACGGGATCACGAATGCCTGGACCAGGAAGGTCTTCAGTACCAGGGCGATGGCCAGCGCCACCCCGATGAGGATGGGGATTTCCTTGAGGTAGGAGCGCTGTCTGCGGCGTTTGATGCGCTTGGCCTGGCGGCGCCGGTCGGCCCGGCCGCCGGTCCGGGGCGCATCGTTCACGGGCGCGCTCTTCGCCGGCTCGTCGAAGGCGGGCGCGGGGCGGGGCGGCGCCGGCTCCGCCGCGGTGCCCGGGGCCCGGGAGCTGGTCGTGGTGGTGGCCTGCCGCCCGTGGCGGGGCTTGCCGCGGTTACCCATGGGGACCTGCCGGGGCGGGTATGGCGTCGAAGGCGTCCGGGGTGTGCAGGGCGGTCCAGCGGTCGAACGGCCAGCTGATCCAGTCGGCCCGGCCGATCACCTCGTCGACGGGTACGGTGCCGCCGCCGGGGTCACCGAGGTGGTCGCGGGAATCGCTGGATCTGGCTCGGTGGTCGCCCATCACCCACAGCTTTCCTTCCGGCACCACGATGTCGAAGTCCACCGAGGACGGTGCGTCCCCCGGGTGGAGATAGCCCTCGCTGACGGCCTTGCCGTTCACCTTGATCCGCCCCCGTTCGTCACAGCAGGTCACGTGGTCGCCGCCGACCCCGATCACCCGTTTGACGTAGTCGGTGTCCGCGGGCCGGGCCAGGCCCAGTGCCGCGCCGGCCCCGCGCACCAGGGCCGTGACGGGATTGTCCCCCGTGTTGCTGTGAACGAAGGACCCGGTGCC
This sequence comes from Streptomyces gilvosporeus, assembly GCF_002082195.1. Taxonomy (GTDB): domain Bacteria; phylum Actinomycetota; class Actinomycetes; order Streptomycetales; family Streptomycetaceae; genus Streptomyces; species Streptomyces gilvosporeus. The sequence continues at coordinate 6,398,064 of NZ_CP020569.1, read as the reverse complement.
GTCGAACACCACGACATCGCCCCGCCGGGGGGTGCCGCCGAAACGGTACGCCAGCTTGTTGACCAGCACCCGGTCCCCGATGTGCAGGGTGTTCTCCATGGAGGAGCTGGGGATCAGAAAGGGCTGGATGACAAAGCTGCTCAGCAGGAACAGGAAGGCGAGGCAGCACGCGAGGAGCGCGACCGGCCGGCGGCCCAGGCCGGCCAGGGGTGCCAGGAAACGCGCGGAGCGCGACCGCTGCTCCGGCCCCTGGTCGGGGGTGGGAGAGAGGTCGCGCTCCGGGAGCTGTGCGTCGGTGTCCATCGGGCCCTGAGCCTATCCGGCCGGTCCCGGACGCCGTACGTGAGCTGGGTCTTCCGTTGCTCCGGCGCAAAAAATCGCGGTCCGGGGCGGCGGCGCTCAGTTGTCGCGCTTCTCCTTGATCTTCGCGGCCTTGCCGCGGAGCTCACGCAGGTAGTACAGCTTGGCGCGGCGGACGTCACCGCGGGTGACGACCTCGATCTTCTCGACGATCGGGGTGTGCACCGGGAAGGTGCGCTCGACGCCTACGGAGAAGCTGACCTTGCGGACCGTGAAGGTCTCGCGCACGCCCGAGCCCTGACGGCGGATGACGACGCCCTTGAACTGCTGCACACGGGAGCGGTTGCCCTCGATGACGCGGACGTGGACGTTGACGGTGTCACCCGGGCGGAAGGCCGGGATGTCGCTGCGCAGCGCTGCGGAGTCGACGGAGTCGAGAAGGTGCATGACCTACTGCTTTCTTCGCTGATGCCACAGGTCATCAACGGGATAGTGAAGAGATGATCGTGTTGCCGTTCCGTCGGGCGGGCGTCGTTCCCCCTGTGGCAGGGGCGCGCGCCGGACGCACACAGCAGCGGCCTATTCTTCCACGGCCTCGCCGGTGCGCCCAAATCGGCCGTCCGTTCCCTGCGTCCAGCCCAGCGCGGCGAGGATGTCGCGGTCCTTCTTGTCGAAGGCGGCCGGGTCGGCGCGCTCGATCAGGTCGGGGCGGTTGGCGTCGGTACGGCGGAACGCCTCGTCGCGCCGCCAGCGGGCGATCTTGCCGTGGTGACCGCTGAGCAGCACGTCGGGGATCGTCCGGCCGCGCCACTCGGGGGGCTTGGTGTAGACGGGGCCTTCCAGGAGGTCGGCCATCGCCCCGGGGGCGAAGGAGTCGTCCTGGTGGGAGGCGGCGTTGCCGAGGACGCCGGGCAGCAGCCGGGCGATGGCCTCGACCATGACGAGGACGGGCGCCTCACCGCCGGCCAGGACGTAGTCGCCGATGGACACCTCGCGCACGTCGAGGCGGTCGCCGTACTCCTCGATGACGCGGCGGTCGATGCCTTCGTAGCGGGCCGGGGTGAAGACCAGCCAGGGCTTGGCGGAGAGTTCGACGGCGAGCTGCTGGGTGAAGGGCACCCCGCTGGGGGTGGGCACGACGAGGACGGGCTCGCCCTCGCCGGAGGCCAGCACCGTATCGAGCGCCTCGCCCCAGGGGTCGGGCTTCATGACCATGCCGGGGCCGCCGCCGTAGGGGGTGTCGTCGACGGTGTGGTGCTTGTCGTGGGTCCACTCCCGCAGGTCGTGGATGCGCACGTCGAGCTGTCCGCGGGCGCGGGCCTTGCCGACGAGGGAGACGTTCAGCGGCTCGAGGTACTCGGGGAAGATCGTGACGACGTCGAGCCGCATCAGGTGTCCTCGCGGCTCGAGGCGATCTCGGCCTGTGCGGGGTCGAGCAGGCCGGGCGGCGGGTCGATGACCGCGCGCTGCTCCTCCAGGTCGATCTCCGGGACGATCTCGGAGACGAACGGGATCATGACCTCCGCACCGTCGGGCCGCTTGACGATCAGCAGGTCCTGGTAGGGCAGATGGGAGACCTCGGTGATCCGGCCGACCATGGTGCCGTCGCGGGTGACGACGTCGAGGTCGATCAGCTGGTGGTCGTAGAACTCCTCGGGGTCCTCGGGGACCTCGTCGGGGTCGACCTCCGCGATCAGCAGGATGTTGCGCAGCGCCTCGGCGGCGGTGCGGTCGGCGACGCCCTCGAAGCGCAGCAGCAGCCGGCCGCTGTGGACGCGGCCGGTCGCGATGGTCAGCGGTCCGGCCGAGGACGGATCGGTGGCGAGGACGGCCCCGGGGGCGAGCCGCAGTTCGGGCTCGTCGGTGCGTACCTCTACGGTGACCTCGCCCTTGATGCCGTGGGCGCGGCCGATGCGGGCCACTACCAGTTGCACGGGGAATTCCTTCTGTGGGGTCCACGGCAACGGGCCGGGGACGGCCCCGAAGGCCCTCCCCGGCCCGAGCCGGTGTTCAACGTGTCAGCGGACGTCGTCCGCGTCGACCAGGTCGACGCGGATGCCCCGCCCGCCGATGGCGCCCACGACGGTCCGCAGCGCGCGGGCGGTACGGCCGTTGCGGCCGATCACCTTGCCGAGGTCGTCGGGGTGCACCCGGACCTCGAGTACGCGCCCGCGGCGCAGGGTGCGCGATGCCACCTGCACGTCGTCGGGGTTGTCGACGATGCCCTTGACGAGGTGCTCGAGGGCTTCCTCGAGCATGCTCAGGCCTCGGTCGACTCGGAGGAGGACGCGGCCTCGGCCTCGTCCGTCTTCTTGTCGGCCTTCTTCGCCTTCGGGGTGATGGCCTCACCCTTCGGCTCGTCGCCGGTGGCCTTGGCGGCGGCCTCGAAGAGGGCGCGCTTGTCGGCCTTCGGCTCGGCGACCAGCAGCGGCGCCGGGGCGGGCTCGCCCTTGAACTTCTGCCAGTCGCCGGTCTTCTTCAGGATGGCGAGAACCGGCTCGGTCGGCTGGGCGCCGACGCCCAGCCAGTACTGCGCACGCTCGGAGTCGACCTCGATGCGCGAGGGGTTCTGCACCGGGTGGTACAGGCCGATCTCCTCGATGGCCCGGCCGTCACGGCGGGTACGGGAGTCGGCGACGACGATGCGGTAGTGAGGCGAACGGATCTTGCCCAGACGCTTCAGCTTGATCTTGACTGCCACGGGAGTGGTGTCTCCTGGTCTTGACGTGGTTGGGCACAACGGGATGCCACGTGGGGTTGCGGTACTCGGGTGCCCGATGGACGCGTCAGCCGGAGGAGAGAGGGGTCCTGTGCGGCTGTCGAGTACAGCTGGCCATTGTGCCACACGCGGTGCGGTCAGCCGACCGCGGCCACCTCGGGGATGCGGAAGGGCTTGCCGCAGCCGCCGCAGACGATCGGCGCCTGCGCCAGCACGGACGGGACGACCCGGACGTTGCGCCCGCAGTCGCAGACGGCCTTGACGCGGACGCCGCCCCCGGAGGAGCCGTGCCGGGCGGCCGGGCCGCGGAAGCTGCGGGTGGTGTCGGTGGCGGTGGCGGCGGTATGGGCCTTGAGGGCTCTGGAGAGACGCTCGATGGTGGGGCGATAGCGCCGCCGCGCCTCGGGGCTGAGCGTGACCAGGGAGAAGCCGCTGCTGGGATGCGGTTCGTCGACATGGTCCAGGCCCAGCTCCTCGGCGATCGCCAGGAACCGGCGGTTGTGATAGCGGCCTGCCCGGGAGGTGTCGCGGATGCCGCGTGCGGCGGCGATGCCGTGGACTGCCTCGTGGAGCAGCCGTTCGAAGGAGAGCTCGGCGCCACAGGCGGACGAGGACTCTCCGATCAGGGACTCGGGCGCGGCCAGGTCCGGCAGCTCGGGGTGGTGCCGTTGAATATCGGCCCAGGCGAGCGCCAGCTCGGCGGCGAGAACAGGCGGTGTCGTGCTCACGTCGTGACAACGAGCCGGGGTCGCCCAGTGTTCCGATTCCGGGGCATCCCAAATAAATTGCACGTACCAGTCAGTTTTCGGCGGTCTCCCCCGAAGGCGCCCAGGGGCGCGCAAGCCGGGCGTACGCCGCACGGAGCAATCCGCACGCCCTCCGGACGGCGTTCACGGCGGACGCGCCGCGGCTCACGGCAGGGGTCCCACCGTAGGGCCGCCGGGCGGCTCCCCGCGAACCGGAAGGGCGGCGCCTGCACCCGTCGGCGTAGCGAAACGGCGTGGGCCGGGGCAGGCTGGAACGGCGCTCACGGCCGTCGGCCCGGCGCACATGGGGGCGCGCGGGAGACAACCCCGGCGCACCCCCTGGACGGCCGGACGGATGCGCAGTTGTCTGGATTGCGGGGGCGCACAACACGCGGCACCGGGGGGCGATCGGCACTGAATCGGCACGGATCCACGGTTCTCGGCGAATAGGGGCGCATTCGATGTCACCCACCCTCGTGCGGCACCAGCCCGCGGACTCCTCCGCCTCCCTGCGCGGTCAGGGACTTTCCGATCCGGCCGGTGCACGGGCGCGGGCCCGGGACTGGGCCGAGATCCAGGAGCGGATGCTGGTGCCGCTGTACGACGCCGCGTACGACCGGCTGGGCATCGGTACGGGCACCCGGCTGCTGGGGCTCGGCTGCGGGTCGGGGCTGGCGCTGCTGCTGGCGGCGGCGCGTGGTGCGCAGGTCAGCGGGGTGGATACGGACGCGTTCCGGCTGGCGCTGGCGCGCGAGCGGCTGTCACCGGACGGCGGGCCGCGGGCGGCCCGGCTGGTGTGCGGCGGGCCCGCGGCGGCCGCGTCCCCGGAGGGCCTGTCCCACCGGGCGCGGTGCAACGTGATCACCGCGTTCCATCCGCCGGGCTGCGGGAACGCCGACCAGGAGCCGGCGGCGGCGCTGACCGCGGCGGCCGCCCTGGCGGAACGCGGCAGCGCCGTGGTGCTGGGCGGCTGGGGCCCGGTGGAGCGGTGCGCCACGGCCGGGGTGCTGCGGGTGGTGGCGCGGCGGCTGGCCGATCCCCCGCCGACGGCCGCCGGCTGGCGGCCCAGCGGGCGCGACGACCTGGAGGACCTGGCGGAGCGGGCGGGCCTGCGACCGGACGGTTCGGGGCGGGTGGCCTGCCCGTTCGGGTACGCGGATGCGGCGAGCGCGGTGCGCGGGCTGCTGTCGACCGGCGTCTTCGACGCGGCGCTGGAGGTGACCGAGCGGCAGCAGGTGGAGAAGGAGCTCGGCGAGGCGCTGCACCCGTATCAGCGGGCGGACGGCACGGTCTGGATGCCGAACGTGTTCCGGTACGTGATCGCGCGGACCCGGTAGCCGGCGGGCATACGCAAGCCCCCGGCCTCACGACCGGGGGCTGCGACGATCCGGGCTCAGCCCATGAACTTCTTGAACTCCTCCGGGAGTTCGAAGTCCTGCGGCTGCTGGCCGCCCTGCGGAAGACCGAAGGGGCTGCCGGACTGGCCGGCCTCGCGGCGGGCGGCCGCGGCCTCCTCGTCGGCCTTGCGCTTCATCGGGTTGCCGCTCTTGCGCTTGCCCTTGGCCTGCTTGACCTGCTTCTTCTTGCGGCCGGCGCCGCCGCCCATGCCGGGCATCCCGGGCATGCCCGGCAAGCCGCCGCCCTGGGCCATCCGCGACATCATCTTGCGGGCGTCGAAGAACCGCTCGACCAGGCTCTTGACCATGGAGACGTCGACGCCGGAACCCTTGGCGATACGGGCGCGCCGCGAGCCGTTGATGATCGTCGGGTCCTGGCGCTCGGCCGGCGTCATGGACTTGATGATCGCGGCGGTGCGGTCCACCTCGCGCTCGTCGAGGTTGTTGATCTGCTCCTTCATCTGCCCCATACCGGGCAGCATGCCGAGCAGCTTGGAGATGGAGCCCATCTTCCTGACCTGCTCCATCTGGGCCAGGAAGTCGTCGAGGGTGAACTCCTTGGGGCCCTTCGCCAGCTTGGCCGCCATCTTCTCGGCCTCGGCCTGGCTGAAGGTCTGCTCGGCCTTCTCGATGAGGCTGAGCATGTCGCCCATGCCCAGGATGCGCGACGCCATGCGGTCCGGGTGGAACGCGTCGAAGTCGTCGAGCTTCTCGCCGTTGGAGGCGAACATGATCTGCTTGCCGGTGACGTGCGCGATGGAGAGCGCGGCACCGCCGCGGGCGTCGCCGTCCAGCTTGGACAGGACCACGCCGTCGAAGCCGACGCCGTCGCGGAAGGCCTCGGCGGTGTTGACCGCGTCCTGGCCGATCATGGCGTCGACGACGAAGAGGACCTCGTCGGGGCCGATCGCGTCGCGGATGTCCGCGGCCTGCTGCATCATCTCCTGGTCGATGCCCAGGCGGCCGGCGGTGTCGACGATGACGACGTCGTACTGCTTGGTCCGCGCGTGCTCGACGGAGTCCTTGGCGACCTGCACCGGATCGCCGACACCGTTGCCCGGCTGGGGTCCGTAGAAGGCGACGCCGGCGCGCTCGGAGACGACCTGGAGCTGGCCCACGGCGTTGGGGCGCTGGAGGTCGCAGGCGACCAGCAGGGGGCTGTGGCCCTGGCCCTTGAGCCAGCGGCCGAGCTTTCCGGCCAGCGTGGTCTTACCGGCGCCCTGGAGACCGGCCAGCATGATGACGGTCGGGGGCTGCTTGGCCAGGCGCAGCCGCCGGGTCTCGCCGCCGAGGATGCCGATGAGCTCCTCGTTGACGATCTTGATGACCTGCTGGGCGGGGTTGAGGGCCTGGGAGACCTCGGCGCCGGTGGCCCGCTCCTTGACCTGCTTGATGAAGGCCCGGACCACCGGGAGGGCGACATCGGCCTCGAGCAGGGCGATACGGATCTCGCGCGCCGTGGCGTCGATGTCCGCCTCGCTCAGGCGGCCCTTGCCCCGGAGGTTTTTGAAAGTACTCGCCAAGCGGTCGGAAAGCGTATCGAACACGGCGGTCGTCGATCCTCGGGGTCGGGGGCGGGGTCGGTCGGCTTCTAGGGTATCCGCACCCGCAAGCGGACCGGGCCGGACCCGTACGGGCCGTATCAGAGCAGCGCGCCCTGCACCGCCTCCGCGAGCTGCCGCGCCGCCTCCTCGGACAGGGGGCGCCCGTCGGTGCCGGTCACATAGAACGCATCGACGGCGTTGGCGCCGAGCGTGCTGATGTGGGCGCTGCGGACGCAGACCCCGGCGCCCTCCAGCGCCCGCCCGATCCGGTGCAGCAGACCGTGCGCGTCCTGGGCCCGTACCTCGATGACGGTCGCCGTACGGGAGGTGCCGGGGGCGACGGTGACGCTGGGGGGCGGGGCCAGGGCGGGGCGGGTGCGGCGGGCGTAGGCGCGTTCGCGTTCGGCGAGGCGGGCGGGGATGTCCAGGGAGCCGTCCAGGGCGCGGACCAGGTCGGCGCGCAGCCGGTCGGCGTCCGGCAGGGAGCCGTATTCGGCGGCCACCCGCCAGCTGAGCAGGAGGACGCGGCCGTCCCCTATCGGGTCCAGGGTGCGCAGGTCGGCGGCGCGGACGGTCAGGCGGTGCAGGGCCAGTACGCCGGCCGCGGCGGGCAGCACTCCGGGCTGGTCGGGGACGGCGATCAGCAGTTCCACGCCGACGGGCGGGGCGGCGCCGTCCTCGGCGGGCGCCTCGGCGCGGGTGTGCAGGGCCAGGACCGGGCCGCGGATGCGCCCGGCCTCCACGGCCAGCCGCTCCTGCTCCGCGGTGGGCTCGTCGGCGCCGCCGGTGTCCGGTTCGGCCTCGCCGGCGAGCCGTGCGGCGACCCGCCCGACGAGGTCGGCGACGAGTCCGGCGCGCCAGGTGCTCCAGGCGGCGGGGCCGGTGGCCAGCGCGTCGGCCTCGGTCAGGGCGTGCAGCAGCTCCAGGGTGCCGGTGTCGCCGACGGCGTCGGCGACCGCGCCGACGGTGGCCGGGTCGTCCAGGTCGCGGCGGGTGGCGGTCTCGATGAGCAGGAGGTGGTGGCGGACGAGGGCGGCGATCACCTCGGTGTCGCGTGCCTCGAAGCCGAGCCGGGCGGCGATCGTGCGGGCGAGGTCGGCGCCGGCGACGGAGTGGTCGCCGGGCAGCCCCTTGCCGATGTCGTGCAGCAGCGCGGCGATCAGCAGCAGGTCGGGGCGGTGCACCCGGCGGGTCAGGGCGGCGGCGCGGACCGCGGTCTCGACCAGGTGGCGGTCGACGGTCCAGGTGTGGACGGGGTTGTGCTGGGGGTGGCAGCGCACCCGCTCCCATTCGGGCAGCAGCCGCGGCAGCGCGCCCTCGGCCTCCAGGGACTCCCATACGGGCACGGTGGGGGCGCCCGCACCCAGCAGGGTCACCAGCTCGTCACGGGCCTCGGCCGGCCAGGGCTCGGGCAGCGGGCGGACGTCCGCTGCGGCGGCGCAGCGGCGGATGGCGTGGGTGGCCAGCGGCAGCCCGGCCTGGGCGGCGGCGGCCGCGGCGCGCAGTACCAGGACGGGGTCGCGTTCGGGCCGGGCGGCGCGGGCCAGCACGGCCTCCCCGTCGAGTTCGACGACGCCCTCGGCGAGCGGTGAGCGCTCGACGCGGTTCGCCGCGCGGCCCGGGAGCAGTCCGCGCAGGGTGGGCCGCACGGAGCGGGAGCGCAGGACGCGGCCGACCTCGCGCCAGGTGACGTCGGCGGCGTAGGAGATGGTGCGGGCGGCTTCGTAGGTCTCGCGCAGCAGGATGTCGGCGTCCGCGGCGCCGAGCGCGTCGGCGACCTGGGGCTGGTCCTGGAGGGAGAGCCGGTCGGTGGCGCGGCCGGTCACCAGGTGCAGCGCATCGCGGGTGTCCAGGAGACGGGTGCGGGCGGCCTCCAGGCCGCCGCGCGGGGCGTCGGCGAGCCAGGAGGCGGCGACGGCCCGCAGCGCGGTGGCGTCCCGCAGTCCGCCGCGGGCTTCCTTGAGGTCGGGTTCGAGGAGGAATTGCAGCTCGCCCTGGCGGGCGGCGCGTTCCTGGCACAGGTCGTGGAGTTCCGGCAGCCGTTTGGGGGCGCTCTCGCGCCAGTCGGCGTAGGCGGCGGTGCGCACGGAGGCCGTCAGTTCCGGGTCGCCCGCCAGGTGGCGGGCGTCCAGCAGGCCCAGCTGCACCTTGAGGTCGTCGCGGGCGGCGGTACGGGCCTCGGCGGGGGTGCGCACGGAGTGGTCGAGGTCGAGGCCGAGGTCCCACACCGGGTACCAGAGGTGGTCGGCGAGTTTGGCGACGGCGCCGGTGTCGGCGCGCCCGTCGTGCAGCAGGAGCAGGTCGAGGTCGCTGCGCGGGGAGAGTTCACCGCGTCCGTAGCCGCCGACGGCGACCAGGGCGACGCCGGTGACGCCCGCCTCGGTGGCGGCGCGGTCCAGGAGCGCGGCGAGCCAGTCGTCGGTCAGGCGGGCCAGGGCGGCCCGCCGGCCCGGCCCGGTCGCGGCGCCGTCCTGGAGGAGGCGCAGGCGGGCGGCGGGGTACCCGCCGGTGTCGTCGGCACTGTCGGTCAAGAGATGCTCCAAGGCCGCGTCGTTCGCGGTGGGCCGGCCCGATCCGACCGACCCACCGCAACCATCAATTGAGCAACCCCCACGGAGAGCAACCACCTCCGCGAAAGCGGCGCCGGTTTGGGCGCACTAGAGCGCGTCGGGGCCGCGCTCCCCGGTCCGTACCCGGACCGCGTCGTCGACCGGGACGCTCCATACCTTGCCGTCGCCGATCTTCCCGGTGCGGGCGGCCTTGACGATGACGTCGAGCAGTTCGTGCGCGTCGGCGTCCTCCACCAGCACCTCGATACGGATCTTGGGTACCAGGTCGACGGTGTACTCGGCGCCGCGGTAGACCTCGGTGTGGCCGCGCTGCCGGCCGTAGCCGCTGGCCTCGGTGACGGTCAGACCGTGCACGCCGAAGGACTGCAGGGCGTCCTTCACCTCGTCCAGCCGGTGCGGCTTGATTACTGCCGTGATGAGCTTCACGCGTCCACCTTCTTCGTCAGGGTCTCGCCGAGTGCCGGGCCCTTGCGGGCCATCGCGCCGCCGCCGGCGCCGGTGAAGTCGTATGCCGTCTCGGCGTGTGCGGCCTGGTCGATGCCGGCGATCTCCTCGTCCGCACCGATCCGGAAGCCCATCACCAGGTCGATGGCCTTGGCAAGGATGAAGGAGACGACGAGCGAGTACAGCAGCACGCTGACCACTCCGACGGCCTGCTTGCCCATCTGGTCCCAGCCGCCGCCGTAGAACACGCCCTTGGCCGTGCTCTGGACGCCGCCGGTGGCGAACAGTCCGATCAGCAGCGAGCCGGTGACACCGCCGACCAGGTGGACGCCGATGACGTCCAGGGAGTCGTCGTAGCCGAACTTGTACTTCAGGCCGACGGCCATGGCGCACAGGACGCCGGCGATCACGCCGACCGCGATGGCGCCGAGCGGGCTGACGCAGCCGCAGGCCGGGGTGATGGCGACGAGTCCGGCGACCGCGCCGGAGGCCGCGCCCAGCGTGGTGAACGAGCCGTGCCGCAGCTTCTCGTAGGCGAGCCAGCCGAGCATCGCGGCGGCGGTGGCGACCTGGGTGTTGACGAAGGCGACCGCGGCCACTCCGTCATCGTTGTTGAGCCAGGAGCCGGCGTTGAAGCCGAACCAGCCGAACCACAGCAGTCCGGCGCCGAGCATCACCAGGGGCAGGCTGTGCGGCCGCATCGGGTCCTTCTTGAAGCCGATGCGCTTGCCGACCACCAGGATCGCGCCGAGCGCGGCCGCACCGGCGTTGATGTGGACGGCGGTGCCGCCCGCGAAGTCGATGACCCCCAGCTTGAACAGCCAGCCGCCGTCGCCCCACACCCAGTGGGCGACGGGGAAGTAGACGACGGTCACCCACAGGGCGATGAACAGCGCCCAGGCGGTGAACTTCACCCGGTCCGCGAGCGCGCCGCTGATCAGCGCGGGGGTGATGACCGCGAACATCAGCTGGAAGACCGCGAAGACGTAGATGGGGATGTTGGTGGTGCCCCACAGCTGGGTCAGCCCGATCCCGCTGAGTCCGGCGAAGTGGCCGTCCCAGCCGATGAGGCTGCCCTTGTCGGTACCGAAGGCGAGCCCGAAGCCGTACAGGACCCACAGGATGGTCACGATGCCCAGGCTGATGAAGCTCATCATCAGCATGTTGAGCACGCTTTTGACCCGGACCATCCCTCCGTAGAAGAAGGCCAGAGCCGGCGTCATGACCATCACCAGTGCGGAGCTGATCAGCATGAACCCGGTGTTGGCCGGGCTCAGGGTCACCTTGTCTGCGGCAAGCGTCAGGATGCCTGGGGGCATCGGCGTCTCCTCGTCGTCGATGCGGCCCGTGCGGGGAGGGGTCCTGGTGGGCCGACTTCGCGATGAGGTTGTCGCAGGGTGGTTTCGGCCAAACCTTGCGGGTGTTTCACGGCAGTGACGAAGGCGCCATGTGTGTTACGCGAAGGTGAACTGCGATCTCGGCTCCCACTCGCCCGTTCATCGGCCCCCACCCGCCGGTTCAACCCACCGCAACCATCAATGGAGCAACCCCCACGGAGAGCAACCACCTCCGCGAAAGCGGCGCCGGCTTAGGCGCAAAAAGGGGAAGCCCGGCCGCGGCTGCCGCCCGCGTGACCTGGCGTGGGGAAGCCGAGTCGGGCTGTACGGGGCGGCGGCCGCGGCCGGGGGCCTGGGGGCGAAGCGCCGGGTCAGACGGCCTCCGCCGCGTGGTCGGGCAGCTGGCGGGCGAGCTCCTCGCTCAACCGGCGCACCTCGGCGACGCCGGAGTACTCGCGGGCCGCGGTGTCCACCGTTTTGCGCAGCCGGGTGTTGACCCGCTCGGAGCGGACCTGTTTGGCGAACGGGATCGCCCGCTGCGCCATCGCCGCGCAGGCCTCCGGTTCCTTCTGGAGCAGATGGACGGTGGCCATCCCGATGAGGTTGAGCGCATACGACCGCTGGTGCTCGGGGTCCTTGCCGAACAGTTCCACCGCGCGCTGCATGACGGGCTCGGCGAGCGAGGCGTAGGTGGGGCTGCGGCCGGCGACATAGGCCAGATCGCGGTAGGAGTGGGCGTTCTCCGCGTTCAGCTCGGCCTCGGAGAAGAAGCGGATCCAGTCCGGCTCGGGCTCGCCGGGCAGGGCGTCGCCGAAGGTGTCCTCGGCCATCCGCACGGCCCGTTTGACCTTGCTGGGCTGGCCCATCCCTGCGTAGGCGCGGGCCTCCATCGCATACAACATCGCCTGGGTGCGGGGGGTGGCGGTCTCCCGGCTGCCGTACTGGGCGAGGTGGATCAGTTCGAGGGCGTCCTCGGACCGGCCCAGGTGGATCATCTGCCGGCTCATGCTGGAGAGGATGTACGAGCCCAGGGGGCGGTCGCCGGCCTCCTTGGCGGCGTGCAGCGCCAGCACGAAGTACTTCTGCGCGGTGGGCTGGAGCCCGATGTCGTAGCTCATCCAGCCGGCCAGCTCGGCGAGCTCGGCGGCAACCTTGAACAGCCGCCGGGAGATCTCATCGGAGTGCGGCTCCTGGAGGAGGTCGGTGACCTCGTGGAGCTGGCCGACGACCGCCTTGCGGCGCAGCCCGCCACCGCACTGGGCGTCCCACTGGCGGAACATCGCGGTGGTCGATTCGAGGAGTTCGAGCTCGGGGCGGGACAGGCGGGCGGGCCGCGGGGCGCGGTCCTGCCCGGCCGGTGCGCCGCCCTGGCCCGCGGGCACCGGCACCAGCCAGCGCTGCATCGGCTCGATCAGGGTGGGCCCGGCGGCCAGCGCCAGGGAGGTGCCCAGGAACCCGCGGCGCGCCAGCATCAGGTCGCTGCGGGAGAACTCGCTGATCAGGCTGACGGTCTGGGGGCCGGCCCAGGGCAGGTCGACGCCGGAGGTGGAGGGCGACTGGTGGGCGGTGCGCAGGCCCAGTTCCTCGATGCCGACGACGCAGCCGAACCGTTCGGAGAACAGCTCCGACAGGATCCGGGGGATCGGTTCGCGCGGCTGCTCGCCGTCGAGCCAGCGGCGTACCCGCGAGGTGTCGGTGCTGATGTGGTGGGCGCCCATCTGGCGCGCCCGGCGGTTGACCTGTCGCGCCAGTTCGCCCTTGGACCAGCCGCTGCGCATGAACCACGAACCCAGTTGTGCGTTGGGTCGTTTGACGGCGTCGGTGCCGCCGGTGCCGCCGTTGCCGGCCACGTGGAAGCCCCCATCCCGGTAGGTGCTCGATCCCGAGAGGTCCTCGGTGCAGTGATGAGGTCCTCGGTGCTTGGTGCGAACCCTGTACAGCCCGCCGCCCGTTGCGACGACTGTCCGCGTACATCTACCCGATCACGTCCGGCGGCCACACCTTCCGGCCCGTGCCCGAGCGGTGCATTGCCACCGGCATACCCGTGCGACCGATGCCTCTCGGGAGTTCGCGCACCGAAAGTAATCCTACGATCACGCCCCTCGCGAGGCCGATTGCAGAAACGCCACCATTCGCCACCCCTTTGAATGAACTGCCCGGCAGCCTCTCACGATTGACTTGACACGGGTCGGAAGGGACCGGGCGGAACGGAGCGCACCAGGGTGTGCGGTCCGTACCGCACCACCCGGCGCGCCCCGCCACACCGCGCCGCACCACCGGTACCGCCGGCCGCCGACGGCGGTGCACGGTGCGGCAGTTGGGGTTCCGTCGGGCGGCCCACGGCTCGTAACCACAGGCAGGCAGCACCCGTTGGAGGGAGCATGGGCTTCACGATCGGCGGCATCCGGGAGATCAGGACCGGCTCACGGCGCCGCGCCCGCTCGTCGGAGATCACGGCGGTGGCGGAGTACACCGGGCTGTGGGGCTGGGACGTGGTCCCCGGCGCCCGCGCGGTCCGCTCCGCCGGCGGCCGCGCGGACTGTTCGTGCGGCGCCGCCGGCTGCCCGGCTCCCGGCGCGCATCCGCTGGACTTCGCCAAGGAGCTGACGGCCGGGGCGACGCTGGAGGAGGCCGCGGCGGCCTGGGCGCGGACACCGGGGGCGGCGGTGCTGCTGCCGGTGGGCCGGCGGTTCGACATCCTCGACGTCCCCGAGGCGGCGGGCCGCGGCGCGCTGGCCCGTCTGGAGCGGATGGGGCTGCCGCTCGGCCCGGTGGCCGCCACCCCCGACCAGCGCGCGCTCTTCTTCGTCGCCCCCGGGGCGGCCGCCGATCTGCCGGGGCTGCTCTACCGCACCGGCTGGGACGACGCCGACCTGGACCTGCGCCCCCTCGGCGGCGGCGACCACATCACCGCGCCCCCTTCCGACCACGCCGGCCAGGGCCCCATGCGCTGGCTGCGCCCGCCCACTCTGGACTCCGCGGGCAACCCCCCGCAGGCCCGCCTGGTGGTGGGCACCCTGGCCTATCTCTGCGCCCGGGTGTGCGCCTGACGCTCCGCGGTGGCCGGGCCGGTCGCCGTATACCGTCCCGGGACAGGCGTCGGCCCCCGGTGCCCGCCGCGTACGGGGGCCGGGGGCCGAGGGCTGCCGGGGGCGCGGTGCCCCGGGCCCGGGTCAGCCGATCAGCGCGTCGACGAACGCCTCGGGCTCGAACGGCGCGAGATCGTCCGCGCCCTCGCCCAGGCCGACCAGCTTGACCGGGACGCCCAGTTCGCGCTGGACGGCGACGATGATGCCGCCCTTGGCGGTGCCGTCGAGCTTGGTGAGGACCACGCCGGTGATGTCCACGACCTCGGCGAACACCCGGGCCTGGACGAGACCGTTCTGCCCGGTGGTGGCGTCCAGGACCAGGAGCACCTCGCCGACCGGGCCGTGCTTCTCGACGACCCGCTTGACCTTGCCGAGCTCGTCCATCAGGCCGGTCTTGGTGTGCAGCCGACCGGCGGTGTCGATCAGGACGACGTCGGCGCCCTCGGCGATACCTTCCTTCACCGCGTCGTAGGCGACCGAGGCGGGGTCGCCGTTCTCGGGTCCGCGGACGGTCCGGGCGCCGACCCGCTCACCCCAGGTCTGGAGCTGGTCGGTGGCGGCCGCGCGGAAGGTGTCGGCGGCGCCGAGAACGACGGACTTGCCGTCGGCCACCAGGACGCGGGCGAGCTTGCCGGTGGTGGTGGTCTTGCCGGTGCCGTTGACGCCGACGACCATCACGACGCCGGGGATCTCGTCACCGTTGGTGCCGATGCCGTTGTGGGTGTGGACGGAGCGGTCGGCGTCGGTGCCGATGAGGGTGAGCAGCTCCTCGCGCAACAGTGCGCGCAGATCCTCGGGGGTGCGGGTGCCCAGGACCTTGACCCGCTCGCGCAGGCGCTCGACGAGCTCCTGGGTGGGGGTGACGCCGACGTCGGCGGTCAGCAGGGTGTCCTCGATCTCCTCCCAGGTCTCGTCGTCGAGGTGCTCCCGGGAGAGCAGGGTGAGCAGGCCCTTGCCCAGGGTGTTCTGGGAACGGGAGAGCCGGGCGCGCAGCCGGACCAGACGGCCGGCCGTCGGCTCGGGGACCTCGACGGCCGGCACCTCGGGCGTGACGGTCGGCACCTCGGCCTCGGCGGCCTCGGGCAGTCCGACCTCTTCGATGGTGCGGCGTTCTTCGTCGTGGGGGGTTTCGGCCTCCTCGCCGATGTGCGGTTCGGCGGGAGGTGCGGTGACGGAGGGAGTGGCGGGCGCCGAAGGGGCGGCCGGCGGGGACGGCGGCAGCTGCTTCTTCTTGCGGCCGCTGACGACGAGCCCGCCGATCGCGCCGAGCACGACCACGGCGATGACTACAGCAAGGATGACGGTTTCCATAACCCCTCCAGTATCAGCCACGCCCCACCGGCGGGGACTGCACGCGCCGAACCCGGACACGGGGCCTCCGGGCGCGACGGCACGCTGCGCCGGGACCCGGAGGGCGTACCGAAGGGGCCGGATCGGGCCCTCGGCGAGAGCAGGCTCTCGCCGTCTGCCGGATGCCCCGACGAGCCGCTGCGCCGGGCCGGCCGGCGGCCGCCCGCCCCTTCCCGACCGGCCTGGCCCGCTTTCCCTGCCCGACCTGTCCCGCTTTCCGCCTGATCAGCGGCGCGCGATGGACGCTTCGACGAGGATGTGTGACGCCCGTCCTTGTCGGAGGATCCAAAGGGATGTACGAGTAGAAGTCGGTTCAAAGTACGATGGTGGACGGCCGCGCAACGCGCGTAGAGTCCTGGCAGCCAATTTCGGCCAGGTACCACAGCCGCTGCCTGCACCTCCTCCACCGGGGGTGCCCCCAGACCCCCGCACGGAGACATCGCACTCATGGGCACCAGCACCACGTCCGCCTCCACCCCCGAAACCGAAGGCGCCGTCGAGACACGGGGCATCGAGCCCGTCCCCGACAGCGAGCGCCACGGCCGCGTCCGCGAACTGTTCCCCACCTGGGTCGCCGCCAACATCAGCGTGTTGTTGCTCACCATGGGTGCCTCCCTGGCGGTCAACAACGGGCTGAACTTCTGGCAGGTCCTGCTCGTCGCCGGAATCGCCGCCCTCGTCGCCTTCGGCATGGTCGGCGTGCTGTCGGTCTCCGGTAAGTGGGGCGGGGCTCCCGGGGCGCTGCTCTCCCGGGCCGCCTTCGGCGTGCGCGGCAACTACTTCCCCGGCGCGATCCTGTGGGTGGCCCGCTTCGGCTGGGAGACGATCAACGCCGTCACCGGTGCCTACGCGGTCCTGACGGTGCTGAACCTGCTCTTCGGCATCAAGAGCAACAACGTCCTCATCGTCGTCACCCTGCTCGCCTTCGTGGCCGTCACCTACCTGGTCAGCGGCCTGGGCCGCAAGGCGCTGAACGTCTGCAACAAGTACTCGACGTACCTGTTCGGCCTGTTCAGCATCATGGTGCTGATCTATCTGATCGCCACGATGAACTGGCACGAGATCTTCGCCAAGAAGGCCGGCACCACCGCCATGGTGGTCGCGGGCATCGGCACCATCGCCGCCGGCGGCATCAGCTGGGTCCCCACCGGCCCCGACTTCGCCCGCTACCTCCCGCACTCCGCCTCCGGCAAGAAGATCGCCTCCGCGACCGTCTCCGGCGCCGCCCTGGTGATGGTGCCGATGGTCCTGATGGGCGGCGTGATGGCCGTCTCCAACCCCAAGCTGGCCGGCCAGAACACCGACCCGATGTCCTTCCTCGGCGGCATGCTGCCCACCTGGCTGGCGATCCCCTACCTGGTCACCGCGCTGGTCGGCATGGTCCTGATCAACAGCCTGTCGATGTACTCCGCCGGCTTCACCGCCCAGACCATGGGCGTCAAGCTGCCGCGTGCCCTGGCGGTCAGCATCAACGCCGTCATCAGCCTGGTGGGCGGCCTGTTCATGATGCTGGTGGCCAAGGACTTCATCGGGCAGTTCATCGCCTTCCTGACGCTGCTCGCGGTCTCCTTCTCGGCGTGGATCGGCGTGTACGGCATCGACATGGCCCGGCGCCGCAAGCTGGCCGTGCGCTACGACGCCGAGGGCCTGATGGACACCACCCGCACCAGCCGCTACTGGTACGCCGGCGGCTTCTGCTGGCAGGCCATGACCGCCTGGGGCGTCGCGCTGATCGCGGGCCTGTGCTTCACCAAGGTCCAGTGGTTCACCGGCCCGCTGGCCGACACCTGGATCGGGCAGAACGGCCTGGGCTGGGCGGCCACGATCGTGATCGCCGCGGCGGTCTTCGCCGTCCTGCCCGCCGCCCGGGAGAACGTCCCGGCGCTCGCGGCCGAGCGCGCGGCCGACGAGGCACCGGTGCCGGCCGAGGTCGGCTGACCACCGGGATCCGCACCCTGGTGAACTGACCCACCGTCAGCTAACGTCCCCTTCGCCCACCGCCGGCGAAGGGGACGTCGTCATGTCTGCCATGCCCAGCACCGTCGTGCGCTTCAACCTCGCCGACCCGTCACCGCCCGGCCCCCGAGCGCACGCCGCCCGCTACCGCGCCGCCGTCGAGATGGCCGCCTTCGCCGACGACCGCGGCCTGACCGTGATCCAGACCGAGGAGCACCACGCCACCACCGACGGCTGGATGCCCTCCCCGCTCCCCTTCGCCGGCGCCGTCTTCGGCGCCACCCGCCGGATCGGCGTCACCGTCTCCGCCCTGATCACCCCGCTGCACGACCCGCTGCGGCTGGCCGAGGACCTCGCCACCCTGGACCTGCTCAGCGGCGGCCGGCTGACGACCGTCGCCGGGCTGGGCTACCGGGAAGCGGAATACGCGGCCCACGGCAAGGACTTCACCACCCGCGGCGCCCTCCAGGACGAGGTGCTCCGAACACTGCTGGCCGCCTGGACCGGTGAGCCGTTCACCTACCGGGGACGCACCGTCCGGGTCACCCCGCGCCCGTTCACCCAGCCGCATCCCCTGCTGCTGGTCGGCGGCAGCTCCCGCGCCGCGGCCCGGCGCGCCGCCCGCCTGGGACTGCCGTTCTTCCCCAGCGCCCGCCTCCCGGAACTCGCCGCCTACTACGACGCCCGGCGGGCCGAGTACGGCACCCAGGGCTGGGTCCTTCAGCCGCCCGAACACACCAGTCTTCTCCACATCGCCGAGGACCCGGACCGCACCTGGGCCGGGTACGGGTCGCATCTGCTGCACGAGGCGCGGACCTACGCCTCCTGGCAGTCCGCCGGCACCCGCTCCGCGGTGCGCTCCGCCGCGACGGACACCGCGGCGCTGCGGGCGGAGGGCGTCTACCGGATCGTCACGCCGGAGGAATGCGTACGGATGGCGCACGAGGCAGGAGCGCAGGGCTCGTTGATCCTGCATCCGCTGTGCGGCGGGATGCCCATCGACGAGGGCTGGCGTTCGCTGCATCTGTTCGCGGAGCGGGTGCTGCCGCGGCTGGAAGCGGGTGCGACGGTCGGCACCACCGCTTGACCTGCGGCGACGGCCGGGCCGGGGGCATTGTCAGTGGCGGGTGTCACGCTGGGTCACATGAATTTCTTCGAAGGACCGATCACGTCCTGCACGACGTCCGAACCGCCCGCCCGGCCCCTGGCATTGGGTGCCTACGAGCCCGCCGAAGAAGAGGAGTCGGCGCCCCGCGACCGGTTCGTCCCCGCCCGGTTATCGCGGGTCGTGGAGATCGGCGCGGGGCCCGATGTGCGGATCATGCTCACCGGATGGGAGATCTGGCCGGGGTCGGTGACGATGCAACTGTCCGTCTTTTTACGGCAGATCCCACCGGGAGGCCGGTGGGGCGCCGACGGTCCGGGGCCCGGGGCGCTGCGCTGCGGCCTGCTGCTGGCCGACGGCCGCAAGGTCACCACGCTCGACGCCGCCCCCTGGCCGACGGCCGGGCGGAGCGGCCCCACCCTGCGGCTGAGCGGCGGCTCGGGCGGCGCCTTCCACTATCAAATGGCGCTGCATCTCTCGCAGTTGCCACCCGCGGGGCCGACCCGTCTGGTGGTCGAGTGGCCGGACGAGCAGGTGCCCGAGACCGCTACGGACATCGATGCGACGGCCCTGCGGCACCTGGCCGGCGAGGCCCTGGAGATCTGGCCGGACGCCGGGTCGCAGGCCCCGGCGGCGGACGGCCCGGAGGTGCGGAGCTTTCTCGGCGTCGGCTTCGGACCGTCGGAGATCATGGCCCCGGCCCCGTATCCGGAACCCCCCGGGCCCTGGACCCCGCCCGCCGCCGACCCCTCGCGAGCCGACTGGGAGGGCATGCGCCACGACCACTGGCTGGACGCCGATCTGGTCCGAGCCCGTCTGGCGAACGGCGCCGATCCCGACGCCACCGACCCCGACAACCGCGCCACACCGCTGCATCTGGCCGCCGCCCACGGCTCCCCCGAGGCCGTCGCCGCACTCCTCGCGCGGACGGCCGACGCGGACGCCCGGGACGACGAGGGCTGCACCCCGCTGTGGCACGCCGTCTGCCACGGCGCACAGGCGAACGCCGCACTGCTACTGGAGGCCGGCGCCGATGCCTGGCGGTCACAGCTCGGCGGCCGTTCACCGGGCCGACTGGCGCTGACGACGGCCCTGGCACCGCTCTTCGCCGGGCTGCCGGGAGCCGTACCGCTGACGGACGAGGAGCGCGCCGCCCAACGGGACGCCGACGAACGGATCGCCGTGTTCCGCGGCGTCGGGACGGAGGGCCTCTCGGTCGCCTTCGTCCTCGGCATCGACGAGGACGAGGCCGTCCGGCGGCTCGGCGGCGACCCCCGCAACTCCCCGGTGCGCGACGTGGACGCGGAGCCGGGCCCGGACGGCACGGACCTCTACGGCTTCGACCCCTACGACGTCGACGAGGCCGAGCGCTGGGTCGGGGTGACGGGCGTCAACGGCGGATGTGTGCTCATCCAGCCCTCCTGGTACGGCATGAGCACGGACGCTGTCCTCAACGCCCTCTCCCCCGGCACCACCGCCTACGGCGTCTCCTTCAACCCCAAGGGCGGCACCTTCGGCACCTTCTCCCGGAACGGCCGGACCGCACTCGGGGAGGAGATCGGCAAGCCCGGCCACCACAGCGGTTCACCCGAGGGGCACTGGCTCTACCGCTTCTGGGACTGGGACGTACCGGAGGACATGTGGGGCGCCGACGTCCTCGCCTACGCCTCCGCCATGGCGGGGCTGCGCCTCACGGACGCGGCCGCGGTGGACGGCCCGCCGCGCCGCTGGGTGGAGATACCCGAGAACAGCCCGCTCCTGGAGTAGGCACGGGCACGGGCACCGAAAACGGTGCTGCCCCGGCTCGGGTGAGCCGGGGCAGCAGCAACAACTGAGGAGACAGACTGGCGGGGGGGTTAGCCCATCTCCTCCAACGCCTTGCCCTTGGTCTCCTTGACGTACCGGAGCACGAAGGGAATGGAGAGCAAAGCGAAGATCATGTAGATCACATACGTGCCCGAGAGGTTCCAGTCGGACAGGCTCGGGAAGCTGGCGGTGATGGCCCAGTTGGCGATCCACTGCGCGGAGGCGGCGACGCCCAGCGCGGCGGCGCGGATCTTGTTCGGGAACATCTCGCCGAGGAACACCCAGACCACGACGCCCCAGGAGAGCGCGAAGAAGAGCACGAAGACATGCGCGGCGATCAGGGCGATGGTGCCCTCGGTGGTCGGCAGGGTGCCGGCCGCGGTCTTGGCGGAGAACGCCCACGCCTCCAGGCCGAGCGCGACGGCCATACCGGCCGAACCGATCAGCGCCAGCGGGCGGCGGCCGATCCGGTCGACGAAGATCATCGCGATCACGGTGCCGATGATGTTGATGATGGAGGTGGTGAAGCTGTAGAAGAACGAGCTGCTCGGGTCGATGCCCACGGACTGCCACAGCGCCGACGAGTAGTAGAAGGCGACGTTGATGCCGACCAGCTGCTGGAAGACGGAGAGCCCGATACCGACCCAGACGATCGGCAGGAAGCCCGCCTTGCCGAGCAGGTCCTTGAAGGTCGACTTGTGCTCGCGGCGCATCGCGTCCTGGATCTCCACGACCCGGGTGTCGAGGTTGACGGAGTGGCCCTCGACCTCGGACAGCACCTCCTTGGCGCGCGAGATCTTGCCGACGGAGATCAGGTAGCGGGGCGACTCGGGGATCGCGAAGGAGAGCAGACCGTAGAGCACGGCCGGGACGACCATCACGCCGAGCATCCACTGCCAGGCCTCCAGGCCCGCGATGGTGCCGCGCTGCTTACCGTCGGCGAGGTTGAGGATGCCCCAGTTGACGAGCTGGGAGATGGCGATACCGACCACGATCGCGGCCTGCTGGAAGGAGCCGAGCCGACCGCGGTAGGCGGACGGCGAGACCTCGGCGATATAGGCCGGGCCGATGACCGAGGCCATACCGATCGCGAAACCGCCGATGACGCGCCAGAGGGCCAGGTCCCACAGGGCGAACGGCAGGGCCGAGCCGACGGCACTGACGGTGAAGAGCACCGCCGCGATCTGCATGACCCGGATGCGGCCTATCCGGTCGGCGACCCGGCCCGCGGTCGCGGCGCCGATGGCGCAGCCGATCAGCGCGATGGCGATCACCTGAGCAAGGACGGCGGACCCGACGTCGTAACGGCTGCGGATCGCCTCGACGGCACCGTTGATGACGGAACTGTCGTATCCGAAGAGGAAGCCGCCCATCGCGGCAGCCGCGGTGATGAAGATGACATGGCCGAGATGGTCCGGGTGGGCCTTACGGCCTTCCGGAACCGTCGGCTGCGCGGTGCTGGTCAACGTGAACTCCAGTGGCCCGGCTGCGCTGCCGGGCATCGGGGGCTGGCCCTTCCAGTGGCGCATACGTTGGGGACACCCACCACTTGAAGGTAAAAGCAACGTTGCAGAGACTATGCCTTCAAGTTTCGAAGTCAATAGCCCGTGACACTTTCGTTTCCCGCCGCCTTAACCGTCACCCCCCGACCTCGTCATTCAACTCCTGAAGAGATGCCTCGATGCAACAAAGCGCGGCACAAAGCCAGGGGCAATGCAAGGGACAAACGAGGACACAAACAGAGGCACGGCACGGGAACGAGGCCGCAATCCCACCCCACAGATTCACCCTCCCGATAACTCTCCGCGGGAACGAATCACGCACCGTAGTTGTTGCCGGAGTATGAGGAGGCGGCAAGGAGGCAAAGACAAGAAGGCAATGGAGGCGAGGGGCACAACGGAGTCTCCAAGATCATCAGCCAGCGGCTGCGCTGCAAGCCAAGGCCAGAAGACAAGCGGGCCCCAACACACAGAAGCCAGGGGCGAGCGCACAGCGGTCGCGGAGGCCGCCCTGGACGACACCAAACCAAGCGGCCGAGATGGGATTGCGGCCTCGTTCCCGTTCGGTGCGGCCGAGATCGGTCGATACCAGTCGGGAGAGCGTCGGTCAGCGCAGCCGCTGGCTGATGACCTTGGAGACGCCGTCGCCCTGCATCGAGACGCCGTAGAGCGCGTCCGCGACCTCCATAGTCCGCTTCTGGTGGGTGATCACGATCAGCTGGGAGCTCTCCTGGAGTTCCTCCATGATCCGGATCAGCCGCTGCAGATTGGTGTCGTCCAGCGCGGCCTCGACCTCGTCCATCACATAGAACGGGCTGGGCCGCGCCTTGAAGATCGACACCAGCAGCGCCACCGCCGTCAGCGAACGCTCGCCGCCCGACAGCAGCGACAGCCGCTTGACCTTCTTGCCCGGCGGCCGTGCCTCGACGTCCACGCCGGTCGCCAGCATGTCGTCCGGGTCGGTCAGCACCAGCCGGCCCTCGCCGCCGGGGAACAGCCGCGCGAACACGCCCTCGAACTCCCGCGCCGTGTCGTGGAAGGCCTCGGTGAAGACCTGCTCCACTCGCTCATCGACCTCCTTGACCACCCGCAGCAGGTCGGCCCGGGTCTTCTTCAAGTCTTCAAGCTGCTCGCTGAGGAACTGATGGCGTTCCTCCAGTGCCGCGAACTCCTCCAGCGCCAGCGGGTTCACCTTCCCGAGCTGCTGATACGCCCGCTCGGCAGCCTTGAGCCGTTTCTCCTGCTCGGCGCGCACATAGGACACCGGCTGGTTGCGCGGGTGGTCCGGGTCCTCGGGCAGTTCCTCGCCCTGGGCCGGGGGCGAGGGCGGGACGGGCTGCCCGGGACCGTACTCCGAGATCAGCACGGCCGGTTCGACCCCCAGCTCCTCCAGCGCCCGGGTCTCCAGCTGTTCGATCCGCAGCCGCTTCTCCGCGCCGAGCACCTCGCCGCGGTGGACCGAGTCGGTCAGCTTGTCCAGCTCGGACTTCAGCTCCCGGCCCTGTTCGCGCTCGGCCACCAGGGCGGCTTCCCGTTCGGCCTTGGCGCGTTCGGCGGCGGCGCGTTCCTCCTCGGCCCGCACGACCGACACCTCGACATGTGCCAGCAGCTGCCGTGCGCCGGAGGCGACCGCCGAGGCCACCGCGGCCTCGTGGCGCAGCCGGGCCCGGCGCCGCTCGGCCCGCGCCCGCGCCTCGCGCTCGGCGCGCGCCCCCCGGTCCAGCGCATCGGCCCGCCCGGCCAGCGCCTTCACCCGCTCCTCATGGGTACGGGCCTGAAGCCGGGCCTCCATCTCCGTCTGGCGGGCGTTGGCGCCGTCGGCGGCGAGCCGGTCCCGTACGGAGGTGTCGGGTTCCTCGTCGCCCGGGCCCGCGTCCTCCTCGGCCGCGGCCAGCCGGGCGGAGAGTTCCTCGGCCTCCTCGGTGGCCCGCTCCAGCGCTTCCTCCGCCTTGGCTGCGGCCGCGGCGGACCGCTCGGCCTCCCCGGCGGCCGCCCGCGCCTGGCCGCCGAGCCGCCCCAGGTCCCCCGCAACCTTGGACTTCTCCCGATCGGCCGCGCGCCGGCGCTCATCCAGCGCCTCGGCCAGCGCGGCGCACTCGCCCCGCCGCTCCTTCGCCGCCCGCTCGGCCGCGGCCAGCTCCGCGCAGCGCGCCTCCAGACGCTCCAGCTCGGCCGCGGCCTCGTCGACCGACGCCTGCACCTCCAGCAGACTCGGCGCCCCGGCCGACCCGCCCTGCGCGAAGTGCGCTCCCAGCAGATCGCCCTCCCCGGTCACCGCCATCAGGTCGGGCCGCGCCACCACCAGCTCCTCGGCGTCCTCCAATGTCCCGACCACCACCACATCCCGCAGCAGCCGCGCCACGGCAGCCGTCAACTCCCGGGGTCCGTGAACCAGTTGCCCCGCCCATACGGGCGCGGACGCGGAACGGGTGTCGGCGCCGCGCCCGGGGCCGGCCACCTGGGACGGCACGGAGGGACCGCAGTGGCCAGAGGGACCAGAGTGGCCGGAGGGACCGGATGCAGGAGCAGTGGCAGAGGTCGGCGGCGGGGCAGAAGCCGGGGCGGGAGCGGGAGCCGGGACGGCGGCGGTGACGTCGCCGGCCGACGAAGCCGACGATGCGGGCTCGCCGACGCCCGCCGCGGGAGCGACGCCCGCCGCCGGGCCGCCGCCCTGCGCAGGCACGCCGCCCCCGCCACCTGCCGCCTCCCCCGTCGCGGCATCCAGAGCGGCCCGGCCATCCACACTGGTCGCATCCGCAACATCTGTCACACCAGTCATACAGGTCACGTCGGCGATGTCGGCCGCATCGATCACATGGGTCGCTCTGGCCACACGGGCCGCACCGTCCGCACGGGCCGCACCGTCCGTACCGGCCACATCAGCCGTACCAGCCAGGCCAGCCACACCTCCAGCACCAACAGCAGCACCACCCTCAAGATCGCCCGCACCACCCACACCAGCCCCAGCGACCCCATCCCCCCGCCCCGCTCCCCCAGCCCCCTCGACCCGCCCCAGCACCATCGCCGCCCGCCCCGCGTCCTGTCGGCGGAGCAGGCGGATGGCCTCTGCGGCGGTGGCCGGGTCGGTGACAGCGACGGCGTCCGCGGCGGCGCCGAGGGCGGCGGCGACCGGGATCTCGAAGCCGGGGGTGACGGTGAGCAGTTCGGCCGCCGGGCCGAGGAGCCCGGTCAGGCGGTCGGCGGCGGCCAGCAGTGCGCCGGTGCCGTCCTTGCGACGGAGGCCGAGGGCGAGGGCATCGTGGCGGGCCGAGGTGGCGGCGCGCGCCCGTTCGGCCGCGGTGTGCGCCTCGCGGGCGGCGGTCAGCGCGCTCTCGGCCGCCGCCAGCTCGCGGCGGGCCGCCGCATGCCGTTCCCCCAGCTCCTCGTCGTCCGCGTCCAGCCCGTCGACCTCGGCCTTGCGCCGTTCGTACGCCTCCTGGGCGGCGGCGGCCCGCTCCTGGGCGGCGTCGCGGGCCTCGGCGAGCCGGCCGATCTCGGCGTGTGCCGAGGCCGCGCGGCCGCGGGCGGCGGTGACCTGCCCGCTGAGCCGGGCGAGTCCCTCGCGGCGGTCGGCGATGGCGCGGGCGACGTCCCGCAGCCTGCGTTCCTCGTCCGCCAACTGCCGCTCCAGTCCGGCGCGGTGCTCGACGGTGTCCTCCAGGGCCCGGCTCGCCGCCTCCAGGGCGGCGGACAACTCCGCCTCCTGTTCGCGGATCCGCGCGGCCTCGCGTTCCATGTCGTCGGGGTCGCGTCCCTGGCGTTCGTCCTGCGGGATCTGGGAGGCGCTCTTTACCCGCGCCTCGGCCAGGGACACCGTGCCGCGCACCCGCTCCGCCAGCTGCGACAGCTCGTACCAGGTCTGCTGGGCGCGCTGCACCCGTGGCGTGAGGGCGCGCACCTCCGTCTCCAGTGCCGCCTCCCGCTGGAGGGCGGTGCGCAGCCGGGTCTCGGCGGCCTCCTTGCGTTCCCTGAGGGCGGCCTCGTCCTCGATCTCGGCGCGCAGGGCCCGGCGCAGGGTGACGAGGTCGTCGGCGAGCAGGCGCAGCCGGGCGTCGCGCAGGTCGGCCTGGATGACGGCGGCGCGCCGGGCGACGGCGGCCTGGCGTCCCAGGGGTTTGAGCTGGCGGCGCAGCTCGTCGGTCAGGTCCTGGACGCGGGCGAGGTTGGCCTTCATCGCGTCGAGTTTCCGCAGCGCCTTCTCCTTGCGCTTGCGGTGTTTGAGAACGCCGGCGGCCTCTTCGATGAATCCCCTCCGGCCCATGGGGTCGGCGTGCAGGACGGAGTCGAGCTGGCCCTGGCCGACGATGACATGCATCTCGCGGCCGATTCCGGAGTCGGAAAGCAGTTCCTGGATGTCGAGCAGGCGGCAGGTGTCGCCGTTGATCTGGTACTCGCTGCCGCCGTTACGGAACATGATCCGGGTAATGGTGACTTCGGCGTATTCGATGGGCAGTGCGCCGTCGGAATTGTCGATGGTGAGCGAGACCTCGGCCCGGCCCAGCGGGGCCCGGCCGGTGGTGCCGGCGAAGATGACGTCTTCCATCTTTCCGCCGCGCAGCGATTTGGCGCCCTGTTCGCCCATGACCCAGGACAACGCGTCCACGACATTCGACTTGCCGGAACCGTTGGGGCCCACGACGCAGGTGATGCCGGGTTCGAAGCGCAGCGTCGTGGCGGAGGCGAAGGACTTGAAGCCTCGCAGGGTCAGACTCTTCAGGTGCACGCCGTTGGACTCTACCGGCCGCCCGTCGGGGGGCGGTCCCAACATTCCGCCGCCGGGGTACGGGGCGCGCCGAGCCGGGGTACGACCCCCGGGTATGGCGGCCGGACGCGCCCAGGGGCTCCACGTGGTGTTCTTTTTCGGTTTCGCCGGGGAAAGCGCCGGGCACATCAAGCGGTAAGCCGTGCGGTGAGGGAGGTTCGGCGGGGCGGAAGAGGCCGTAGAGGCCAAAGGGGCGGGTCACGGAACGGGGCGGGCAGACGGATCACGGAACCGGACCGGAAGGCCGGGATACGGGCCGACGGCCGGGGAGGGGCAAAGGACCGGAAGATCCGGTGGAGAATTCGCCGGTCCGCCGGACCGGGGAGTCGGCGAAAACCAGCGGAGGCCGAAGCAGGCCGGCACGGCAAAGCAGCGGCACCGAAGACCACGAATCGCAAATCCCGGGAAACCCAACCGCGCGCGAATATGCTGGAACTTTCCAGAATGCGCGGGAGGCGGACACGGGAAGGCTCGGGAAGGACCCGGAAGATCCGGACCCGGATTCCGCACCGATACGACGGCACGAAACGACGGGCGCGAAACGACGAAGGGACGCCGAAGCGTCCCTTGCAGATCTTGAAGAGCGGCGGTGCCTCAAGCGGCTGGCGAGCAGCCCGTCCGGCCCTGGGTTGGGGTCAGGTGAGCGCGGGCTCCGCCTGGGGTACGTCGATGTCCAGCATCGAGTCGTCGCGACGTGCGGCAGCCGACAGCATGTCGTTTTCGGCCTGCATCCGAATGAGTTCGGATTCAAGGTCTTGGACGCGCTGCTGAAGCCGTCGCATCTCGGAGAGGACTCGGGGGTCGGAGCCGCCGACGTAACCGAGAAGCGCCTTTGCCATGATGGATGGTCCTCCACACTGAGTGACCGACCGAAGCGGTGTGGGTCGTGAGGGATTCGCACCCGCGGTGCTTGTCATTACTGTTGTCTTCAATGCCAAACAGCTAAGGTGCGCGGGGATTCCAGAGTCTCACCAAATGGTTTGAGGGTCAACACGATCACACCCCGTATCGTCGGGCGCCCGAGAGTGCGCGGCCGTCGTGGCGCTGCGCTCGCTCTCCAGAAGGGCCCCGCGGGG
This sequence comes from Streptomyces gilvosporeus, assembly GCF_002082195.1. Lineage (GTDB taxonomy): Bacteria > Actinomycetota > Actinomycetes > Streptomycetales > Streptomycetaceae > Streptomyces > Streptomyces gilvosporeus. The sequence goes on along the minus strand of NZ_CP020569.1, from coordinate 6,370,364 downwards.
TGTGGAGATCATCCGTACAGCGGCAGCCTTGCACGGGTCGGCCGAGTTGGCAACCACCAGGCGTTATCTGTGGTGAGCGGCCGACAAAGACGCGGGCCGAAGATCATTTTTGACGGCCGTCCGGTCGGTTCCGGTGGGCCGGTCAGCGGATTTCGAAGCCGTCGTAGCCGCCGCGGGGCGTGTCCCATATCTCAGTGACGCCGTCGACGCGGCCGGGCGTGTCTCCGGTCCGCAGCCAATCCAGCAGTTCCTCGCAGCGTTCCTTCGGGCCCTCGGCGACGACCTGGACGCGGCCGTCGCCGAGATTGCTCGCGAATCCGGCGAGTTCGCCGATGCGCAGGGCGTTGGCGCGGGTGAACCAGCGGAATCCGACCCCTTGGACGCGGCCGCGCACCCACGCGGTCACCCGGACGTCTTCGTTCATGTGTGCACGTTAACCGGCCAATTGCCGTTGAGGCACCTCGGGCCGGGACGTCATGGCGTACAGTCCCCCGACATCGGGACTCACCCTTTTGGGTGAGTTGCATTTGACGGTGAGGACGGAAGGAAGGCAGCGGATGGGCCGCCATCGACGTTCTGCTCCCCATGCGCCCGACCGTGCGCCGGAACCCGTAGGTACCCGGCCTGTTGACGCCGTCGCACCGCGTTCGGCGCGGGCCGGCAGCACACGGCACGCCGGTCATCGCGCGGGGCCCCGCCGCGGTACGGCACCGGTGCGCACCGGGCTGCTCGGCGCGTCGGCCGCGGTGGCCATGGGAGCGGTGGCGGTGGCTTCCGGACTGATCCCGGGCGGCGGGCAGTTCGTGGTGGGCGGCGGTGAGCGCGGGGAGCGGGTGCGCGCCGATGCGCTGCCGCAGGCCGGGCCGCAGGGCGGGAATTCCGTGGTGCCGACGGACCGCGCCACCGATCCGGCGAGCCGTGGCGCCGGGCGTACCGCGGTCCCGCACCCCCGGCGGCCGTCGTCGGCGGCGTCCCCGTCGGCCTCGCCCTCCCCTTCCTCCAGCACCAAATCCCCCGCCACGGGCACCGGTTCGCCCCGTCCCGCGAAGAGCGCGGAGCCGACGGCGTCGGCCTCGCCGACGCCCAGGACGACCCCGTCGGCGTCGCAGAGCCCGGATCCGGAGCCGTCCGCCGCCGATCAGGTGCTCTCGCTGGTCAATCAGGAGCGTGCGCGGGCCGGCTGCTCGCCGCTGACCGCGGACCGGCAACTGGCGGGGCTGGCGCAGGCGTTCAGCGACGATATGGCCGCGCGCGGCTTCTTCGACCACACCGACCCGGACGGCCACACGCCGTGGGACCGGGCCCGCGAGGCGGGCATCACGGATCTGGGCGGCGAGAACATAGCCCGCGGCCAGGCCAATGCCCAGTCGGTGATGGACACCTGGATGGCCAGTACAGGCCATCGCGAGAACATCCTCAACTGCGAATACAAGACGCTCGGGGTGGGCGTGCACCTCGGGCCGGGCGGGCCGTGGTGGACGCAGGACTTCGGCTTCTGAGGCGTAGGCCGCCCCGTCAGGCGCGGCGTACGCCTCCTCGTCAGGCGCCCCGTACCGGACGGGGCGGGCGCTGGCAGCGGGGGCAGAAGTAGCTGGAGCGGTTCATCCAGGGGCGGCGGCGGATGGGGGTGCCGCAGCGGCGGCAGGGTTCGTCCTCGCGGCCGTAGGCGTCCAGGGAGCGTTCGAAGTAGCCGGACTCGCCGTTGACGTTGACGTAGAGGCTGTCGAAGCTGGTGCCGCCGACGGCCAGCGCGGCGTTCATCACGTCCCGTACGTGGCCGAGCAGCTCGGCGGTGCGCGGGCGGGTGAAGGTGGCGGTGGGGCGGTCGTAGTGGAGCTTGCTGCGCCACAGGGCCTCGTCGGCGTAGATGTTGCCGACGCCGCTGATCAGGGACTGGTCGAGCAGCGCCCGTTTGATGGTGGTGCGGCGGCGGCGCAGCGCGGTGTGGAAGGCGGCGTCGTCGAAGGCCGCGTCGAGCGGGTCGCGGGCGATGTGGGCGATGACGTCGGGCAGGTGGTCGGGGTCGCCGGGGACGGTGTCGTGCAGCGAGAGGCCGCCGAAGGTGCGCTGGTCGACGAAGCGGAGTTCGGTGCCCTCCGCCCCGGGGGGCGCCGGTGTCACCGTGTCGTCGAAGCGGATGCGGATGCGCAGATGCTTCTCGTCGGGGGCGTCCTGGGGCTGGACCAGCAGCTGGCCGCTCATGCCGAGGTGGGCGAGGATCGCCAGGCCGTGGGTGACGGAGGGGGTGACGAGGGGGGCGATGCCTTCGGCGGCGGTCTGGGCGGCCGGGCCACCGCCGGTCACCGGGAGCCAGAGGTATTTGCCGCGGCGCCGCGCGGTGCCCAGCCGCAGTCCGGTGAGGCGGTCGGCGAAGTCGGCGGGGCCGGCGGTGTGGCGGCGGATGGCGCGCGGATGGCGGACCTCGACGGCGCCGACGGTGCGGCCGGCGACCCAGCGTTCCAGTCCGCGGCGGACGACCTCGACCTCGGGCAGCTCGGGCACGGGGGCTCCTCATGATCGGTCTCATGGTCGGTCCCGGGAGTGGTCCCGGGAAGAGGTCGTCCGGGCAGGACTTCCTGGGGAAAGACCTCTGACCCCGTCCGGGGCGGCGCACGGCCGTCCCGGACGGGGTCAGAAGGGGTGGTTCAGTGTGCCGACGACGGCCGGTCGCCGGAGGCCGGAGCCGGGGCCCCGTCCTTGGCGGTGGCGCCGTCGCCGGAAGCCGTCTCGGCCGCTTCGTCCGCGGCGGCGCGGATGGCGCGCCACGCGGACTCGGCCGCCTGCTGTTCGGCTTCCTTCTTGCTGCGGCCGGTGCCGGTGCCGTACGAGACACCACCGACGCGGGCGGCAGCAGTGAAGGTCTTCTCGTGGTCCGGGCCGGTCTCGCTGACGAGATATTCGGGGACCCCGAGTCCTTCGGTGGCGGTCAGTTCCTGGAGGCTGGTCTTCCAGTCCAGGCCGGCGCCCAGGCTGGAGGACTTCTCGATCAGCGGGTCGAAGAGCCGGTGCACCAGCTCCCCGGCGGCTTCCAGGCCCTGGTCGAGGTAGACGGCGCCGATCACCGCTTCGAGGGTGTCGGCGAGGATGGATGCCTTGTCCCGGCCGCCCGTGCCCTCTTCGCCCCGGCCGAGGCGGATGAAGGCACCGAGGTCGAGGCCGCGGCCCACCTCGGCGAGCGCACGCGAGTTGACCACCGCGGCCCGCAGTTTGGCCAGCTGGCCTTCGGGCAGGTCGGGGTGGATGCGGTACAGCGTGTCGGTGACCACCAGGCCCAGCACCGAGTCCCCGAGGAATTCGAGCCGTTCGTTGGTGGGCAGACCGCCGTTCTCGTATGCGTACGAGCGGTGCGTCAGCGCACGCACCAGAAGGGCGGACTCGAGCGTGTACCCGAGCCGCCCTTCCAGAAGCGTGTGGGACGAGGCCGTCGTCTCTGCCGGAGGTTCGTCCCCGCGGTTGCGGGGGGACTGATTGGCGTCTGACATGAAGCCCGTCACCAGCCGCTCAGACCTCGAGGACCTGGCGCTTGTTGTAGGTGCCGCAGCTGGGGCACGCGATGTGCTGCTGCTTCGGCTCGTGGCAGCGCTCGCACGCCACCAGGGTGGGGACCGCAGCCTTCCACTGCGACCGGCGGTGACGCGTGTTGCTGCGCGACATCTTCCGCTTCGGAACGGCCACGGCTACTTCTCCTGTGTCAGAGGTTCGTCCCCGCTGTCGCGGGGGGAACGGTTGTCCTTCTCGTCGTCCTGGTCGGACCCGACGAGTCCCTGCAGTGCCGCCCAACGGCTGTCGACGGCGTCGTGGTGGTGGTCCGGGTCGTCCGCCAGCCGCGCTCCGCAATCGGAGCACAGGCCGGGGCAGTCGTCCTGGCACACCGGCTGCAGCGGCAGTGTGAGCACCACCGCATCCCGCAGCACGGGTTCGAGGTCGAACAGGTCGTCCTCGATGAAGAAGGTGTCTTCCTCGTCCTCGGCGTCGTCGCCGGATTCCGCGGTGCGGGTCCGGTCGTCGGCGTCGGGGTAGGAGAACATCTCCTGGAAGTCCGCGTCGAGCTCTCGCTCCAGCGGCTCAAGACACCTTACGCACTCCCCCTTCACGGCCGCACGGGCGGTACCTGTGACAAGTACCCCGTCCATGACCGCTTCCAGGCGGAGGTCGAGCTCGATCGGGGCGCGCTCGGGCACTCCGACGACCTCGTTGCCGAGGTCACTGGGTGCCTCGACGGTGCGGGAGAGCCGCTTGAGCGTGCCGGGACGACGACCCAGCTCGCGTGTGTCGAACACGAGCGGGGCACGGTGGTCGAGGCGGGCGTTGATGGCTTCCTGCTTTCTGTACTGCGCTACGAGCCGCCCGATACCGGCTGGAGGGGTCCGGCTGGATATGCGGGCAGCACTGATCGCGAATGTAGAGGCGACCGAACAGCCAGGATACTGGACGTGCCCCGATAGGCCCAATCCGCTTCCGGCCGTTGTGCGGGCGCCGGTGGGCGGGCCGGCTGTGGCGGCTACTGGCGCCGCTGTTCGTACTGCTCCTCGTACTGCCGGATCTGGTCCATGTTGATCATGCTGGTGTCGAAGAGGCTGGTCTCGTCCAGCGCTCCGGCCTGCGCGTTCGGGTCCTGGGGGGCGTGCGGGGGCTGCGGGGGCAGCTGCTGCGGGAGGTAGGCGTTGGGGTCGTAGCCCTGCTGCTGGGCCTGCTGCTGCCAGTCGTAGCCGTAGGGGTCCTGGGGGTGCTGGGCGTAGAGGTCCTGCTGGGGCTGCTGGTAGGCGTAGGCGTCCTGCTGCGGGTAGGCCGCCGGGTCGGCGTAGTAGCCCTGGTGGAGCGGGTCCTGCTGGATCTGCTGGGGATCCTGGATCTGCTGGGGATCGTGGAGCTGCTGGGGATCGTGGAGCTGCTGGGGATCCTGCATCTGCTGGAGGCCCTGGAGCTGCTGGGCGTCCTGCGGCTGCTGCGGGGCCTGGGGCACGGGCTGGGGCGCTGCCAGGGCCTGCTGCGGGTCCTGGGCGGTGCCGGCGCCGATGCCCGCCAGTTCGGCGAGGTATTCGGCGTCCGCCTGCGGCTGGGCGGTCTGCGGGTCGCCGGCCGTCGCCATGTGCACCGCGAGCTCGTCGATGGCGCGGGCGCCCTGGAGCTTGTCGCGGCCGCGGCCGACGGCTTCCAGGGTTTTGGTCAGGACGGCCTGGAAGGCGCCGAACTTGGCGTCCACATAGGCGTCGGCGCGCTGTTTGAGGGTCTCGGGGTCGGCGCTGCGCTCGGGGGCCTCGGTGTCCTCGTAGCCCTGTTCGTCGAGCCCGGGGCCGCGGCCGAGCAGCTTTTCGCGGCCGCGGTCGACGGAGCCGATGGTCTTGGTGAGGACGACCTCGAAGTTGGCGAGTTTGGAGTCGACGTAGTCGTCGGCCTCGGCGCGGATCTCCTCGGCCTCGCGGCGGGCCTCGGCCAGGATCCGGTCGGCCTCGTCCTGGGACTGGCGGGCGACCTCGGTGTCGGAGATCAGGGAGCCGCGCTGGGCGTGCGCGGACTCGATGATCCGCTCCGCCTCGGCCCGTGCCTCCTCGACCATCTGCTCCCGTCCGCCGAGCAGCTCCTGCGCCTGGGCGAGGGAGCCGGGCAGGGCCGCCCGTACCTCCTCGAGCAGGGCGAGCAGCTCGGCGCGGTTGACCACGCACGAGGCCGACATGGGCATGGACCGGGCGCCGCTGACGGTCGAGACGATGTCGTCGAGCTTCTTCTGCACGTCCACCTTGGACTCGCCACTCTCTGAAGGGATGGAACGAGGGAACGGGACGACTGTACGGCCCCGGGGCGCCGGCCCGACACCTTCCGGCTCACCACCCGAGGGCTCGTCAGGAACGCTTGGTGCGCAACCGCTCGGTCAGGGCGTCGAGAACGACCGGCGGGACGAGGTGGGAGACGTCGCCGCCCCAGGCGGCGACCTCCTTGACGAGGCTGGAGGACAGGAAGCTGTAGGTGGGGTTGGTGGGGACGAAGAGGGTCTCGACGCCGGAGAGGCCGTTGTTCATCTGGGCCATCTGGAGCTCGTAGTCGAAATCGCTGACGGCGCGCAGGCCCTTGACGATGGCCGGAATGTCGCGCTGTTTGCAGAAGTCGACGAGCAGGCCGTGGAAGGCTTCGACCTCGACGTTGCCGTATTCGGCGGTGGCCCGGCGGATCAGGTCGATGCGCTCTTCGACGGTGAACAGGCCCTGCTTCGACTGGTTGATCATCACGGCGACGTGGACGACGTCGTACAGCCTGGAGGCACGGGCGATGATGTCCAGGTGCCCGTTGGTGACGGGGTCGAACGACCCCGGACAGACGGCGCGGCGCAACTTCGTCTCCTCGCTCTGCGGTCCGGTCTTGCTCTGCGGTCCGGTCATGACGCGTGTACCGACGTCGGGTCGGCGGGCGTCGAAGCGGCGCGACCGTACCAAAGCGTCGCCTCGCCGTAGCGACGGGACTTGATCGCTTCGAATCCGTCCGGCCAGGGGAACGTGCCGCTTCTGGTGCTGCGTTCCACGGTGACGAGTGCGTCGTCCGCAAACCACCCCTGACCACGGAGTGTGATCAGGATCTCGCGGAGATCGGCTTCGGTGGCGGCGTAGGGCGGGTCCAGGAAGGCGATGTCGTACGGGGCGCCGGGGGGCGGGCCGGCGGCGGTCTGCTCGGCCTTGCCGGTGCGCAGTTCGGCGCCGGGCAGGCCGATGGCGCGGATGTTGTCGCGGATGGTGCGGGCGGCGCGGGGGTCGGCCTCGACGAGCAGGACGTGGGCGGCGCCGCGGGAGAGCGCCTCCAGGCCGACGGCGCCGGAGCCGCCGTACAGGTCCAGGACCCGGGCGCCGGTGAGCGGGCCGTCGAGCGCCTCCCAGGTGGAGAAGAGGGCTTCGCGGGCCCGGTCGGAGGTGGGGCGGGTGCCGTTTCCCGGTGGTACGGCCAGGCGGCGGCCGCCGGCCGTACCGGCGATCACGCGGGTCATGGGCCCGTCCTTACGTGGTGCGTGGGGTGGAGGTGCTGCGGGAGCCGGTGGGCTCGGCTCCCACGATATTCCGTCGCCGCCGGGCGGGCGCCCGGCTTGCGGGCCCGGCGGCGCCGGGGCGGGGTGATCGATCTCACCACGCCTGCGCCCTGGTCCCTGCTCCCCGCTCGCTCATCCCTTGTCCAGGTACTGCTCCCGTTCGTCGTCCAGCAGGGCGGAGAGCGCGGTGCGCAGCTCGGGGTAGCCGGTGAGGTCGGGGTCGGCGGCGACGAGGGCGGTGGCCTCTTCTCTGGCGGCCGCGATGACCTCCTCGTCGTCGATGACCGCGAGCATCCGCAGCGAGGAGCGGACGCCGGACTGCGCCTGCCCCAGGACGTCGCCCTCGCGGCGCTGTTCGAGGTCGATACGGGAGAGTTCGAAGCCGTCGAGGGTGGCGGCGACGGCGGCGAGCCGGGCGCGCGCCGGGCTGGCCTCGGGCATTTCGCTGACCAGCAGGCACAGGCCGGGTGCGGAGCCGCGGCCGACCCGGCCGCGCAGCTGGTGCAGCTGGGAGACGCCGAAGCGGTCCGCGTCCATGATCACCATGGCGGTGGCGTTGGGGACGTTGACGCCGACCTCGATGACGGTGGTGGCGACCAGCACATCGAGCGCGCCGGCCGCGAACTTCTGCATCACCGCGTCCTTGTCGTCGGGCGCCATCCGGCCGTGCAGGACCGCCACTTTCAGGCCGGACAGGGGGCCCTTGGCGAGCTGGTCGGCGATGTCCAGGACGGCCAGCGGCGGCCGCTTCTCCGCCACGTCCTCCGGTGAATCCGCCTCCGGTGAACCGGCCTTCTGCGCGGCCCCCTTGGCGCTCTTCGTGCCCGCTTTGGGGGTGTCCTCCTCGTCGCCGATGCGCGGGCAGACGACATACGCCTGGTGGCCGGCGGCCACCTCTTCGCGGACCCGTTCCCAGGTGCGCTCCAGGAAGTGCGGTTTGTCCTTGGCGGGCACCACATGGCTGGCGATCGGTGAGCGTCCGGCGGGGAGTTGGTCCAGTACGGAGGTCTCCAGATCGCCGAAGACGGTCATGGCGACCGTGCGGGGAATGGGCGTGGCGGTCATCACCAGCAGATGCGGGGGCTGGGCCCCCTTGCCGCGCAGGGCGTCGCGCTGCTCGACGCCGAAGCGGTGCTGTTCGTCGACGACGACCAGGCCCAGGTCGTGGAACTGCACCTTGTCCTCGATCAGGGCGTGGGTGCCGACGACGATGCCGGCCTCGCCGGTGACCAGGTCGAGCAGCGCCTGGCGGCGGGCAGCGGCGCCCATGGAGCCGGTCAGCAGCACCACCTTGGTGCCGTGTTCGGCGCCGCCGAGCAATCCTCCTTCGGCCAGTTCGCCCATCATCTCGGTGATCGAGCGGTGGTGCTGCTGGGCCAGTACTTCGGTGGGTGCCAGCATCGCGGCCTGGCCGCCGCTGTCGACGACCCCGAGCATGGCGCGCAGCGCGACCATGGTGTTGTGGGTGACGGTGAAGTGGTCGGTCACATAGGCGTGTTCGGGGTGGGCGACGCTGATGCACTGGACCGGTTTGCGGCCGACGTGCGCGATGGCCCGGACGTGGCGGCGGAAGCCGACGGGGCCCGGGCCGCCGCCGTCGGGGGACGCGGCGTCGCGCAGCGCCACGTATACGTCGTGGGCGCCGTCGCGTACGGGGATCTGCCGGGCATGGCCGCCGACGGAACGCACCAGCCAGGCGAGGTCGTCGGCCAGCGGGCCGGGCGCGGCGCGGAATACGGCGTTGGCGCCCGCGGGCCGTCCTCCGGCGTCCATCAGGCCGCGCACCAGGGCGAGGCGGTCCTTGAGCGGGGCGTTGCGGTAGGCGTCCGGTACGCGGCCGTCCGGGCCGTGGGCGCGCCGCTCGGCCAGCTCCGTACCGAGGACGTACGGGTCGAGCGGCCGGTCGTCGCCGCCGTCGAGGTCCACCGGGGTGGCGGGCGCGATGGACCACTTGGGGCGGCCGTCGGGGTGCAGCAGATCGGCGCGCAGCGCGCGGGTCGTCAGCACCCGCTCGCCCGTATGCCGCGAGGCGACGATCCACAGGTGCTCGTCATCGCACTCCACGGTGCTGCCGTCGGACAGCTCCAGCCGCCACACCTCCCGTTCGCCCTGTGGGAAGACGCCGTCGACGAAGGCGCGCTCGCCGCTGGGGACCACCACCTCGGTGCCGACGGTCATCTCCCCCATCGGCCGGAAGCCCCGCGGCGTCAGCACCAGGGCGTCCAGCGGCTGGGCCTTGCCGGAGCCCACTTCGCCCTGGAGGAGGCGGTGCATGGGGTGGCTGGTGGCCAGGTCGTCGAAGATCTCGCGGCTGACGCGCTGCTGGCCGTCGGTGAGGGTGAAGGGCAGTTTGCCGTCGAAGGCGTCGAGCAGTCCGTCGGCCTTCAATGCCCTGGGGACGGCGGGGAGTTGGGTTTCGGCCAGGCGCCGGCGGGCCAGCGCGACCTGGAGGACGAACGCCTCGTCCCATTTGAGGCGGGCGCGGGCGTCGGCGATATCGGCTTTGGTGCGCGGCCGGTGGATCGTGTGCAGGGCGTCGGGGAGCGGGAGCAGATCGCGGCCTTCGCGCAGCGCGTCGGGCAGCGGGTCGACGGCGTCCGGTGCGCTGGGCAGTACCGCGTCCACGGCCTTGGCGATCTTCCAGGAGGCCATCTGCTGGCAGGCGGGGTAGATCGGCATGAGCTGGTTGGCGAAGGCGCTGACCGCGTCGGCCCCGGAGTCGTCGCCGTCCTTGTCCAGGAGCTGGTATTCGGGGTGGGCGAGCTGGAGTCTGCGGTTGAAGACGGAGACCTTGCCGGCGAACATCGCGCGGCGGCCGGGCAGCAGCTCCTTGTGGGGTTTGTGGACGCCCTTGCCGAAGAACACCAGGCGCAGCCGGCCGCTGCCGTCGGTGAGGGTGACCTCCAGGCGTTTGCCGCGGCCGCCGTTGAAGGTGTGGACGCGGGCGTCGGCGACCTGGGCGACGACGGTGACGTGTTCGTCCAGCGGCAGGTCGGCGAGGCGGGTGAGCTCGCCGCGCTCGGCGTAGCGCCGGGGGTAGTGGTGCAACAGATCGCCGACCGTTTGCAGGCCGAGGTGCTCGGCCAGCACTTTCGCGGTGCTGCCGCCGAGGATGTTCTTCAGGGGTTCGTCGAGCGCTGCCACGCGTTCCATTGCACACCACGGGACTGACAATCGGCGCGTGCCGGCGCTGTCTCCGGTGGTTTTCCCGCGTCCTGCCCGCGGTCCCGCCCGCGGTCCTATTCGACGCCGATGAGCAGCGGCGCCGCGTGCTGGCCGCCTTCGTAGACGACGGTGTCGACGGCGAGATAGCGCTCGCGGACATGCCGTTCCAGCCGTTCGGCCAGGGCTGCGGGAACGCCCTCGCCCAGGACGAGGGTGACCATTTCGCCGCCCGCGGAGAGCATCCGGTCGAGCACCGTCATGGCGGTGGCGGCCAGTTCGGCGCCGATCACCGCGACATCGCCGTCGATCAGGCCGAGGACGTCGCCGGCCTGGCAGACGCCGGCCATCGTCCACGACTGGCGTTCGGCGACGGCCAGCTCGGCGTAGCGGGTGGCGCCGGCGGCCGCGGTCATGGCGACGACGTCCTCGTCGAAGCTGCGGTCGGGTTCGTGGACGGCGAGGGCGGCGATGCCCTGGACCGCGGAGCGGGTAGGGATCAGGGCGACGCGGACGCCTTCGGTGCGGGCCTGTTCGGCGGCGGCCGCGGCGGTGTGCCGCAGGTCGGGGTCGTTGGGCAGCAGCATCACCTCGCGGGCGTGGGCCTGGCGGATGGCCTGGACCAGTTCGCCGCTGGCGGGCGGTTCCCCGGGGCGTACGGCAACGGTGGTGGCGCCCGCCTCGGCGCACAGTCCGGCGAGCCCGGCGCCGGGGACGACGGCGACGACGGCGCGGGCGGCCAGCTCCGGTTCCCTGGTGCGGGCGGCGCCGCCGAAGTGGGTGATGGCGATGCGGTAGGGCCGGCCGGCCTCGATGCCGGCCTCGACGGCGGCGCCCGCGTCGTCGGCGTGGACGTGGACGTTCCACAGGCCGTCGCCGCCGACGACGACCAGGGAGTCGCCCAGGGCGTCGAGGCGGGTGCGCAGCCGGGCCACCGCGGCGTCGTCGGCCTCCAGCAGGTAGATCACCTCGAAGGCGGGGCCGTCCTCGTCGGCGTCCGCACAGCCGTCCACCTCACGCACGGTCGCCTCGTGCCCGCCGGCCTCCGGGAGCGGCGCGTCGGCCCGCAGGGCGACGGGGGCCGCCGTCGCCTCGCCGGACAGGGCGTCGGCGAGGGCGCCGAGCAGGGCGACCAGGCCGCAGCCGCCGGCGTCCACGACGCCCGCCCGGCCGAGGACCGCGAGCTGGACGGGGGTGGCCTTCAGGGCGGCGCGGGCGCCGTCGTGGGCGGCCCGTGCGACGGCGGCGGCGTCCCCGGTGGCGCCTTCGGCGGCGGTGGCGGCGGCGGTGGCGACCGTCAGGACGGTGCCCTCCACGGGGTGGGCGACGGCCTCGTAGGTGGAGGCTGCGGCCCTGCGCAGGGCGCAGCGCAGCGCCTCGGGCCCGCCGTCGGCGTCGCCGGCCGCCAGGACCTCGGTCATCCCGCGCAGCAGCTGGGCGACGATGGTGCCGGAGTTGCCGCGGGCGCCGATGAGGGCGCCGTGGGCCATGGCGCCGATGGCGTCGGCCAGGCGGGGTGCGGTCCCGGTGGAGGCGTGGCCGTCGAAGGCGGCCTCGACGGCGCGGGTGGCGGATTCGAGGGTCAGGTAGAGGTTGGTGCCGGTGTCGCCGTCGGCCACCGGGTAGACGTTGATCGCGTCGATCCGCTCGCGTTGCCGGCCGAGCGATTCCAGGGCCAGCCCGCACCAGGCGCGTACCGCGGCGGCGTCGAGCGGGTAGGGCACATCGTCCTCCTGGATCGCGGGATGCACCGCACAGTAGCCGCGCTCCGGCACCGGGTGCGGGGCGGGTGCCGGGGGCTGCGTGATAGTTTCGTTCTACGGGAGCGGTCGTTGTATGCTGCTCCGGTTGCCCGATGAAAATCGGGCCATTCCTCTCCTGACGACGCCGGTAAAGGCCATGCACTCGGCCCGTCGGGATTTCACCGTAAGTGCATCTGAAGTCTTTGGAGTGACCCGTGGCTGCCAACTGCGACGTCTGCGGCAAGGGGCCGGGCTTCGGCAAGAGTGTCTCGCACTCGCATCGCCGTACCAACCGTCGTTGGAACCCCAACATCCAGACGGTGCGTGCGGTGATCGGGCGGACGCCGAAGAAGCTGAACGCCTGCACCTCGTGCATCAAGGCCGGCAAGGTCTCGCGCTGACGCGTTCGCCGTAGCGCAGCCCAGCCGGTTGCTTGTGAAGCCGGTCCATCCGTCGGATGGGCCGGCTTTTGCCGTTCCCGGGGGCGGTTCGGGCGCGCAGTGGTTCAGCCGCGCAGGCGCCAGCCGTGGTCGACCGGGCCGATGCCCGCGCCGAGCCGGAATCCGGCCGCGATGGCGCCGGTGACGTACTCCTTGGCCGCGGCGGCGGCCTGCGGGACGGTGTCGCCCTTGGCGAGCTGTGCGGCGAGCGCGCTGGCGAGGGTGCAGCCGGTGCCGTGAGTGTGCCGGTTGTCGTGGCGCGGGGCGCGCAGCCAGTGTTCCTCGCGGCCGTCGGTGAGCAGGTCGACGGCCTCCCCGGTGTCCGCCGTCAGGTGGCCGCCCTTGACGAGCGCCCAGCGCGGCCCGAAGTCCAGGACCGCGGCGGCCGCCCGCCGCATATCGGCCTCCTCGCGGACGTGTACGCCGGTGAGCCGGGCGACCTCGTCCAGGTTGGGGGTGGCGACGGTGGCGGTCGGCAGGAGCTTGGTGCGTACCGCGTCCAGGGCGCTCTCGGCCAGCAGCGGGTCTCCGTGCTTGGAGACGCCGACGGGGTCGATGACGACCGGGACGTCGAGGTCGGCGAGGAGCGCGGCGACGGTCTCGGCGAGTGCGGCCGAGGAGAGCATGCCGGTCTTGACGGCCTGGACGCCGATGTCGTCGACGACGCTGCGGAACTGGGCCCGTACGGCCTCGGCGGGCAGTTCCCACGCGCCCTGCACGCCGAGCGAGTTCTGGGCGGTGACGGCGGTGAGCACGCTCATGCCGTGGGTGCCGAGCGCCAGCATCGTCTTGAGGTCGGCCTGGATGCCGGCGCCGCCGCCGGAGTCGGATCCGGCGACGGTCAACGCGCGAGGAGGTGTGGGCATGGCGCCGAATCTACTCGCCCTCCCGTCACCCGGCCTCCACCCCCAAAAGACGCCGCTACGCGCCGACCTCCTACTCGTTGTCCCCGAAGTGGTCCCAGCCGGCCTTCGCCCAGGGGGCGCCGTCGACGGTGACCTGCGGCAGCGCGGAGGGGTTGAGGACCTCGCCGATGACCTTCCAGCGGGCGGGCAGCTTCACATCGGGCGGGAACGTGGCCACGATCGCGTGGTCCTCGCCGCCGTTGAGCACCCACTGCATGGGGTCCACGCCGACCGCGGTGCCGATGTCGGACATCTGGGAGGGGATGTCGATGGCGGCGGAGCGCAGGTCGATACGGACCTTGCTGGCCTCGGCGATGTGCCCGAGGTCGGCGACCAGGCCGTCGCTGACGTCGGTCATGGCGGTGGCGCCCAGCCCGGCGGCGGCGGGGCCCGCGTGGTAGGGCGGTTCGGGCCGGCGGTGGGCCTCGACGAAGGCGCGCGGTGAGCGGAATCCGCGGGTCAGGACGGCGTGCCCGGCGGCGGACCAGCCCAGCCAGCCGGTCACCGCGACCACGTCGCCGGGCTGGGCGCCGGCCCGGGTGACCGGTTCGGCGTTGCGCAGATCGCCGAGGGCGGTGATGGCGACGGTGATGGTCTCGCCGCGTACGACGTCACCGCCGACGACCGCGGCGCCGGCCACCTGGCATTCGTCGCGCAGCCCGTCCATCAGCTCGGTGGCCCAGGTGGCGGGGAGTTCGGCGGGCACGACCAGGCCGAGCAGGATCGCGGTGGGCACCGCGCCCATGGCCGCGATATCGGCCAGGTTCTGTGCGGCGGCCTTGCGGCCCACGTCGTAGGCGGTCGACCAGTCGCGGCGGAAGTGCCGGCCCTCCAGGAGGACGTCGGTGCTGGCCACCACCCTCCGGTCGGGCGCGGTGACCACCGCGGCGTCGTCCCCCGGACCGATGCGTACGGCCGGGGTGGAGGTGAGCCGGGCGGTGAGCTCCCTGATCAGCCCGAATTCCCCCAGCTCGCCCACGGTGCCCTTCATGCTGTTGCCCTTCCCCTGCGTACGGACCGTCCGTACTGGTCTGACGAGTGCGCCGCATGCGCCGCTTTCACCGCGCGGGTCTCCCCGCTCCGCACGGTGACGCGGTACCGTGGCGTCCCTTCTTCCCACATGATCCCCGTAGCCGCCCTGGAGGTCCCGTGGTACAGGCGTACATCCTGATCCAGACCGAGGTCGGCAAGGCCTCCGCGGTGGCGGAGGTGATCGCGAAGATCCCCGGCGTGCTCCAGGCCGAGGACGTGACCGGACCCTACGACGTGATTGTGCGGGCGCAGGCCGACACGGTGGACGAGCTCGGCCGCATGGTGGTCGCCAAGGTCCAGCAGGTGGAGGGGATCACGCGGACCCTCACCTGTCCGGTGGTTCATCTGTAGCTCCCCGTATGCTCGGCCGGGTGAAGACTGCGCGCCGCCGGTACCTGGCCCTGCCTGTACTCACCGTGCTGTTCGCGGCGGTGGGCTGTGCTTCGACGGATGTCGATGCGCCCTCCCCGCGGGGTGAGGCGGCGCGCCACTGCCGGGCGCTCCACCGGGAGTTGCCGAAGACCGTGGAGGGGCTCGAGCGGGGCACCGCCGAGCCCGTCTCCGACTTCACTGCCGTATGGGGCGATCCTGCCGTGACGCTGCGCTGCGGGGTGAGCAAGCCCGACGTCCTGACGTACGGAAGTGAACATTACAACCCCACGGCCGACGCGGCGGCGGTCGACGGTGTGCAGTGGCTGTTCGAGAAGCAGGATGACGGTTACCGCTTCACGACCGTGCTGCGCAAGGTCTATGTCGAGGTGACCGTGCCGGGGAAGTACGCCCCCGAGATCGATGTGCTCACCGACCTCGCGGGCGCCGTCAAGAAGACCGTCCCGGCGGGTGTGTAGCGGCGCCCTGCGGGCGGACCGCCGTCAGCGCAGCCCCGTGGAGCGGTTCAGCGCCGCCTGGAGCAGCCGGTCGATCAGCTCCGGGTAGCTCACACCGCTCTCCTGCCACATCCGCGGGTACATCGAGATGGGCGTGAAGCCGGGCAGGGTGTTGATCTCGTTGATCACGAACTCGCCGTTGTCCTGGAGGAAGAAGTCGGCGCGCACCAGGCCCTCGCAGGACGCCGCCTCGAAGGCTTGGACGGCCAGTTCCTGGACCTTGGCGGTCTGCTCGGCGGTCAGCGGGGCGGGCACGATGCCTGCGGCCGAGTCGATGTACTTGGCCTCGAAGTCGTAGAAGTCGTGCGCGGTGACCGGCGGGATCTCGGCCGGGGCGCTCGCGCGCGGGCCGTCCTCGAACTCCAGCACCCCGCACTCGATCTCGCGGCCGCGCAGCAGCGCCTCGACGATGACCTTGGGGTCGTGGCGGCGGGCTTCCTCGACGGCCTCGTCCAGGCCCGCGAGGTCGTCGACCTTGGTGATGCCGATGGACGAGCCGGCCCGGGCGGGCTTGACGAACAGCGGCCAGCCGTGTTCGCCGGCGAAGTCCACGATCTTCTTGCGTGCGGCCGCGGGGTCCCTGTCCCACTCGCGGGGCCGGATGACCTCGTACGGGCCGACGGGCAGCCCGAAGGAGGTGAAGACCCGCTTCATGTAGTCCTTGTCCTGGCCCACGGCGGAGGCGAGGACGCCCGAGCCGACGTAGGGGATGCCGGAGAGCTCCAGCAGGCCCTGGAGGGTGCCGTCCTCGCCGTAGGGGCCGTGCAGGACGGGGAAGACGACGTCGACCTCGCCGAGCGCCTTGGGGACCGAGCCGGGCTCGGTGTAGACGACCTCGCGGCTGGTCGGGTCGACCGGCAGCACCACGCCGCCCTCGGCGGACTCGGCGAGCGCGGCCACGCTGGGCAGCTGCCGGTCGGCGATGGCCATCCGCTCGGGATCGTCGGCGGTCAGCGCCCAGCGGCCGTCGGTGGTGATGCCGATGGGCAGCACCTCGTACTTGTCGCGGTCGATGGCGCGCAGCACGGCTCCGGCGGTGAGTACGGAGATGGCGTGCTCGGAGCTGCGGCCGCCGAAGACGACGGCGACGCGGGGCTTGTGGGAGGAGGTCTGGCTGCTCATAACGCGTTGAGGGTACCTGCTGGCAGGCCGGGAGTCAGTGCTGGCGGGCCGGGTGGTTTCCGCCGGACGGCCCCGGCCGCTTCAGTGCCGCTCCGGCTTGGCGGTGCGCGCCATCAGGTCCTTGAGGGCGACCATCGGCGGTTTGCCCTCGTGGACGATCTCCACGACGGTCTCGGTCAGCGGCATGTCGACGCCGTGCCGGCGCGCCAGATCCCGTACGGACTCGCACGACTTGACGCCCTCGGCGGTCTGCTTGGTGACCGCGATGGTCTCCTCCAGCGACATGCCGCGGCCGAGGTTGGTGCCGAAGGTGTTGTTGCGCGACAGCGGCGAGGAGCAGGTGGCGACGAGGTCGCCCATGCCGGCCAGGCCCGCGAAGGTGTGTGCGTCGGCGCCCATGGCCAGGCCCAGCCGGGTGGTCTCGGCCAGACCGCGGGTGATCAGGGAGGCTTTGGCGTTGTCGCCCAGGCCCATGCCGGTGGCGATGCCGACGGCCAGCGCGATGACGTTCTTGACGGCGCCGCCCAGTTCGCAGCCGACCACGTCGGTGTTGGTGTACGGGCGGAAGTACGGGGTGTGGCAGGCGGTCTGGAGGCGCCGGGCGACGTCCTCGTCGACACAGGCCACGACGGCGGCGGCGGGCTGGCGGGCGGCGATCTCCTTGGCGAGATTGGGGCCGGTGAGGACCGCGACGCGTTCCGCGGGCACCTTGGCGACCTCCTCGATGACCTCGCTCATGCGCTTGGCGGTGCCCAGTTCGACGCCCTTCATCAGGGAGACCAGGACCGTGCCGTCGGCGAGCAGGGGCGCCCATTCGGTGAGGTTGGCGCGCAGCGTCTGCGAGGGGACGGCGAGGACGGTGAAGTCGGCGCCGCGGGCGGCTTCCGCGGGGTCGGTGGTGGCCCGTACGGCGGCGGGCAGGGTGACCCCGGGCAGGTAGTCGGGGTTGGTGCGGCCGGTGTTGATGGCGTCGACGACGGCGGCGCGGCGGCCCCAGAGGGTCACCTCGCATCCCGCGTCGGCGAGCACCATCGCGAAGGCGGTGCCCCAGGACCCCGTGCCGAAGACGGCGCAGCGCGTCACTTGCTGTCATCCTCCTGTGCCTGCTGGGTGCTTTGGGCCTGCCGGGCGGCGGGGGCCTGCTGCGTGAGGGCCACCGCGTCGCTGCCGGCGGGCTCGATGAGGGCGTTGGCGGCGACCTTGGCGGCCTCGCGGGCGGCGCGCCGCTCGCGGGCGATGGCCTTGCGGTAGTCGTACGGTTCGGCGGGCGCGGGCTCGTCGCGCAGCAGGGCCAGCTGCTCGGTGATGGCGGCCATGATGGTCTCGGTGACGGCGCGCAGCACCTCGGCGGTGGGCTCCTTGCCGTGGAACGCGCTCAGGTCGACCGGCGGTCCCGCCTTGACCTTGAGTGTTTTGCGGGGGAAGAGCCGGAGCTTCTTCTCCTTGGCGTACGGCGGCATCGCGTCATTGGCGCCCCACTGGGCGACGGGAATGACCGGGGCCTTGGTCAGCAATGCCACGCGGGCGGCGCCGGTCTTGCCCTGCATGGGCCACATGTCGGGGTCGCGGGTGAGGGTGCCCTCGGGGTAGAAGGCGACGCATTCGCCCTTCTCGATCGCGGTGACGGCGGCGCGGAAGGCGTTGGCCGCGTCGGTGGTTTCCCGGTAGACGGGGATCTGTCCGGTGCCGCGCATCATCAGGCCGACAAAGCCGCTCTTGAAGAGACCGGACTTGGCGAGGAATCGCGGGACCCGGCCGGTGTTGTACTGATAGTGCGCGTAGGAGAGCGGGTCGAGATACGAGTTGTGGTTCACCGCGGTGATAAATCCACCCTCGGCGGGAATGTGCTCCATTCCTCGCCAGTCCCGCTTGAACAGAACCACGAGCGGCGGTTTGCAGATGACCGCGGCCAAGCGGTACCAGAAGCCGATTCTGCGGCGGGACACTTGGACACCCTCCTTGTGGGACCTGTGAAGCTGCGCCGGTCCGGCAGCCGCACAAGTGTCGCTCCAGGTACCCGCTATGTCGAGAACACCGTAACCCCGCCACCGGCGGGAGTCGGCGGGCGCGGGGGAGAATGAGGGCGATGACAAGAGACGGAGCGGATGCGGGCTGGAGCCTGGTGGTGCCGCTGAAACCGCTGGTGCGGGCCAAGAGCAGGCTCTCGCAGGCGGCCGGGGAGGATGTGCGGCCCCGATTGGCGCTGGCGTTCGCCCTGGACACCGTGGCCGCGGCGCTGGCCTGCACCGATGTGCGCGATGTGGCGGTTGTCACGGACGATCATGTGGCCGGGGAGCGGCTGGCGGCCCTGGGCGCGCGCATCGTGCCCGACACACCGGGCGGCGGTCTCAACGCGGCGCTGGCGCACGGTGCGCGGGCGGTACGGGCGCGTCGTCCCGGTGCCGCGGTCGCGGCCCTGAACGCGGATCTTCCGGCGTTGCGTCCGGCCGAGCTGGAACTGGTGCTCCATTCCGCCGCGCTATTTCCCCGTGCATTTCTCGCGGATGCGGCGGATATCGGGACAACACTTCTCACCGCGCGGTGCGGAGTGGAATTGGCGCCGGCATTCGGCGGCGCTTCGCGGCTGCGCCACCTGGCGTCCGGGGCGCGGGAGATCACCGCGCCCGGGGTGCCGTCGGTGCGGCGGGACGTGGACACCGGTGAGGATCTGCGGGCGGCGCTGGCGCTGGGCGTGGGCCCGTACACGGCCGCGCAGGTACGAGGGCCGGTGGGCGGCGCTCCGGCGGGCGCAGGCGGGCCTGAGGGGCCTCGGGAGCCGGTGGAGCCGCAGGGGCCGGTGTCCCCCGCGGTCAGAGCGTCTGGAGGGTGATGAGCACGATCCTGCGGCCTTCGGCTCTGCCCTCTGCGGCGCCGTCGCCCGTACCCGCCGCAGTTTCGACCTCGATACGGACGCGCTGACCGGGCCGCAGCAGCCGCAGCCCGCCGGCGTCGAAGGCCGCCGCGTCGAAGGGCAGCGGG
Source organism: Streptomyces gilvosporeus (assembly GCF_002082195.1). Lineage (GTDB taxonomy): Bacteria > Actinomycetota > Actinomycetes > Streptomycetales > Streptomycetaceae > Streptomyces > Streptomyces gilvosporeus. The sequence continues at coordinate 6,351,086 of NZ_CP020569.1, read as the reverse complement.
GTGCCGTCGTCGAGCAGCACGCTGCCGGAGCGGGTGGCGTCGTCGTAGGTGTATGCGGTGGCCTGCATGACGGAAAGCCTAGTTCAGGGCGGTGTGCGCGCATGCACCGCGGGCCGGGCTCCCCGGAGGGAGACCGGCCCGGCGCCCGGCGTCTTGGCTGTTTACCGCTTGCGGGCGGTGGTCTTCTTGGCGGTGGTCTTGCGCGCCGTGGCCTTCTTGGCCGGCGCCTTCTTCGCCGTCGCCTTCTTGGCGGGGGCGGTCTTCTTGGCGGTGGCCTTCTTCGCCGTCGCCTTCTTGGCGGCCGTGGTCTTCTTCGCCGCGGCCTTCGCGGGGGCCTTCTTCGCCGTGGTCTTCTTGGCGGTGACCTTCTTCGCTGCCGTGGTCTTCTTCGCCGCGGCCTTCTTCGCCGTTGTCTTCTTGGCGGCGGCCTTCTTGGCGGTGGCCTTCTTCGCGGCCGCCTTCTTGATGGCGGCGCCGCCGGTGAGGCTGCCCTTGGGGGCCTTCTTGACGGAGACCTCGCCGCCCTTGGGGAGCTTCTTCGAGCCGGCCACCAGGTCCTTGAAGCCCTGACCGGCGCGGAATCGCGGCACCGAGGTCTTCTTGACCCGCACGCGCTCCCCCGTCTGCGGGTTACGGGCATAGCGGGCCGGACGGTCGACCTTCTCGAACGAGCCGAATCCGGTGACCGAAACGCGGTCGCCGCCGACAACTGCACGGACGATTGCGTCCAGTACCGCGTCCACCGCGTCCGCGGCGTTCTGGCGGCCGCCGAGCTTGTCGGCAATGGCTTCTACGAGCTGCGCCTTGTTCACGTCTTCCCCTTCGGAGACATTGCTGGAACGAAAGTTTCCAAGCTTTTTCGCACGTTAGGCAGATACATACCGCAAATCAAACACGAAACGGGCTAATCACCCTTGTGCCGCAACAAACTCGACCTTCACGGACTTCCGTCGCGGTGCACGTCTTCGGGATAACGACCTTCATCGAGGTCATGCATGAACCACTCCAGACGCCTTGCCGCGTCCGCAAGATCGTGTTTTGCCGCGGCCGTGATGACGAGCAGCTTCCGGGTCAGCGCCATCCGTACGCCCTCCGGGACTTGCAGTGTCCGCACCCTTGCGTGTGCGTCCTTGAGTCGGTCGGCGACGAAACCGTAGAGCTCGAGTTGGCCGTCGCGTTCCATGCGCTAATTGTGCCATCTGCGGCGAGTTGTCGCTTCACGGGGCCTCAACGGCCGCGTACACAAGCCGATGCGCCCCCTGCCAACTGCACAGGGGGCGCATCGTACGCAATAACTCTTTGAGCCAAAAGCCGAGGTCAGACCTCAAGGGTGCGCGGCTTGAAGGACGGGCGATTCGCCTCGTACGTCACGATGGACGACTCCTCCCGGAGAGTGAGGCTGATGTCGTCCAGCCCCTCCAGCAGCCGCCAACGGGCGTTCTCGTCCAGCTCGAAGCCGGCGGTGATGCCCTCGGCGCGCACCTCGCGGGCGACCAGGTCGACGGTGACCTCGGCGGTGGGGTCGGCCTCCGCCAGCTTCTGCAGCGCCTCGACGGTCTCCTGCGGCAGGACCACCGTCAGCAGGCCGTTCTTGAGGGAGTTGCCGCGGAAGATGTCCGCGAAACGCGAGGAGATGACGGCCTTGAAGCCGTAGTTCTGGAGCGCCCAGACGGCGTGCTCACGCGAGGAGCCGGTGCCGAAGTCGGGGCCCGCCACCAGGACGGTGGCGCCGTTGTACGCCTCCTGGTTGAGGACGAACGCGGGATCCTTGCGCCAGGCCTCGAACAGCCCGTCCTCGAAGCCGTCGCGGGTGACCTTCTTCAGCCAGTGGGCCGGGATGATCTGGTCGGTGTCGACGTTGCTGCGGCGCAGCGGGACGGCCCGGCCGGTGTGGGTGGTGAAAGCTTCCATGGTTCAGACTCCCGCGGGCGTGGCGACGGCGACGTCAGAGAGATCGGCCGGTGAGGCCAGATGGCCGAGAACCGCCGTTGCGGCGGCCACCTGCGGCGAGACCAGGTGGGTGCGGCCGCCCTTGCCCTGGCGGCCCTCGAAGTTGCGGTTGGAGGTGGACGCGGAGCGCTCACCGGGCGCCAGCTGGTCGGGGTTCATACCCAGGCACATCGAGCAACCCGCGTGCCGCCATTCGGCCCCCGCCGCGGTGAAGACCTTGTCCAGGCCCTCGGCGACGGCCTCCAGCGAGACCCGGACCGAACCGGGCACGATCAGCATCCGTACGCCGTCGGCGACCTGGCGGCCTTCCAGGATGGCTGCCGCGGAGCGCAGGTCCTCGATGCGGCCGTTGGTGCACGAACCTACGAAGACGGTGTCCACGGTGATCTCGCGCAGCGGCTGACCGGCGCTCAACCCCATGTATTCCAGGGCCTTTTCGGCGGCCATCCGCTCCGAGGCGTCCTCGTACGAAGCCGGGTCGGGGACGCTGGCCGAAAGCGGCGCACCCTGGCCGGGGTTGGTGCCCCAGGTGACGAACGGCGACAGCGCGGAGGCGTCGATGTGCACCTCGGCGTCGAAGACCGCGTCGTCGTCGGTGCGCAGCGTCTTCCAGTAGGCGACCGCGGCGTCCCAGTCCTCGCCCCGGGGGGCGTGGTCGCGGCCCTGGAGGTAGTCGAAGGTGGTCCGGTCGGGGGCGATCATGCCCGCCCGCGCACCGGCCTCGATCGACATGTTGCAGATGGTCATCCGGGCTTCCATCGACAGTTTCTCGATGGCCGGGCCGCGGTACTCCAGGACGTAGCCCTGGCCGCCGCCGGTGCCGATCCGCGCGATGATCGCCAGGATGAGGTCCTTGGCGGTCACGCCCTCGGGCAGTTCGCCGTCGACGGTGATCGCCATGGTCTTGAAGGGGGCCATCGGCAGCGTCTGGGTGGCCAGGACGTGCTCGACCTGGCTGGTGCCGATACCGAACGCCAGGGCGCCGAAGGCTCCGTGGGTGGAGGTGTGGCTGTCACCGCAGACCACGGTGGTACCGGGCTGGGTCAGTCCCAACTGCGGTCCCACCACGTGGACAACGCCCTGCTCGACATCGCCCAGCGGGTGCAGCCGGACGCCGAACTCGGCGCAGTTCTTGCGCAGCGTCTCCAGCTGGGTGCGCGAGACCGGGTCGGCGATCGGCTTGTCGATGTCGAGGGTGGGGGTGTTGTGGTCCTCGGTGGCGATGGTCAGGTCCGTGCGGCGCACCTGGCGGCCGGCCTTGCGGAGGCCGTCGAACGCCTGCGGGCTGGTGACCTCGTGCAGCAGGTGCAGATCGATGAAGAGGAGGTCGGGCTCGCCTTCCGCGCGCCGGACGACATGGTCGTCCCAGACCTTCTCCGCGAGTGTCCGTCCCATCGCTTTCCCTCCGGCCGGCCGCTTCGCCGGCCTTGCTCGTCCATGCGCGATGCCCGCGGAAATCCCCTTGGCGGGCCTGACGCCGGGCCCTGGTCGAGGGCCACATCTACAGACTGACGACTTCCCTGGAAAATTGAACTTGCGTTTCACAGTGTGAGACGCGAGTATCGTTGCATGGACAACTCTAGCGGCGTCGGCGTTCTCGACAAGGCGGCTCTCGTACTGAGCGCTCTGGAGTCCGGTCCGGCCACCCTCGCCGGGCTGGTCGCGGCGACAGGGCTTGCACGACCCACGGCCCACCGGCTGGCCGTGGCACTGGAACACCACCGGATGGTGGCGAGGGACATGCAGGGCCGGTTCATCCTGGGCCCGCGGCTGTCGGAGCTGGCCGCGGCGGCCGGCGAGGACCGCCTGCTGGCCACGGCCGGACCGGTGCTCACCCACCTGCGCGATGTGACGGGCGAGAGCGCCCAGCTCTATCGCCGGCAGGGCGATATGCGTATCTGCGTGGCGGCGGCGGAACGGCTGTCCGGACTGCGGGACACCGTCCCGGTCGGCTCCACGCTGACCATGAAGGCCGGCTCCTCGGCCCAGATCCTGATGGCCTGGGAGGAGCCCGAGCGGCTGCACCGCGGCCTCCAGGGCGCCCGCTTCACGGCCACCGCGCTCTCGGGCGTGCGGCGCCGCGGCTGGGCCCAGTCGATCGGCGAGCGCGAGCCCGGCGTGGCCTCCGTCTCCGCGCCCGTGCGCGGCCCCTCCAACCGCGTGGTCGCCGCCGTCTCGGTCTCCGGACCGATCGAGCGCCTGACCCGCCACCCGGGCCGGATGCACGCCCAGGCGGTCATCGACGCCGCCGCCCGCCTCTCCGAGGGCCTGCGGAGGAGCGGCTAGCACGCCGCAGCGGGGCCGGCCGGGGCAGGAGCCGCTGTCGGTTGCGGTAGCGGCCCGTACGGATCACGCCGTACGGGCCGCTCCCTTCGGCGCTCAGACGCCCAGCCGGTCGGCCGCTCGCTCCCCGCGGCGCCCGACCGGGACCACACCCCGGACCGCCCCCAGCCCGTGGGGCGGCATATTGGCGTAGATGCTCTCGTACGAGCCCGCCGGGACGGCATAGGTCTCGTGCCAGAAGCCGACCTTGCCCCGGCCCGCCCGCGCCCGCCGGTTGTACGCCGTCCAGGCCGGCCGGTGCTCGCCGCCCTGGTCGACGGCGTAGGCCAGCAGCTTGTCCATCGATTCCCAGTACTGGAGCACGGCGAAGTTCCGCAGCCCCGGCAGGAACCGGTACCCCAGCATCCCGCGCTCCCGGTCCCGCGCCTGCTCCTTGATCATCCGCGGCATCGCCAGGAAGACGGGCAGCCAACTGCGCACCGCCCACCAGCTGTTGACCCGCATGCCGACGAGGAAGACCACCGCCTCCCCGTCGCCGTCCGCCGTCATCCGTCCCTCAACCGGCCTGCCGCTCATGGGAGCCCCCTTCGTCATGCCGCGAGACACCCCGGGACGCCTCGGCACGCCCGGGGACCATTGGATAGTGCCGCTACCCATTCTTGGATAGTGACACTCTCCAATTCGGTGCGCAAGCGAACGGCTGGGAAACATCACGCAGAGTGCCGGGGACGTACGTGCGCGGCCGGGGACGGCCGGATCCCGGTGGCCACCGCGGGCGAGGTACCGCCCAGCCACCGAGGAGGTCTCCCGACCGCGACCGGCCCGGCGCTTGCACCCCGAAGTCGCGGCCGCCTCCCGCCCCTTCGGCATGCACCGGCCGGCATGCACCGAGGCCCTCGACGCGCCGCAGCGCCCCGGCTCCGCCCGACAAGCGCTTCGGCGGCGGCAGTTGAATGCGAGAAGGCCCCCCGCATGATGCGGGGAGCCTTCTTCTCTGTACCCCCGACCGGATTCGAACCGGCGCTACCGCCTTGAGAGGGCGGCGTGCTAGGCCGCTACACAACGGGGGCAAGTCTTGCTGCAGTTGAGATTCTCGTCTGCAGGTGAGCCTGTCGCGAAGGACATGCTGCGCTGGGCTACCAGGACTCGAACCTAGACTAAATGAACCAGAATCACTCGTGCTGCCAATTACACCATAGCCCATGGTGGTTTAGACCAGTACCCCCGACCGGATTCGAACCGGCGCTACCGCCTTGAGAGGGCGGCGTGCTAGGCCGCTACACAACGGGGGCCCTAGCGATCCTCAACATCGTCGCATCCGGGAGCGACCCGAAGGAAACGGAGTGAAAGGATCTGTACCCCCGACCGGATTCGAACCGGCGCTACCGCCTTGAGAGGGCGGCGTGCTAGGCCGCTACACAACGGGGGCTTTGCAGATGAGCTCTGCGAGCTGGCCTACCAGGACTCGAACCTAGACTAACTGAACCAGAATCAGTCGTGCTGCCAATTACACCATAGGCCATCAAAATGCAACCCCCGGTGATGGGGGCCGTATTTGACTCGCGCTTCCCGGCCGGGCCTTTCGGCTCTCTCGGGCGGCGCAGGAAGAACATTACCTGATCGCGGACGGCGCACCAAAACCGATAACGCCGCGCAACAGCTCGGGCAGCTCCGCCAGGCTCCGGATGCGCCGTACGCCCGGCGGCGGCTCCTCCCCGCCGCCGTTGCGGTCCAGCCAGACGCCGGTCAGACCGGCGTCCCGGGCGCCCAGCGCGTCGATGTCGAGCCGGTCGCCGACGTAGACCACCTCCTCGGGCGGCAGACCGAGCGCGTCACAGGCGGCCGCGAACGCCTCCGGCTCGGGTTTGGCGTGCCCCAGCTCGTCGGAGCACAGCACCGCCTCGAAGTATCCGCGGATCCCCAGGGCGCGCAGCTTGCGCTCCTGGCTGGCGGTCCCGGAGTTGGACAGCACGGCCTGCCGTGCCAGCGGCGCGAGCGCCTCCAGGGCGGGCGCGGAGTCCGGGAAGAGCACCCAGGACGCTTCGTAGTGCGCCACGTACCGCCCGAACCAGGCGTCCGCCTCGTCGTCGGAGAGCGGCACGCCCAGAAACGTCCGGGCCCGCTCCCTGCGGTGCTCCAGAAATTCCAGCTCACCGGCGAGGAACCGGGCGAACGCACGCTCCATGGCGGCCTGCCACCGCGCCAGCGCGGCCTCCTCGCCGCCGTAGGCCGCCGTCAGCCCTTCCGCTTCGAGGTGCCGCAGGACGCCGGCGCGGTCCGATCCCGTGTAGTCGAAGAGGGTGTCGTCGAGGTCCCAGAGGACGGCGCGGAGGGGCATGGGGGCTCAGTTCACCCAGTCCTTCAGCGGCTCGGTGTCGAGCTTGAGGCCGACGGGCGCCGGGATCTCGACCGGCGTGCCGAACCGCACCGTGACGGCCTGGTCGTAGTGATCGCCGTCAGGCTTCGAGAAGACGGTGACCTCGCACGTGTCGCGGTCGATCAGCAGGTAGACCGGAATACCGGCCTCCGCGTAGGCGCGGGGCTTCTGCTGGCGGTCACGGCGATCGGTGTCGCCATCGTGGGAGGTGACCTCGACCGTCATCAGGACTGGTTCGGAAGCGGCCCACTCCCCCTGGCCCGAAAAGGAGCCTCTCGGCGCAAGCGTTGCGTCGGGCCTGGCATAGCCCTTTCGGTACGCCGGGATCAGGAGGCCCCGCTCGCCGTAGAGGTGCAGCTCAGGACGGTGCTGCATGCACACCTGCTGAAGCCACGCGACGATCTCGTCGTGGTCGCCGTCCGGCACAGCCTTGATCCCCAGCCTTTCATCGATGAATTCCAGATGCAGCCCGTCACCGATGCGGGCAGCGAGACGAGCTAGTTCTTCGAATTGGCTCGGCAGCATGTGCGGCCGGCCGGCGAGCGCGGTCATGGTCAGCCCTTCTCTTGCCTCTGCCTCTGTCACGGTCATTGTCCCCACCCTTCAGGTTGTCGTCCGCTCCTGGATACACCGAGGGCCCGGAAGCCGTACCGGCTTCCGGGCCCTGAGCACTCGTACGGGATCAGCCCGCCAGCTTCGCCAGCGCCGCGTCGATGCGGGCGATGGTGCGGTCCTTGCCGAGGATCTCCAGGGACTCGAAGAGGGGGAGACCGACGGTGCGGCCGGTGACGGCTACGCGGACGGGGGCCTGGGCCTTGCCGAGCTTGAGGCCGTGTTCCTCGCCGGCGGCCAGGACGGCGGCCTTGAGGGGCTCGGGGCCGCCGGTCCAGTCGGCGGCGAGGAGGTTGGCGCGGGCGGTGGTCAGGAGGGCGGCCGGGTCGCCCTTCATGGCCTTGGTCCAGGAGGGCTCGTCCTCGACGGGCTCCTTGCGGAAGAGGAAGTCGACGTTGGCGGTGATGTCGGAGAGGACGGTGAGGCGGGTCTGGGCGTGCGGGGCGATCGCCTCCCAGGCGGCGCGGTCGAAGTCCTCGGGCTCCCAGTTGGCGAACGGGGCCGTCAGCCAGGGCTCGCAGGCCGCGATGAAGTCCTTGACGTCCAGCCGCCGGATGTGCTCGGCGTTGATCGCCTCGGCCTTCTTCAGGTCGAAGCGGGCCGGGTTGGCGTTGACGTCGGCGATGTCGAACTTCTCGATCAGCTCGGGGATCGTGAAGATGTCCTCGTCCGCGGAGAAGGACCAGCCGAGCAGGGAGAGGTAGTTGAGCAGGCCCTCGGGGAGGAAGCCGCGCTCGCGGTAGAGGTTGAGGCTGGCCTGCGGGTCGCGCTTGGAGAGCTTCTTGTTGCCCTCGCCCATGACGTAGGGCAGGTGGCCGAAGGCCGGGATCGCGGAGGCGATGCCGAGGTCGATCAGGGCCTTGTAGAGCGCGATCTGGCGGGGGGTGGAGGAGAGCAGGTCCTCGCCGCGCAGGACGTGGGTGATGCCCATCAGGGCGTCGTCGACGGGGTTGACCAGGGTGTACAGCGGGGCGCCGTTGGCGCGGACGATGCCGTAGTCCGGGACGTTGTCGGGGGTGAAGGTCAGCTCGCCGCGGACGAGGTCGGTGAAGGTGATCGGCTCGTCGGGCATGCGGAAGCGGACGATCGAGGTGCGGCCCTCGGCCTCGTAGGCGGCCTTCTGCTCGTCGGTCAGCTCGCGGCAGGTGCCGTCGTAGCCGGAGGGCCGGCCGGCCTTGCGGGCGGCCTCGCGGCGCTCGTCGAGCTCTTCGGTGGTGCAGTAGCAGGGGTACGCGTACCCGCCGGCCAGCAGCTTGGCGGCGATGTCCTGGTAGCGGTCCATCCGCTGGGACTGGCGGTAGGGGGCGTGCGGGCCGCCGACCTCGGGGCCCTCGTCCCAGTCGAAGCCGAGCCAGTGGAAGGAGTCCAGCAGCTGCTGGTAGGACTCCTCGGAATCACGGGCCGCGTCGGTGTCCTCGATCCGGAAGACCAGGCTGCCGCCGGTGTGCCGGGCGTAGGCCCAGTTGAACAGGGCGGTACGGACCAGACCCACGTGGGGGTTGCCGGTCGGGGAGGGACAGAAACGGACGCGGACGGGGGTCGCGTTAGCCACGCTTGATCACCTTGTTGGTGAGAGTGCCGATGCCTGAGATGGTGACGGCGACCTCGTCGCCGACGTTGAGGGGGCCGACCCCGGCCGGGGTGCCCGTGAGGACGACGTCGCCGGGCAGCAGCGTCATGGCCTCGGTGATGTGCACGATCAGGTCCTCGATGGGCCGGACCATCTGGCTGGTGCGGCCGAGCTGGCGCTGTTCGCCGTTGACGGTGCACTGGATGGTCAGATCGCCGGGGTCGAGTTCGGTCTCGATCCAGGGGCCGAGGGGGCAGGAGCCGTCGAAGCCCTTGGCCCGGGCCCACTGCTTCTCGCGCTGCTGGACGTCCCGCGCGGTGATGTCGTTGGCGCAGGTGTAGCCGAGGATGACGTCCTTGACCCGCTCGCGGGGCACCTCGCGGCACATGCGGCCGATGACGACGGCGAGCTCCGCCTCGTGGTGCACCTCCTGGGAGAAGGAGGGGTAGGCGATGGGGTCGCCGGGGCCGATCACGGAGGTGGACGGCTTGAAGAACGTCACCGGGGCCTCGGGGACCTCGTTGCCCAGCTCGGCGGCGTGTTCGGCGTAGTTGCGGCCGATCGCGACGACCTTGTTGGGCAGGGTCGGCGGCAGGAGCCGGATCTTGTCCAGGGGAACCTTTTGGCCCGAGCGCTCGAATGCGGCGAAGGGGTGCCCCTTGATGACGTCGAGTTCGTCGCCCTCGACCACGCCGAAGCCGACGGTGCCGTCGATGGAGAATCTGGCGATGCGCACGGGTTGCCGCTGCCCCTCAATTGATCACTGGCCGGAGTTGACACTCCAGGCTATCGCGGGGCGGCGGCGGGCCCGCAGGCGTATTAGGCCGGTACGTCCTGGGTGTCTTGCGGGGCGTGCGCCGCGGGGGCGTCCATGAGGATCGTGCGGCGGGGGTTGGCCGTCTGCGTGGGCAGGTCGACGGTGTGCTCCGGGGCGTCGGCGGGGGCCAGTTCCTCGGCGTCCTCGAGGTGCGCCAGGGTGGTGCGCCGCGGGTTGGCTATGTTGCGGAACATCATCGTCGACTGTGCTGCCTTCACTGCTTCACGCCTCGCGTCGGTGATCGTCGGTGTTGTGATCATTGTGTGGAGGACAAGGGAAAGGGGTTGCCCCCGCCCGCCTTGCCGTTGCTGCCTTGAAGGTGCCCCGGACGCGCTTGTCGCCCGGGGCACCCGTGTAAAGCGTCAGGCTATGCGCGCCATTCCCTGCGAAGTGCTGGACAAGTCGACGATCTTCCTGTGAGTTTGCTCACGAGGTGTTGGACAAATGCCGCAATTCTCATGATCACTATCTCGGGGCGAATCGGACATTGACGGATTGAAGCGCATGTTCCGCTCCCGATCACCGCACCTGGGACAGGGAGCCGGGCCGGGCGATTCGCCGCCAAAAGTCCGTTATTGCGGACGGAATTCTCTACGGGTCGTCACGCGTGCCGCACGGTGCGTCACCCATGTCACGACCGTCGGTTCCGCTCTTGTTGGAGATCCGGCACTGTGCTGGAATTCCACGGACCGCCGCACGTTTCAGCCGGCGCGCTGGGGCGCAACGTAGCGCCGCGCGGTGGTGCCGCTCTCTCGGCCAGAGAGGGCAGCCCGCCGGTCACTCACGACCGCCATGGGGGACTTGCGGACCCCTACGACTCGACACCGTCCCGCCGTTGACGCGGAGGGACGCCTGGTCCAGAGGTTGCGACGCTAGTGCAGGGACGTTTCAAGAGGGATGGCATGGGGTCTCCCCAGACCCGTCAAGGGCAAGGGGAAGCTGCGGCGGAGCCGGAGCTGCGCGGCGGGACCGGCGCCTCCTCGCCCCAGCCTGCCCAGAGCAACGGTGCGCCGTCCGACCGCAGCGGCCGGGCGACCGGTGACGCCGACGGAGGCAAGCCGGCCGCGCCGAACAAGAAGGGACCGGTGGGTCCCGGCAGCCGAATATCGCTGCGCAACTGGCGCATCAGCACCCGTCTGGTCTCCCTGCTGGCGCTTCCGGTGGTCGCCGCGACCACGCTGGGCGCGCTGCGCATCGACAACTCGCTGGACAACATCGACCAGCTCGACAAGATGCAGCTGCTCACGGAGATGACGCGGCAGGCGACCGAGCTCGCCGACGCCCTCCAGGTGGAGCGCGACAAGTCGGCCGGTCCGCTGGCCGGCAGCGGCAACGTCAAGGACGACGCCAACGTCGTCGCGCCGCGCGAGGCGACCGACCGCGCCAAGCTGTCGTTCAGTCAGGCCACCGGGGACATCAAGGCCGACGACGCCACGATGACCGGTGTGCGGGCGACCGTTCTGGAGATCGGGCGCCAGCTGACCGACCTCAACGAGATCCGCGCCAACGCTTACAAGGACGACAACAACGCGGCGCGCACGGTCTCGCGGTACAACCAGCTGATCGACTCCCTGCTGTCGCTCTCCCAGGACATGGCGCAGGCGACCAGCAACCCGGAGATGATCCGCTCCACCCGTGCCCTGGCGGCCTTCTCGTCCGCCAAGGAATTCGCCTCGATGCAGCGCGCCCTGATCAGTGCGGGCCTCGCGCACCCGGGCGGCGCCCAGCTGTCGGCCAACGACCGGCTGGCCGGCCACACCGCCGAGCTGGACGAGAGCGCGGCACGCGACCGCTTCACCCAGATCTACCCCAACAACGCCGAGGCCCTCACCCGCGGTCTGGACGGCAACAACGACCAGATCAAGGCCGCGGGCAACTTCGCGCACCGCGCCTTCGCCAGCGCCGACGGCATCCGCAGCCAGGAGTTCAAGTACCTCGACTGGTACGACACCGACTCGGTCAAGATCGCCGAGATGTCGCGGATCGAGACCACGCTGCTGTCGGAGATGGACCAGAAGGCCCGCGAGCTGCGCGACGAGGCCACCCAGGAAGCGATCCTCAACGGTGCGCTGATCCTGCTGGTCCTCGGTGTCTCGCTGATCGGCGCGTTCGTCGTGGCCCGGTCCATGGTCCGCTCGCTGCACCGCCTCCAGGACACCGCGCAGCGGGTCGCCCAGGACCGGCTGCCCGAGCTGGTCAAGCAGCTGTCCGAGGCAGACCCGCAGGACGTGGACACCTCCGTCGAGTCGGTCGGTGTGCACAGCCGGGACGAGATCGGCCAGGTGGCCGCGGCGTTCGACGACGTCCACCGCGAGGCGGTCCGCCTCGCCTCCGAGCAGGCGCTGCTGCGGGGCAACGTCAACGCGATGTTCACCAACCTCTCGCGCCGCTCCCAGGGTCTGATTCAGCGTCAGCTCTCGCTGATCTCCGAACTGGAGTCCCGCGAGGCCGACCCCGACCAGCTCTCCTCGCTCTTCAAGCTCGACCACCTCGCCACCCGTATGCGCCGTAACGGCGAGAACCTCCTGGTCCTCGCCGGTGAGGAGCCGGGGCGCCGGTGGACGCGGCCGGTGCCGCTGGTCGATGTCCTGCGTGCCGCCGCGTCCGAGGTGGAGCAGTACGAGCGGATCGAGCTCAACGCCGTCCCGCAGACCGAGGTCGCCGGCCGGGTCGTCAACGACCTCGTCCACCTGCTCGCCGAGCTGCTGGAGAACGCCACCTCGTTCTCCTCGCCGCAGACCAAGGTGAAGGTCACCGGCCATGCGCTGCCCGACGGCCGCGTCCTGGTCGAGATCCACGACACCGGTATCGGCCTGTCGCCCGAGGACCTCTCGGCGATCAACGAGCGGCTGGCCAGCCCGCCGACCGTGGACGTCTCGGTGTCCCGGCGGATGGGTCTGTTCGTGGTCGGCCGCCTGTCGCTGCGGCACGGCATCCGTATCCAGCTGCGGCCCTCCGACTCCGGCGGCACCACGGCGCTGGTCATGCTCCCCGTCGATGTGGCGCAGGGCGGCAAGAAGCCGGCGCCGAGCAATGCCAAGAGCGGCGGCGGCGAAGGCGGCGGCGCGCCCGCCAGCAGGCTCGCCGGGCTCCAGCCGCGCGGCCAGGTCGGTGCGGGCCCCGCTGCCGGGCGCCCCGCGCTGCCCGGTCGCGGCGGTGGTGCGGCGGGCGCCTTCGGCGGCGCGGCCGCGGCCCGCCGTACGGGTCCCGGTGCGCCCGAGGCCGGCCGTCCCTCGCTGCCCACCCGTGGCGCGGACGAGGGCATGTCGAGCGTGGCGCCGCCGACCGGTGCGCCGCGGCGCGAGGAGCGGCCGCAGCTGCCGCCGCGCGGCCCGGCGGCCGAACTGCCCGGCGGCTCCGGCGGCCAGGGCGGTCAGGGCGGCCCGCAGAGCGGCGGTACGAGCTGGGGCGCGCGCCGTGAGCGCGGCGCCGACGACGACTGGCCGCTGGCTCCCCGCGAGGCCCAGGACCGGCCGCGCGGCCACGAGGAGCCGGAGACCACCGGCAGCTTCGAGCGGCCCGCGCCCACCGGGGGCCCCGGTGACACCGCGGCCTTCGCCCGCCCGGACTTCAACGGCCCGCCGCCCGGCGCGGACGGTGGCCAGGGCGGCCGCGGCCCGGCCGACACCACGGCGTTCGCCCGGCCCGAGCCCCGTGACACCGGCGGCTTCGCGCTGCCGGGCGGCGACCGGGAGCCGGCGGGTGCCGGTGCGGCCGGCGGTCCCGGCGAGCGCGGGACGGACCCGTTCGAGACGGGGCAGTACGAGACGACGGGCCAGTACGAGACCGGCCGGTCCGACACGACCGACCAGTACGAGACCGGGCAGTACGAGACCGGCCAGTACGAGACGACCGGGCAGTTCCCGCGGCCCGACGGCCGCGCCGGGACCGGTGCGGGCCGTCGCGAGCCGGCCCGTGCGGACGCCGACGCGGATCCGTACGAGACCGGTCGGCACCCGGTGCAGCAGCCGCAGGACCGCGATGCGCTCGGCGCGGGCGACGCGGGTCCCGGTGACGGCCGTACGCCGATCTTCGACACCATCGAGTCGAACTGGTTCAGCCACCCGGCGTCCGCCGCGGCCGGGGTGCCGCCGCGGTCCGGCGGTGCGGCCGAACCGCAGAACGCGCCGGCGCCGCGCCGTGAGGCCGCGCCGGAGGAGACCGGTCAGTGGCGCAGTACGCCCAACGACGACACCTGGCGCCAGGCGGAGCAGATCCGCCAGCCGGCCGCCGGCGGGCTGACCACCTCCGGACTGCCGCGCCGGGTCCCGCGCGCCAATCTCGTCGCGGGCACCGCCCAGCAGCAGCCCGCCCCGCAGACCGGTCCGCAGGTTTCGCGTGCGCCCAGTGACGTGCGCGGGCGGCTGACCAATCTCCGCCGGGGTATCCAGCAGGGCCGGCAGGCTGGAGGAACCTCCTCCACCGGCAACCACGGCATTGTCGACCCCACTCACCAGCAGGAGCGTTAGTTGAGTCCGATGAGCCAGGCGGCGCAGAACCTGAACTGGTTGATCACCAACTTCGTGGACAACACCCCCGGGGTGTCCCACACGGTGGTGGTCTCCGCGGACGGGCTGCTCCTCGCGATGTCCGAGGGCTTCCCGCGCGACCGTGCCGACCAGCTGGCGGCGGTGGCCTCCGGCCTGACCTCGCTGACCTCCGGGGCGTCCCGGATCTTCGAGGGCGGCACGGTCAATCAGACCGTGGTGGAGATGGAGCGCGGCTTCCTCTTCATCATGTCCGTCTCGGACGGCTCGTGTCTGGCCGTACTGGCGCACCCCGAGTGCGACATCGGCCTGGTCGGCTACGAGATGGCCCTGCTGGTCGACCGCGCGGGCACGGTGCTCACGCCCGATCTGCGTGCCGAATTGCAAGGCAGCCTGCTGAACTAGTACTCGCCGCACCCGGGCGTCCGCAGCGTCCGGGAGTGCGCGACCCATCCGCCAGTGCCGCACCCCCCACCGGCCCGACCCGACGACACGTCAGTTGTTGTCCGCCTCGGAGGACCTACATGACCCCGCCACCCGCCTCTTCCGGCCCGTACGGCGCCTACAGCCAAGCGCCGTACGGGGCCGAAGGTGACCAGCCGCTGGTGCGCCCTTACGCGATGACCGGAGGCCGGACCCGGCCGCGTTACCAGCTCGCCATAGAGGCGCTGGTGAGCACGACCGCCGACCCGGCCCAGCTGCCCGGTCTGCTGCCCGAGCACCAGCGCATCTGCACGCTGTGCCGCGAGGTGAAGTCGGTGGCGGAGGTCTCGGCGCTGCTGCACATCCCGCTGGGTGTGGCGCGGATCCTGGTGGCGGACCTGGCGGAGGCGGGGATGGTGGCCATCCATCAGCCCGGCGGCAGCGGTGAAGCAGGTGGCACGCCGGACGTGACCCTGCTGGAGAGGGTGCTCAGTGGACTTCGCAAGCTCTGAGCAGGGCTTCGCACAGAGCGGCGCCCGCGCCACGACCTCGGCGAAGATCGTGGTGGCGGGCGGCTTCGGCGTGGGCAAGACCACGTTCGTCGGAGCCGTTTCGGAGATCAATCCGCTGCGCACGGAGGCCGTGATGACCTCCGCGTCGGCGGGCATCGACGATCTGTCCCATGTCCAGGACAAGACCACGACGACCGTGGCGATGGACTTCGGCCGGATCACGCTGGACCAGGACCTGATCCTGTACCTGTTCGGTACGCCCGGTCAGGACCGCTTCTGGTTCATGTGGGACGACCTGGTGCGCGGCGCGATCGGCGCCGTCGTCCTGGTGGACACCCGCCGCCTGGCCGACTGCTTCCCCGCCGTGGACTACTTCGAGAACTCCGGGCTGCCGTTCGTCGTCGCCCTCAACGGCTTCGACGGGCACCAGCCCTACACGCCGGACGAGGTGCGCGAGGCACTGCAGATCGGTCCCAGGACGCCGATCATCATCACCGACGCGCGGCACCGCAGCGAGGCCAAGAGCGCGCTCATCACGCTGGTCGAGCACGCTCTGATGGCCCGGCTCCAGTAGCCGGGCGGCGCGGCAATCCGGGCGGTCTCCGCTGAGGGCGGGGCGGCCCGGTTCCCGGCGTGCGTGAATGGATCTGTGTCCTTCGACACGCCACCGATTGTGCTTCATAACGTTTCGACAGTGAATCGCGGGGCGTTCGACACCCCTCGCGTTTGTGCGGCTTCGCTATGCGTACAACGGGCCCGCCATTTGGCGGGGCTCGCCCTTAACGCCCCTTTTATCTCCGGCTTTCACGGGCTCTCTCGCTCTTTGCGCAGTGTTTGGAAGGCACCGGCCTGACGTGCTGAAATTCGCTGAACTACGGAGTAGTAACGCCCAGAAGAAACGGCACAGCAAGTACGTGCCGGCGCCGAGAGGTTGTTGGTCGAGTGAGGCGAAGCAAGGCGAGCCCTGAGCCGCCGGAACCGCGGCGGGGCAACTTCACCCCGCCGCCGCGTGGTGGCGTACCGGCTTCCGATGCGTCCGAGAACACGGTCGCGAAGCCTCCGGTCAGCGGCAGTAAGTACGCCCCGCGCAACTGGCGGGTGGCCACCCGGCTGAACGCCATTCTGCTGATCCCGGTGCTGCTCGCCCTGGTCTTCGGCGGGCTCCGGGTCAACAGCTCGTTCGCCACCTGGCAGGAAGCCAAGGACGCGGAGAACACCGCGAAGCTCGTTCGCGCCGCGCTTTCCTACAGCAACGCCCTGCTCGACGAGCGGGACCGTACCGCCGCCCCGCTGCTCAAGGGCCAGAAGGACGACCCGGTCGTCGAGGAGGCGCGCACCGCCACCGACGATGCCGCCGACGCCTTCCACCAGGCCGCCAAGGCCATGCCGGACAAGCCCGGTCTCAAGCGCCGCCTCGCCGCGTTCGAAAAGGTCGAGCCGAAGCTGGACGGGCTGCGCAAGGTCGCCTACACCTCCCGGCTGCACGGTGTGAAGACCGAGGAGAGCTACGTCGGCATCCAGCACCCGCTGATGGAGTTCGCCAACGAACTCGGCCTGGGCACCGGCAACATCACCTCCTACGGCCGCACCGTCTACGCCGTCGCACTGGCGAAGGCCGCCGCGTCCCTAGAGCGCTCCATCGGCACCCACCTGCTGATCGACCCGGCCACCCCGCAGGGCGGCCGGGAGCACAAGCTCCAGCTGACCTCGTTCGCCTCGTACCGCTACCTGGAGGGCATCGCCATCCAGGAGTACACCTCCGGCGGCACGCCCGAGGACGTCGAGCGGCTCACCAAGGACGCCGCCGCGCTCAAGGCCACCGCGCAGCAGCAGCTGGCGCAGGCCAAGGCGCAGGCGAAGGCGGCCGGCCGGCCGTTCCGTACGCCGCCGCCCATCGACACCATGTCCGACTTCATCGCCTCCGGTGCGGCGCCCGAGGCGCTCGCCGCCAAGGGCATCACGTCCGACAGCTGGTTCGCGGCCGCGACCGGCAAGTTCACCATGTACCGGTCCATCGAGAAGGACCTGGCGGACAAGGCGGTGAACGAGGCCGCGTCGATCGCCGACGACGCCCGGCAGTCCACCTTCGTCGACTCCGGCATCGTGCTGGCCGCGCTGATCATCGCGTTCGTCGTGGCCGGGCTGATGGCCCGCCGGATGAGCCGCAACATGCGCCAGCTGCGCACCGCCGCCTTCAGCGTCGCCGAGCAGCGGCTGCCGATGCTGGTCGACCAGCTCTCGCGGACGGACCCGGGCCGGGTCGACACCCGTGTCCAGCCGATCCCGATCTCCACCACGGACGAGATCGGCGAGGTCGCCCGCGCCTTCGACCAGGTGCACCGCGAGGCCGTGCGGCTGGCCGCCGAGCAGGCGCTGCTGCGGGGCAACGTCAATGCGATCTTCACCAACCTCTCCCAGCGCAACCAGGGCCTGATCGAGCGCCAGCTGACGCTGATCACGGACCTGGAGAACAACGAGGCGGACCCCGACCAGCTGGAGAACCTCTTCCGGCTCGACCACCTCGCCACGCGTATGCGCCGTAACGGCGAGAACCTCCTGATCCTCGCCGGCGAGAACCCCGGTGCCCGGTGGAACCAGCCGGTGCCGCTGGTGGACGTGCTGCGTGCGGCGACCTCCGAGGTCGAGTCGTACGAGCGAATAGAGCTGACCAGCGTCCCCGAGAGCGAGATCCACGGCACCGCGGTCACCGACCTGGTGCATCTGCTCTCCGAGCTGCTGGAGAACGCCACCACGTTCTCCTCGCCGCAGACCAAGGTGCGGGTGGCCGCGACCCGGCTGCCCGACGGCCGGGTCATGATCGAGATCCACGACAAGGGCATCGGGCTGACCCCCGAGGACTTCGCGGACATCAACCACAAGCTGGCCAACCCGCCGAGCGTGGATGCGGCGGTCTCCCAGCGGATGGGCCTGTTCGTGGTCGGCCGGCTGGCCGACCGGCACGGCATCCGCGTCCAGCTGCGCCCCTCGGGCGAGCAGGCCGGCACCACCTCGCTGGTCATGCTGCCGGAGGCGATCACCCACGGCGGTGGCGGCGAGGAGTACGAGGACGACTTCACGGTCTCCCGGATCGTTCCCGAGCAGCCGCAGCCGCCCACCGCCTACGAGGACCGTCAGCGCACCGCCGCCGAACTGGGCTTCGACGACGGCGGCTACGGGCACCCCGACGCCGCCCCGGAGCTGGACCCGGTGGGCCGTTCGCTGCTGCGCGAGGAGCGCAGGGCGGCGCTGGAGGCGCAGACCGGCGGGCAGCAGGCCGCCGCGCCCTCGGGTGCCTTCCCGGACCCCGCGGACACCTTCTCGGGCCTCGGGGACGCCTTCTCGGACCGTGGCGAACAAGCGTCGCATTCCGGCCAGGCGGCATATGCGGAAGGCGATCTGCCGCTCTACGACGACCGTGCGCACGGCAGCTCGGCGTTCGGTGATCCGGGCGCCGCACAGACCACTGGCCAGCACCCCTACGCCCCCGAGGAAACCTTCGCCCCGGCCGAGCGGGCCGAACGCCCGGCGTTCGACGGCTACTTCGGAACCGAAGCGGAATCTGACCGGAATACAACTGCCGCTCCCGCTGATGCGTCCGAGCGCGTACCATTCGAGCGTCCGGGCCAGTCCCCGAGCGACTCCCCCACGCTGACCGACGCCGGCCTTCCGCGCCGCGGAGGCCATGGTCAGCAGTCACCGCACGCCCAGCAGCAGGCTGAGCAGCAGTGGCAGGAGGAGCCCGTGGAGCCGGTGGCGCCCCCGCAGCAGCGGGGCGCGACGGTCAACGGCCTGGACAGCTCCGATTGGCGCAGCTCCAACGACGACCGATGGCAGCGGGCGGAGCGACTGCGCCGGCCGACGGCCGGTGGGGTCACGTCCTCCGGTCTCCCCCGGCGGGTGCCCAAGGCCAACCTGGTCGAAGGCGCCGCGGAGCAGACCCCGCAGGGCGGCCCCCAGGTCTCCCGCGCCCCGGAGGACGTTCGCGGCCGGCTGAGCAATCTGCGCCGTGGCATCCAGCAGGGACGCAACGCGGGCGCGGAACCCCAGAATGACCGACAGGGCTTCGGCCCCGGCAGCACCTACGATCAGGAGCGTTAGTGTGAGCCCGATGAGCCAGGCGGCGCAGAATCTGAACTGGTTGATCACCAACTTCGTGGACAACACCCCCGGGGTGTCCCACACGGTCGTGGTCTCCGCGGACGGACTCCTCCTCGCCATGTCCGAGGGGTTCCCTCGTGACAGAGCCGACCAGCTGGCGGCGGTGGCCTCCGGGCTGACGTCGCTGACGGCCGGCGCCTCCCGCATCTTCGAGGGCGGGAGCGTGAACCAGACCGTGGTGGAGATGGAGCGCGGCTTCCTCTTCATCATGTCCGTCTCGGACGGATCGTCGCTGGCCGTACTCGCGCACCCCGAGTGCGACATCGGCCTCGTCGGTTACGAGATGGCCCTGCTGGTCGACCGCGCGGGCAATGTTCTGACGCCCGATCTGCGTGCCGAACTGCAGGGCAGCCTTCTCAACTAACAGACAGGCAGTGCGTTTCCCGCCACCGCGCCTTATGGTTCGGTGGCGCGACCGGCGTCAGATTGGCAAGTTGGAGGAGGAGACGTGGCAACGCCCCCCAGCGGATACCCGTACGGTTCCGGGCCCGAGCCCGGTCCTGGTGGCGAGACCCATAACAACCGCTTCAACTTTCCGTCTGCGCCGAGCCGCCGGCCGCAGCGGTCCGAACCGCCGCGGCCGCCGCAGCACCAGCAGCCGCAGCGGCCGTACGACTCCCAGCCGTACGAGCCGTCGCCGTACGATCAGCCGCAGGCGCCCCGCATCCAGCCGGTGCAGCCGCAGCGGCGCGCGCCCGAGCCCGCCCCCACCGGCAGTCACAACCCGCTCGTGCGCCCGTACGCGATGACCGGAGGCCGGACCCGGCCGCGCTACCAGCTCGCCATCGAGGCGCTGGTCAGCACGACCGCCGATCCCTCCCGGATGCAGGGCCAGCTGCCGGAGCACCAACGCATCTGCCACCTCTGCCGTGAGATCAAATCGGTGGCCGAGATCTCGGCCCTGCTCTCCATTCCCCTCGGCGTCGCCCGGATCCTCGTCGCCGACCTGGCGGAGGCCGGACTCGTCGCCATTCACCAGCCCGGCGGGGACGAGACCGCCGGCGGACAGCCAGATGTGACACTGCTCGAAAGGGTGCTCAGTGGACTTCGCAAGCTCTAGCGGTGCAGCCCGCTCCACCACCTCCGCGAAGATCGTGGTGGCGGGCGGCTTCGGCGTGGGCAAGACCACGTTCGTCGGGGCCGTCTCAGAGATCAATCCGCTGCGTACCGAAGCCGTGATGACCTCCGCCTCGGCGGGGATCGACGACCTCACGCACGCGCCGGACAAGACGACCACGACCGTGGCGATGGACTTCGGCCGGATCACGCTGGACCAGGACCTGATCCTGTACCTGTTCGGTACGCCCGGTCAGGACCGCTTCTGGTTCATGTGGGACGACCTGGTGCGCGGCGCGATCGGCGCCGTCGTCCTGGTGGACACCCGCCGCCTGGCCGACTGCTTCCCCGCGGTCGACTACTTCGAGAACTCCGGCCTGCCGTTCGTCATCGCCCTCAACGGCTTCGACGGGCACCAGCCCTACACGCCGGACGAGGTGCGCGAGGCGCTGCAGATCGGCCCGGACGCTCCGATCATCAGCACCGACGCACGGCACCGCAGCGAGGCCAAGAGCGCGCTCATCACGCTCGTGGAGCACGCGCTGATGGCGCGGCTGCGGTAGCGCTCGGCGCAGAGCCTGTGAGGCTCTCCGTGCGCCCTGTGCGGCCACTTGGGCCCCCGTACGCCTGGCAAGGGCGTACGGGGGCCTTCGGCGTCCTTCAGGGGCTACTTACGGGACGCGGGGCACTGCTTCCACGCGAAGTGGTACAGGGTGTTGATGCTGCCGTCGGTGGAGTCCATCGCCATGAAGCTGGTGGCGGCGGCCTTGCGGGAACCCGCGTCCACCCGCAGTTCGGTGTTGATGTTGAAGTAGCGCTCCTCGCCGCACGGGGCGTAGACCAGCGCGTCGACGTCGGTCTCGTCCGACGTCTGCCAGTCGGCGTCGTAGACACCGCCGAAGGTGTGGCTCTTACGGGCCGTCTGCTGCTGGCCCTGGAAGTAGTAGCCGGCCACTTCCATTCCCTTGGCGCCCTGGGCAAGCGAGGCGTAGCCGCGGTAGTCGGCTCTGGCGATCGCGTAGGTGAAGCCCTGCGGAACATGGACATTCAGCGCGATCTGGCAGTTCTTGCGGGAGTCGGTGGGTTTGCTGTCGCCGCCGGCCTGCGCGAGGTATTCGCTGTAGGTGACGGTGAACGCCGTGTTGTCGGGGGCGATGGCCACCGCGGCGCTGCCGGGTCTGCACCCGGAACCGTTCACCGTGGCCACGTCTATGGTGATCTTGCCGGCCGGCGGTTCGTCGCCGGGCCGGGCCAACGGGGTGGGGGATGCCGATCCGGCGAGGAGCAGGGATGCGGCGGCGGCAGCACCGAGGGTGCTGAGCATGGGCGCTTCCTTCCGGTCGTCCTGGGGGCCCGCTTCGCGGAATCACCAGGAGTGGAATGACGAGCGCATGTCAGCATGAGGATCTCTGCCTGAACACCGTCAGGGGGAGGCTCGGTACGAACCTACGCCACGTTTTGGCCGTTGGCTGCCTCCCACGTTTTTGTCTGCGGCGCCGCGGTGTCTTCTCGCCGTTGCGCCTGCGGCGGGCGTGGGTTGTACGGGTGCGGTGCCACGCCTCCGGACTTCGTCCTGCGGCGCGACCCCTCCCGTGAGTGGGGGGGTAAAAAGGCCGGTGGGGGTGCACGTAGTCGATACGTGCACCCCCACCGGTCTTCTCCCACCCCCAACGGGAGGGGCCGGGCCGCAGGACGGAGTCCGGAGGCTCGGTCCCGCAGCCGAACAGCCCCGCGCCAGCGGCAATGCCCGCCGCAGGCGCAACGGCGACAAACCCCTACGGCGGGACGGCCGACAACGTGGGGTCAGGGCCGGCGCCAGCTGGTGGCGGCGTGGAAGCCGCCCTGGCGCTCCAGGCGCCGCCACGGTGCCGCCGTGTGGCGGGGGCGCCGGGACTCGGCGGAGGGGCGGTGCGCGGCACGCGCCAGCAGGACGGCGGTCAGGGCGGCGAGTTCTTCCTCGCTGGCCTGACCCTTTTCGACGCGGATGGGCTGGTCGACGGGGCTTGTCACGGCGGTCTTCTCGATTCTGTGACGTAACGGAAGGAGTGGCGTGAACGGGTGGAGCGGCGACTACTGGGGCGGGTTGCCGTGCTTGCGGGCCGGCAGGTCCGCGTGCTTGGTGCGCAGCATCTCCAGGGAGCGGATCAGCACCTTGCGGGTGTCGGCGGGGTCGATGACGTCGTCGACCAGGCCGCGCTCGGCCGCGTAGTACGGGTGCATCAGCTCGGACTTGTATTCCTTGACCATGCGGGCGCGCATCGCGTCGGGGTCCTCGGCGTCGGCGATCTGCCGGCGGAAGATGACGCCCGCGGCGCCCTCGGCGCCCATCACCGCGATCTCGTTGGTGGGCCAGGCGTAGGTCAGGTCGGCGCCGATGGACTGCGAGTCCATGACGATGTAGGCGCCGCCGTAGGCCTTGCGCAGCACGATGGAGATCCGCGGGACGGTGGCGTTGCAGTACGCGTACAGCAGCTTGGCGCCGTGGCGGATGATGCCGCCGTGCTCCTGGTCGACGCCGGGCAGGAAGCCGGGGACGTCGAGGAGGGTGAGGATCGGGATGTTGAAGGCGTCGCACATCTGGACGAAGCGGGCCGCCTTCTCGGAGGCCTCGATGTCCAGCACGCCGGCCAGCGACTGCGGCTGGTTGGCGATGATGCCGACCACCCGGCCGTCGAGACGGCTCAGCGCGCAGATGATGTTGGTCGCCCAGCGCTCGTGGACCTCGAGGTACTCGCCGTCGTCGACGATCTCCTCGATGACCTTGTGCATGTCGTAGGGGCGGTTGCCGTCCGCCGGGACGAGGTCGAGCAGGACGTCGCCGGAGCGGTCCGCCGGGTCCTCGCAGTCCACGGTCGGGGGGTTCTCCCGGTTGTTGGACGGCAGGAGGGAGAGGAGGTAGCGGACCTCCTCCAGGCAGGTGGCCTCGTCGTCGTACGCGAAGTGGCACACGCCGGAGGTCTCGGCGTGGACGTCGGCGCCGCCCAGGCCGTTCTGGGTGATCTCCTCACCGGTGACGGCGCGCACGACGTCGGGGCCGGTGATGAACATCTGCGAGGTCTCGCGGACCATGAAGACGAAGTCCGTGAGGGCCGGGCTGTAGGCCGCGCCGCCGGCGCAGGGGCCGAGCATGACGCTTATCTGCGGGATGACACCGCTGGCCTTGGTGTTGCGCTGGAAGATGCCGCCGTAGCCGGCGAGCGCGGAGACGCCCTCCTGGATGCGGGCGCCTGCGCCGTCGTTGAGCGAGACCAGCGGGGCACCGGCCTGGATGGCCATGTCCATGATCTTGTGGATCTTGGTGGCGTGCGCTTCGCCGAGCGCGCCGCCGAAGATCCGGAAGTCGTGGGCGTAGACGAACACGGTGCGGCCGTGGACGGTGCCCCAGCCGGTCACCACACCGTCGGTGTACGGCTTCTTGGCCTCCAGGCCGAAGCCCGTCGCCCGGTGCCGCCGCAGCGGCTCGACCTCGTTGAACGAACCCTCGTCCAGCAGCAAGTCGATCCGCTCGCGGGCGGTCAGCTTGCCCTTTGCACGCTGGGCTTCGGTGGCACGCTCGCTGGGTCCTCGCCGAGCCTGCTCACGGATGGCGTGCAGTTCGGCGACGCGCCCGCGGGCGTCGTTGGCACCGGCGGGCGCATCTTCGACAGTGGTCATGTATCGACGGTACGTGTGCGGACCTCAGGACACCGATGTTGGTTTCGTACAACGTCGAGTCCGATTTCGTGGGCAGGCAGCACAGAATCGCGCTGTGTGCGTCGCGCGTCCGGGCGGCCGAACGGGTGACGCGGGGGCGCGGCAACTGTGAGAGGCCGACAAACGGCGCGCCGGTGCGGTTGTACGGATCACGAGGCGTACGGGGTCAGGCGAGGGCGACCGTACAGGTGTGGGTGGCGCAGGCGGTGCCGGGATCCAGGCGCAGGCGGAGGACGGGCGCGGTGCCCAGGATCTCGACGGACGGGTCGTGCCCGAGGACCGCGCGCACCGGTGCGGACCAGGTGATCTCCAGGTCCGCGCCGGTGCGGTCGGGCGCCGCGGCGCACAGGCGGGCGGTGCGGCCGCGTCGGCGTACCAGGACGGCGGCCGGCCCGCTACTGGAGAGCGCCCCCGCGCTGCCCGCCTGCCAGAAAGTGACGGCCGTTACGCCGAGCGGGTGCACCGCCACGGCCTGCCGGGCGGCGTCGTTGCCGAGCACGGTCAGCCAGTGCCGGTCGGCGGCGCGGGCGGCGAGGGTGCGGGCGGCGGCGCCGGGCATCAGGAGGTAGGCGTAGCGGGCGTCGGTGGGGTCGGTGCCGTGGTCGTGCCAGAGGGTGAGATAGCGGCGGGTGAGCGGGGCCGGGTCGGAGCCGGTGTTGATGTCGTGCCAGGAGCCGGTGCGGGCCTCGCGGCGGACGGTGAGGTCGGCGCCGCCGGGGAAGACGTAGCCGCCGTGGCCGGCCAGGTGCGCCCAGTGGGCCCGCCGGTGGCGGGTGGTGCACCCCAGGGTGCCGGGCTGGGGGATGCCGTCGACGGTGAGGGCGGCGGTGCCGTGCTCCCCCAGTGCCCGGTTGTCGACGATGCTCTCGGCGGGCACGCCGTCGCGGGCGGTGATGCCCGCGCCCAGGCAGACCACGCAGTCCGCCAGGAAGAACCACGACTTCTTGGCCACCAGGGTGGAGGCCAGTCCGCGCAGGTCCTGTCCGACGGCGGCCCATTCCCCGTCGGTGGTGCCGCCCACCCGTCGCGCGGCGGGTTTGGGCTCGCCCCAGCCGCCGCCCTCGTTGTCGGCCAGGCGCTTGGTGGAGACGGTGGTGCCGGGCAGCCGATAGGGGTCGACGGTGGGCCAGAAGGCGTCGGTGTACTGGTCGCCGCCGAAGTCGGCGCCCCACCAGTAGAGCATTCCGGCGCCGGTGTGCCAGCCGCGCGGGTTTTCGCCGTTGCCGTTCTCGTAGTAGGTGATCCGGTCGGAGGCCATGGCCAGGCCCGCGGCCCAGCCGGGGCGGCGGTGCACCGCGCGGTCCATGGCGGGAAAGAGGCGGTGGCCGACGGGTTCCGGGGCGGCGGGCGCGGGGCCGTGGGCGACGGCGGCCAGGCGGGCGAGGTCGGCGACCGTGTACTGCCGGTCGGTCAGGACGGGCACGGTGCGGTCCCGGGCGATCCAGCCCTTGATCATGCCGTGCCAGCGCTCGCGCTCCGCGGCGCTCGCGGCGCGGGCGAGCAGGGCGACGGCGGCGATCAGCGCATGGCCGTGGAAGTGGTCGCTGCGCATCACCCGTCGCTCGTCGCCGCGCAGCCAACCGCGGCTGACGGCACGGCCGTTGACGCAGTCCATGACCAGCCCGTTGTGCAGCAGCGGCGCATAGGCGTGCTCCACGCTGTCGAAGACGGTCTGCCGGGCGGGGTCGGTGACCGCCCACGGCGAGCCGTCCAGGAGCGTGAAGAGCCGGCCCAGGCCGTCGAGCAGGACGGCGCCGTAGGTGCCGGAGTAGGGGACCCAGGTGTGCTGGAGGAAGGAGCCGTCGGCGTAGAGGCCGTCGCCCCGGGTGACGTACGGGAAGACGGGGCTCAGGGCGTCGCGGGCGAGGGCGATCTTCGCGGGGGCGCGGCCGAGGATGCCGCGCAGGGCGACGACCTGGCACAGGTCGACGCGGTTGGCGCCGGTGCTGGTGCCGGTGTAGTCGCCGAGCAGGGCGTCGGGGACGAAGTGGTCGACGGCGGCGAGGTAGCGCTCGCGCCGGGGGCCGGTGAGCCGGTCGTCGACGAGCGCGACGGTGTCCAGCAGCAGTTTGGGGGCGCCGATCTGCCATTCCCACCAGTTGCCGTACCGGTCCGTGGAGGTGTTGTAGACGGTGGCGTCGAGGTGGTCGAGGCCGGTGAGGACGGCGGTGGCGAGGTCCGGGTCGCCGGTGTGGCCGGTGCCGGGCTGGGCGACGGCCTGGGCCATGGTGTTCAGCCGGCCGTAACTGCGGGTGATGCCGGACGGGGGATCGTAGGGGCAGTCCGGCCAGAGGGAGGCGCCGGTGGGGCGCATGGCCGCGTGGAAGGCGGCGGCGAGGGTGCCGGTCTCGCGGAGGGCGGCGGCGTAGGGCGCGGCCGCGGGGTCGAAGCCGGTGCCGAGGGTGAGCTCGCGCCAGCGGGCGAGGAGGGCGGCGCGGGGGTCCTCGGCGGACGCGGGGCCCTGCGGGAGCGAGAGGCTCAGCGCGCCCGCGGTGGAGGCGGCGAGAAACCCCCGGCGGGACCAGGCGGACGGGGCGGGGACGGTCGGCTCGGTCGAGGGCACGGCGGGTCCTCTCCAGGGCGTCATCGGCGTCAACCGGGGTGTGGCGCCGGGCACTTGGGGCCGTGGTTGATGTAGCACCGGGCCCAATGGGGCGGCAATGCCTCCGGCGGGCCACGGCAGTCCCCGGGGGACCTCGCGCAGACTGTTGAACTTTGAACCAAATCTGGTACGCTCGAATTCGTTGAACGTTAAACAACCATCGCGCACCGCTGCCCCAGCCCCCGCGACCGTCCCCGAGGAGGAGCCATGGCTCTGTTCACCCGCACCAAGCGCACCGCCGCCCCCGTCGCCACCCCCGCCGCGGATCCCGCGCTCGCCGCGCTGACCGGCGACTACACCATCGACCCGGCCCACAGCGGCATCGGCTTCGCGGTCCGGCACGCCATGGTCACCAACGTCCGCGGCGCCTTCGGCAGCTACGAGGGGACCCTCGCCCTCGACGGCACCGACCCGGCCCGCTCCACCGCCGTCCTCCGCATCGACACCGCCAGCATCGACACCGGTATCGCCGACCGCGACGGGCATCTGCGCAGCGCCGACTTCTTCGACGCCGAGACCTTCCCGCTGATGACCTTCCGCAGCACCGCCGCCGAGCAGGTCACCGCCGACCGCTACCGCCTCACCGGCGATCTGACGATCAAGGACGTCACCGAGCCGGTGACCCTGGACCTGGAGTTCAACGGATCGGCCACCGACGTCTACGGCGCCGAGCGGGTCGGTTTCACGGGGCACGCGGAGATTCTGCGCTCGCGCTGGGGCCTGACCTGGAACGCCGCGCTGGAGACCGGCGGGGTGATGGTCAGCGACAAGGTGAAGCTGACCTTCGACATCTCCGCGGTCAAGGCGGCCTGACCGCCTGCGGCACCGACAAGGGCCCCGGCCGCACAATCCGTGCGCGCCGGGGCCCTTGTGGATCCGTCCTCCCTGGATCCGTCCTACTCCTGCGGCTCCACCCCGGCCCGCAGCAGCCCGTAGGCGTACGCATCGTCCAGCGCCTGCCACGAGGCGGCGATGACGTTCTCCGCGACGCCGACCGTCGACCACTCCCCCTGGCCGTCGCTGGTGGAGACCAGGACGCGGGTGATGGACTCGGTGCCCTGGGCGCCTTCCAGGATGCGGACCTTGTAGTCGACCAGCTCCAGATGGGCGAGCTGCGGATAGATGCGCTCCAGACCCACCCGCAGCGCCCGGTCCAGCGCGTTGACCGGGCCGTTGCCCTCGGCGGTGGCGACGATCCGCTCGCCCTTGGCCCACAGCTTCACGGTCGCCTCGTTGGCGTGCGTCCCGTCGGGGCGGTCCTCGACGATCGCGCGCCAGGACTCGACGGTGAAGTAGCGCAGCGCGCCGCCCCGCACCTCTTCGCGCAGCAGCAGCTCGAAGGAGGCGTCGGCGGCCTCGTAGGTGTAGCCCGCCAGCTCCCGTTCCTTGACCCGCTCCACGACCCGGCCGACCAGCGCGCGGTCGCCGCCCAGATCGATGCCGAGCTCCTTGCCCTTGAGCTCGATGGAGGCCCGTCCGGCCATGTCGGAGACCAGCATCCGCATGGTGTTCCCGACCAGCGCCGGGTCGATGTGCTGGTAGAGGTCCGGGTCGACCTTGATCGCGGAGGCGTGCAGTCCGGCCTTGTGGGCGAAGGCCGAGACGCCGACGTAAGGCTGGTGGGTGGAGGGGGTGAGGTTGACGACCTCGGCGATGGCGTGCGAGATCCGGGTGGTCTCGGCGAGCTTGCCCTCGGGCAGCACCCGGCGCCCGTACTTGAGCTCCAGGGCGGCGACCACCGGGAAGAGATTGGAGTTGCCGACCCGCTCGCCGTAGCCGTTGGCGGTGCACTGGACGTGGGTGGCACCGGCGTCGACGGCGGCCAGGGTGTTGGCGACGGCGCAGCCGGTGTCGTCCTGGGCGTGGATGCCCAGCCGCGCACCGGTGTCGGCGAGGACGGTCCGGACGACGGCGGTGATCTGCGCCGGCAGCATCCCGCCGTTGGTGTCGCAGAGCACCACCACATCCGCACCGGCCTCGCTCGCGGTGCGCACGACCTGCTTGGCGTAGACCGGGTCCAGCGCATAGCCGTCGAAGAAGTGCTCGCAGTCCAGGAAGACCCGGCGGCCCTGCTCGCGCAGATACGCGACGGTGTCGCGCACCATCGCGAGGTTCTCCTCGGGGGTGGTGCGCAGCGCCAGCTCCACATGCCCGACATGGGACTTGGCGACCAGCGTGATGACCGGCGCCTGCGACTCCAGGAGGGCGGCGACCTGCGGGTCGTCCTCGACGCGGACGCCGGCCTTGCGGGTGGCGCCGAAGGCGACGAGCCGGGCGTGCCGGAAGTCGATCTCCTCGCGGGCGCGCTGGAAGAACTCGGTGTCGCGGGGGTTGGCGCCCGGCCAGCCACCCTCGATGAAGCCCACGCCGAAGTCGTCCAGGTACCGGGCGATGGTCAGCTTGTCGGCGACGGTCAGGTTGATGCCCTCACGCTGCGCCCCGTCGCGCAGCGTCGTGTCGAACACGTGGAAGTCGTCGGACACGGCGTCGGGCGCCGCGTCGGGCTCGGGGGCTTCGGGTACGTCCGTCATGCTGGTCTGGCTCCTGTCGGGTCTCGGTCTACCGGAATGACCGGCTCCACCGTCCCTCCATGGTCCCTCGCGCTCCGCCTCCGGTGAGTGGTGGGCCGGAAACGAAAAAACCTCTCGCGGGTGCGAGAGGTCTGCGCGCGGGTCTGGGACGACGAGGACCGCGCCGTACTCGGTTCGTACGGGGCGGTCACTGCGGACCGGCGCGCCTGCTGCCAATAATCATGGCGAACGAGAGCACGGGGGCAGTCTGGCACAAACCGCCCCCGCCGCGCCGTCCGTCTCAGGATGCGAGCACCTTGTCCGGAGCGGCGCTCCCCTTGCCGACCCGGCCCAGGTCGATGGTCCGCGTCTCGCGCATGGTCAGGTAGACGATCAGCGAGACCGCCGCGCAACCGGTCACATACCAGTAATAGCCGGACTCGATACCGCCGTTCTTGAACCACAGGGCCACGTATTCCGCGGTGCCGCCGAAGAGGGCGTTGGCGATGGCGTAGGGGAGGGCGACGCCCAGGGCGCGGATGCCGGTCGGGAACAGCTCGGCCTTCACACAGGCGTTGATGGAGGTGTAGCCGGTGACGACGACCAGGGCGAGCAGGGAGAGTCCGAGGGCCGGCCAGAAGCTGCCGGCGTGCCGCAGCAGCAGCATGACCGGCACGGTCAGGAAGGTGGAGCCGACCGCGAAGGTGATCAGCAGCGGGCGGCGGCCGATCCGGTCGGAGAGCCTGCCGGCCAGCGGCTGGAGACACATGAACAGGAACAGCGCGCAGAAGCTCACCAGCGAGGCGGTGGGCTTGGACATCCCGGCGCTGCCCGAGAGGTACTTGGTCAGATAGGTGGTGTACGTGTAGTACGCGACCGTGCCGCCCATGGTCAGGGCGATCACCAGGAACGCCTCGCGCTTGTGGGCCAGCAGGGCCTTCAGGGTGCCGCGCTCCGGGTCGGCGTGGGCGCCCTCGTCCTCCGCGTACACCTCGGTTTCGAGCATGCTGCGCCGCAGATAGAAGATGATGCCGGCGCCGAGCGCGCCCAGGACGAACGGGATCCGCCAGGCCCAACTGTGCAGCGCGGCCTCCGACATGGTGCGCTGGAGTGCGATCAGCAGGCCCAGGCCGAGCAGCTGTCCGGCGGTCATCGAGACGTACTGGAAGCTGGAGGCGAAGCCGCGTCGGCCGGGCGCGGACGCCTCGGTGAGATAGGTCGCGCTGGCCGCGTACTCCCCACCGACCGACAGGCCCTGGAGCATCCGCGCGATCAGCAGGACGGCCACTCCCCCGTAGCCCGCGACGGCATAGGTGGGGGCGACGGCGATCAGGATCGCCGAGGCGGACATCAGCGACACCGTCAGGGTGAGCGCGGCCTTGCGGCCCCGGCGGTCCCCGACCCGCCCCAGGAGCCAGCCGCCGACCGGTCTCATGAAGAAGCCGACGGCGAAGATCCCCATGGTGTTCATGAGGTTCGCGGTGTCATTCCCCTTGGGGAAGAAGGAGTCCGCGAAGTAGACGGCGAAGCTGGCGTAGACGAACCAGTCGAACCACTCCACCATGTTGCCGGCCGAGCCGACCCAGATCTTCTTCCACTGCTCTCGTTCCATAGTCGATCACCGTTGCCGAAGCGGGCGGACTTCGGCAAGGGAAATCGGGGAACCCCGTCGGACTCAGGGAGTGAGCGATTCGTCCAGGAACTCGCCGACATGGCGGCGCACCTGCTCGCGGTCGGTCCCCGGCAGGCCCACCACCAGGTGGGTGCCGAAGCCGTCCAGGAGAGCGCGGGTGCGGGTGGCGAAGCGTTCCGGGTCGACGGGCTTGAACTCGCCCTTGGAGGCGCCCTCGACCAGGAGGGCGACGAGGTCGCGGTGCCAGGCCAGTTCGAGGTCCAGCTGGCGTTCGCGGGCGTCGTCGTCGGCGTTCTGGGAGCGGTTCCAGACCTCCAGCCACAGGGTCCAGCGCGGGTCGCGGTGGCCCTGGGGAAGGTAGAGGTCGACCAGGGCGTCGAGGCGGTCGCGGGCCGGGAGGCGGCGGGAGAGGGCGGCCCGGCGTTCGGTGCCGAGCTGCTCCTCGCTCCACTGGAGGGTCTGGAGGAGCAGCTCGTCCTTGGTGCCGAAGTAGTACAGGATGTGGCCGCTGCTCATTCCGACCTCGCGGCCCAGGCCCGCCATGGTCAGCCGGTCCAGGCCCTCCGCGGCGATGGTGGCCATCGCCGCGGCGAGTACCTGTTCGCGGGGCTGGTTGAGCCGCCGCCGGGGACGGCGCGCGGGCACGGGACCGGGCACGGGAGGACCTCCGGGGACGGCGGGGTCTGCGGTGGGTCAGACCTTCGGCTGCTGCTGGGTGATGCAGTGGATACCGCCACCCGCTGCGAAGATCGTACGTGCGTCCACCAGGGTCACGGTCCGGCCGGGGAAGAGCCGGCGGAAGATCGCGGCCGCTTCCTCGTCACGCGGGTCGTCGAAGGCGCACAGCACGATGCCGTCGTTGCACTGCAGGTGGTTGATGTAGGAGTAGTCGACCAGCTCACCGTCCTCTTCGATGACGGTCGGGGCCGGGATCTCCACGACCTCCAGCTGACGGCCCCGGGCGTCGGTGGCGGAGCGCAGCAGCTTGGCGATCTCGTTGCAGATCGCGTGGTCGGGGTGGTCGGGGTTCGGCTGGGTGTGGACCATGACGACGCCGGGGCGGGCGAAGGCGGCGACGATGTCGACATGGCCCCGGGTGCCGAACTGGCCGTAGTCGGCGGCGAGGCCGCGCGGCAGCCAGATGGCCTTGGTGGTGCCGAGGTGGGCGTGGATCTCCGCCTCGACCTCCTCTTTGGTGAGGTCGGGGTTGCGACCCGGGTCGAGCTGGACGGTCTCCGTGAGCAGCACGGTCCCCTCGCCGTCGACGTGGATGCCGCCGCCCTCGTTGACCAGGGGGGTGGCGTAGCGGCGGGCGCCGGCCAGGGCGGCGACCTGCTCGGCTATCTTCTCGTCGCGCTCCCAGCGGGCCCATTCCTGGGCGCCCCAGCCGTTGAAGACCCAGTCGGCGGCGGCGAGGTTGCCCTTGCCGTCGGTGAGGAAGGTGGGGCCGATGTCGCGCATCCAGGCGTCGTTCAGCTCCCGCTCGACCAGTTCGATGCCGTCGCCGAGCAGCGCGCGGGCGCCCTCCAGCTGGCCGGGGCCCGCGACGACGGTGACCGGCTCGTACCGACGGACTGCGCGGGCGACGGCGGCCCAGGCCCGGCGGGCGTCGGCCAGTGTGTCGTCGCCCTCCTCGCCGAAGGTGAAGTTGGGGCCGGGCCAGGCCATCCAGGTGCGCTCGTGCGGTGCCCACTCGGGGGGCATGGAGAAACCGTCGGCGACGGGAGTGTTCATGTGGGGTCCTCGGGAGAGCGGAGGGGGTCTGGCGGGGTGCCGGCCGGGCCGGCGGCGGTCACAGGAAGTGCAGCGGTCAGAGGAAGTACAGGCGCGAGAGGGACACCGTGTCGGCGGGGTCGGAGCGCATCGGGTCGCCGTCGAGGGTGACCAGTCCGCTGCTGCCGTCCACCTGCACCTGTCCGACGCGGGAGTTGTGGACGAGGTCGCCGGGGCCGATACCGCGGGTGCCGCGGACGGCGACGCGGCGGCGGCGGGTGGGCATGCCGTCGTTGCCCTGCGCCACCGCGGCGCCCGCGACGAAGGCGACGGAGATCTCGGCGGGGGTGGCGCCGTGCGCGCCGAACTGCGGGCCGAGCACCAGCGGTTCGCAGGTGTCGGTGGCGGCGTTCGGATCGCCGGTGACGCCGTAGGCGGGGAAGCCGGACTTGAGCACCAGCTGCGGTTTGGCGCCGAAGTACTGCGGCGTCCACAGCACGATGTCGGCCATCTTGCCGACCTCGATCGACCCGATCTCGTGCGAGAGGCCGTGGGCGATGGCGGGGTTGATGGTGAGCTTGGCGATATAGCGCAGCACGCGGGCGTTGTCGTCGTGGACGCCGTCGCCCTCCATGGGGCCGAGTTCGGCCTTCATCTTGCCGGCCATGGCGAAGGTACGGCGTACGGTCTCGCCCGCGCGGCCCATGCCCTGGGCGTCGGAGGAGGTGATGCCGATCGCCCCGAGGTCGTGCAGGACGTCCTCGGCGCCCATCGTGCCGGCCCGGATGCGGTCGCGGGCCATGGCGGCGTCGCCCGGCAGATCGGTCTTGAGGTCATGGACCGAGACGATCATGCCGTAGTGCTCGGCGACCGCGTCCCGCCCGAAGGGGAGGGTCGGATTGGTGGACGAGCCGATGACGTTCGGCACGCCCGCCATCTTCAGCACGTTCGGTACGTGTCCGCCGCCGCAGCCCTCGATGTGGAAGGCGTGGATGGTGCGGCCGTCCAGGACGCGCAGGGTGTCCTCGACGGAGAGGCATTCGTTCAGGCCGTCGCTGTGCAGGGCGACCTGGACGTCGTGCTCCTCGGCGACGCGCAGCGCGGTGTCCAGGGCGCGGGCGTGCGCGCCCATGTCCTCGTGCACCTTGAAGCCCAGGGCGCCGCCCTCGGCCAGCGCCTCGACGAGGGGCGCCTCGCCGGAGGAGGAACCGCGGCCCAGGAAGCCGATGTTGACCGGCCAGGCGTCGAAGGCGCCGAAGGCATGGCCGAGCGCCCAGGGGCTGTTGACGCCGACGCCCCAGACGGGCCCGAATTCCTGGCCGATGATGGTGGTCACCCCGGAGGCCAGCGACGCCTCCATCACGCGCGGGGACAGCAGATGGACGTGGGTGTCGACGGCGCCCGCGGTGGCGATCATGCCCTCGCCGGAGACGATGGACGTGCCGGTGCCGACCACGACCTCGACGCCGTCGAGGGTGTCGGGGTTGCCGGCCCGGCCGATCGCGTGGATGCGGCCCTCGCGGATGCCGATGGACGTTTTGCGGATGCCCTGGACGGCGTCGATGACCAGGACGTTGCTGATCACCACGTCGCAGGTCTCGCGCAGCGAGGCGGCCTTGAGGTGCAGTCCGTCGCGGGCGGTCTTGCCGAAGCCGGCCAGGAACTCGTCGCCGTGCTTCTGGGAGTCCGACTCCACCCGTACGACCAGGCCGGTGTCTCCGAGGACGACCCGGTCGCCGGCCCGCGGGCCGTGCACCGAGGCGTACTCCTGCGGGTCGATGCTGCCGGTCATGCCTGCTCCTCCGCTCCCAGATAGCCGCATGCGGCGGCCCGCCGCAGCGCTTCGGTTTTCGCCCCCGGTGCATCGAGCGGGCCGTCGACCAGACCGGCGAAGCCGATCGCGATCCGGGCCCCGCCGATGGGGACCAGACCGACCTCGTGGATGCCGCCCGCGTCGAAGCGCTCGGACGAGCCGGCCGGGACGCACAGCCGCATGCCGTAGGCCGCGGCGCGGTCGAAGTCGAGGCGCGGGTTGGCCTCGAAGAAGTGGAAGTGGGACGTGACGCTGATCGGCACGCTCGCGGTGTTGTGCACGGTCACGATGACGGCGGGGACCGGCTCGGGGTCGGCCGGACCGGGCAGTACGGCGCCGGGCGCGGGGGCCGCACCCCCCGTGTCGCCCGGCTCGGTCAGCGTGCCGATGGGGTCGCTGACCACCGCGAGGCGGGAGCCGTCGTCGAAGACGGCCTCGACCATCACATCGCCGATGACCTCCGCCACCCCGGGCAGCACATCGTCCGGGCCGAGCGCATTGCGGCCCGCCTCGATGGCCTGAGCGAGGCGGCGCCCGTCCCGCGCCGCCTCGCAGACTGTGTCCGCGATCACCGCGGTCGCCTCGGGCACATTCAGCTTGAGTCCGCGGGCGCGGCGCGAGCGCGCCAGCTGCGCCGCATTGAAGAGCAGCAGCCGGTCGCGTTCCGTGGGGGTCAGCCGCATCCCGTCGCACCTCCAGCTCGATGACTTGATTAGAGCACCACTCTAACTCCGAAAAAGTCAAGAAGAAAGCATTGACCTGCGGCGGGTTCATGAGTCACATTGAGCGCTGCTCTAAGTCGTAGGCGTTCGGCGAGTCGCATAGAACGTCACTCAAAGATCGTCACATCGATCTCCCGGCCAGAGCACCGCAGCGGTACGCACCACATGACCGCGCACAACATCACCCGATATCGCCCGTACCCCCGGGCGCACGCCGCTCACGGAGCCCTGCACCACGCAGCCACCGAGCACCGCCATCACTGTTCCGGCCTCTCAGGGGAGCCCTCATGCCGATCGAACAACGCGGAGTCGACACGATTCCCGACGAGGAACGCACCAGCGGACCTCGCGACCTCATCTCCATCCTGCTCGGATCGAACCTCGCGCTCGGCGTTGTGATCTTCGGCTGGCTACCCGTCTCCTTCGGGCTGGACTTCTGGGGCTCGGTCACCTCCCTGGTGGCCGGCACGGTCGTCGGCGCCGCCCTGACGGCACCGCTCGCGCTCGTCTCCCTGCGCAGCGCGACCAACCTGTCCACCAGCAGCGGCGCCTTCTTCGGCGTACGCGGCCGGCTCGTCGGCTCGGTCATCGGCCTGCTGCTGTCGCTCGGCTACACCGCGCTGACGCTGTGGGTCGGCGGCGATGCGATGGTCGGCGGACTGCACCGGCTCATCGGCCTGCCGACCGGCGGCGCCTCGTACGCCCTGGTCTACGCGGTGCTGGCCGGCTCCACCGCGGTGGGAGCGGTCTACGGCTACAAGGTGCTGCTGCGGCTGAGCAAGGTGCTCACCATCGGCCTGACGATCCTGCTCGCGGTCGGCGTGATCGCGTATCTGCCCCACTTCACCACCGCCGCCGTGCACGGCGTCCCCTACGCGCTCGGCGGCTACTGGCAGACCTGGCTGCTGTCCGCCGTCTCCGCAGGCCTGAGCGGGCCGATCGCCTTCATCACCCTGCTCGGTGACTACAGCCGCTATATCTCGCCGCGCCGCCACAGCGCGAAGAAGGTGTTCGGCGCCACCTACCTCGGCCTGGTGCTCGGCCTGCTGGTGCCGCAGCTCTTCGGCACGTTCAGCGCGCTCGCGGTCGGCGCGGGCACCGACTACGCGGGCCCGCTGGTGGCCGGCGCGCCGTTCTGGTACCTCGCGCTGCTGCTGGTCAACGCCTCGGCCGGCTCGGTCGGCAACTCCGGCCTGATGCTCTACAGCATGGGCCTGGACCTGGACGCGATCCTGCCGCGCGCCACCCGCACCCAGGCGACCTATGTCGTCGCCGCGCTCTCGACCCTGCTGGTCTTCGCCGGTCACTTCCTGTGGGAGGCGCAGGACGCGATGACGTCCTTCGTCCTGCTGATGACCGCCATCGGCACCCCCTGGGCGGTCATCACCGTGATCGGCTTCGTACGCTGCCGCGGCACCTACGACCCGGACTCGCTCCAGGTCTACAACCGCGGCACGGTCGGCGGCGTGTACTGGTTCCGGGCCGGCTGGAACGTCCAGGCCACCGTCGCCTGGGCGGTCGGCTCCGTGGTCGGCCTGATGGCGGTGGACGTGCCCTTCTACAACGGGCCGCTGCTGGCCTACACGGGCGGTATCGACTGCAGCTTCCTGCTCGCCGCCGCGGTGGCGGCCGTCGTCTACCTGGCGCTGGTCGCCCGGCAGCCGCGCCCGGTCCCGGCGCTGCGCCCCGCTGGGGCCTCCTCCCCCGCGGAGGCGCCCGCGGAGGTCGGCTGAACCGGCGGGCGCACGGCGAAGGCCGCCCCCGACATCGCGTCGGGGGCGGCCTTCGCCGTGTCCGGGCGCGCCGGGGCTCAGCCCAGCCGGTGCATCCAGCCGTGGGTGTCCTCGGCGACGCCCCGCTGGATGTCCAGCAGCGCCTCGCGCAGCTTCAGCGTGACCTTGCCGGGCTCGCCGCCGGACTGGGTCCACTCGCCGCCGGCGCTCTTGACCGTGCCGACCGGGGTGATCACGGCGGCCGTACCGCAGGCGAAGACCTCGGTGAGGGTGCCGTTCTCGGTGTCGGCGCGCCACTGGTCGATGGAGACGCGGGCCTCCTGCGAGGCGTAGCCCAGGTCGCGGGCGACGGAGAGCAGCGAGTCACGGGTGACGCCGGCGAGCAGGGAGCCGGTCAGGGTGGGCGTGACGATCCGGGTGCCGTTCGCGGCGTCCTCGTACACGAAGTAGAGGTTCATCCCGCCGAGTTCCTCGACCCACTTGTGCTCCACCGCGTCGAGGTAGGCGACCTGGTCGCAGCCGTGCACCGCGGCCTCGGCCTGGGCCAGCAGGGAGGCGGCGTAGTTGCCGCCGGTCTTGGCGTCGCCCATGCCGCCGGGGACGGCGCGCACGCGGTTCTCGGACAGCCAGATCGAGACCGGCTTGACGCCGCCGGCGAAGTAGGCGCCGGCGGGCGAGGCGATGACGACGAAGAGGTACTCGTTGGCGGGCTTCACGCCCAGGCCGACCTCGGTCGCGATCATGAACGGGCGCAGGTAGAGCGATTCCTCGCCGCCGTGCGCCGGCACCCAGCCCTTGTCCTGCTGAACCAGCACGTCACAGGCCTCGATGAAGGTCTCGACGGGCAGCTCCGGCATGGCCAGCCGGCGCGCGGACGCCTGGAAGCGGCGGGCGTTGGCGTCCGGCCGGAACATCGCGACCGAGCCGTCGGGCTGACGGTAGGCCTTGAGCCCCTCGAAGATCTCCTGCGCGTAGTGCAGGACGTTGGTCGCCGGGTCGAGGGAGAGCGGCCCGTACGGCACGAGCTGTCCGTCGTGCCAGCCGCGGCCCTCGGTCCACTTGATCGTCACCATGTGGTCGGTGAAGTGGCGGCCGAAGCCGGGGGCGGCGAGGATCTTGTTCCGCTCCGCTTCGGAGAGCGGATGGGCCGAGGGCTTGAGCTCGATCGTGGGCGTCGTCATGAATGCGTGTCCTTCACTGCGTGTTCCGCACCGGTGCGGTGGGTGGCGGCCGCGTACGAGCGTGAACTTGGCGTACCGGTCGTTACTGGGACGTCCGAGTTTCCGCGCGGACGGCGATCCCACGTCCGATTATCGCCCGGTGGTGTCCGCCGTCGTCCAGGGGTGTGCGGTCGATGGGTCCGATGGTCGCATCCAACCCGGCGGTAGCACAGGGCACCGGGCCGGGCGGGAGGGCGGCCGGGGAAAACGGACAGCGCCGGACCCTCGCGGGGGCCGGCGCTGTCGGTGGGGTGTGCTGCGTGCGCGGGCCTCAGCCCGCTACTCGCGCGGCGAGGGCGTCGCCGATCTCGTCCGTGCTGCGGGCGCTGCCGTCCCGGGCCTCCAGGTCGACGGCCACGGCCTGCTCGATCCGGGCGGCCTCGGCCTCGTAGCCGAGGTGGCGCAGCAGCAGGGCCACGGAGAGGATCGTCGCCGTGGGGTCGGCCTTGCCGGTGCCGGCGATGTCCGGGGCGGAGCCGTGCACCGGCTCGAACATCGAGGGGAACTCGCCGGTCGGGTTGATGTTCCCGGAGGCGGCCAGGCCGATGCCGCCGGTGACGGCCGCGGCGAGGTCGGTGAGGATGTCGCCGAAGAGGTTGTCGGTGACGATCACGTCGAAGCGCTCGGGCTGGGTGACGAAGAAGATCGTCGCGGCGTCGACGTGCAGATAGTCGGTGGTGACCTCGGGGTACTCGCGGCCGACGCGGTCGAAGATGTTCTTCCACATGTGGCCCGCGTACACGAGCACGTTGTTCTTGTGGACCAGCGTCAGCTTCTTGCGGGGGCGGGCGTTGGCGCGCTCGAAGGCGTCGCGGACCACGCGCTCGACACCGTAGGCGGTGTTCACGCTGACCTCGGTGGCGACCTCGGCGGGGGTGCCGGTGCGCAGCGAGCCGCCGTTGCCGGTGTAGGGGCCCTCGGTGCCCTCGCGGACGACGACGAAGTCGATGTCGGGGCGGCCGGCGAGCGGGGTGCTCGTGTTCGGGAAGAGCTTCGAGGGGCGCAGGTTGACGAAGTGGTCGAAGGCGAAGCGGAGCTTCAGCAGCAGACCGCGCTCGAGCACACCGGAGGGGACCGACGGGTCGCCGATCGCGCCGAGCAGGATCGCATCGTGCTGCTTGAGCGACTCCAGCTCCGCGTCCGGAAGCGTTTCGCCGGTCGCGTGCCAGCGCTTGGCCCCCAGGTCGTACTCCTGGGTTTCCAGCTTGACGTCCTGCGGGAGTACCGAGGTCAGGACCTTCAGGCCCTGGGCCACGACTTCCTGGCCGATACCGTCACCGGGGATCACTGCGAGGCGAATGCTGCGAGACATGCCTGGACCCTACTCTCCGTCCCATTGATTGACACGTAACGTCCGTCATGCGGACAACGGGGAAGCCGTGGGGGACTCGGTCAACTGCCGTTCACCCGTACGACCCGTTCCGGACGGCCGGCGCTGCGCCGGCGCTGCGACATTCGGCGCCATGACTGCGTCTTCCCGATCTTCCCAAGGCACCGGCCCCCGGCCCTCGCACCTGCCGCGCGTGGGGATACCGGAGCATCTCGCGTCCCGGATGAGCATGCCCGAACAGCACGCCTATCTGCGGACCAAGCTGACCCGGCGCGGTCTGCTGCGCACCTCGGCCGCCGCCGCGGGCGCGGTCGCGGGCTCCTCCGTGCCGGCCGGTTCGGCCGCCGCCTCCCCCGCCCTGCTCTCCTCGCCGGCCACCGCGGCCGTCGACGGTTCGCTGGTCGCCCCCTTCGGCCGCCATCTCGCCTTCGGCGCCGACCCCAGGACCCAGATGCGGGTCGCCTGGCAGGTGCCGTTCGCGGTCCGGCGGCCGTATCTGCGGGTGGGCCTCAAGCCCTGGGACCTGGGGCGCAAGATCGAGGCCGAGGTGCGCGGTCTGCACACCCCGGCGCTGTCCGCGAAGCTGCCGGCCGTCGACCAGTACTACCTGCACGCCGCGCTCGACGGGCTGAACCCGGGGACGACGTACTACTACGGCGTCGGCCACGACGGCTTCGACCCGGCCGACCCGCGCCACTTCGGCACCGTCGGCACCTTCCGTACCGCCCCGGCCCGCGCCGGGAGGTTCGTCTTCACCGCCTTCGGGGATCAGGGCGTCAGCTATCACGCGCTCGCCAACGACCAGCTGATCCTCGGCCAGGACCCCTCCTTCCATCTGCACGCGGGCGACATCTGCTACGCCGACCCGGACGGCTCGGGCACCGACCACGACGCCTATGACGCCCGGGTCTGGGACCAGTTCCTGGCGCAGACCGAATCGGTGGCCAAGTCCGTGCCGTGGATGGTGACGACCGGCAACCACGACATGGAGGCGTGGTACTCCCCCAACGGCTACGGCGGGCAGAACGCCCGCTGGACGCTGCCGGGCAACGGCCCCGACGCGGAGAACGCCCCCGGGGTCTACTCCTTCACCTACGGCAACGTCGCGGTGATCGCCCTCGACGCCAATGACGTCTCGTACGAGATCCCGGCCAACCAGGGCTACACCGACGGCCGGCAGACCCGCTGGCTGGACCGCCGCCTGGGCGAACTGCGCGCCACGGACGGCATCGACTTCCTCGTCGTCTTCTTCCACCACTGCGCCTTCTCCACCACCAACGCCCATGCCTCGGACGGCGGGGTCCGCGACGCGTGGCTGCCGCTGTTCGACAAGCACCAGGTGGATCTGGTGATCAACGGCCACAACCACATCTATGAGCGCACCGACGCCCTCAAGGGCGGCCGGGTCGCCAAGAAGGTGCCCATCGGCGAGCGGGTGGACTCCTCGCGCGAGGGCATCGTCTACGTCACCGCGGGCGGTGCGGGCAAGGCGCTGTACGACTTCCCCGCGCCGGACAGCTACGAGGGCCACGTCAAGGACCTCGACGAGGTGAGGACGTACCACTGGACCAAGGACCGCACCAAGGCCGTGGACACGGTGGAGTGGTCGCGGGTGCGCTATACCGGCTTCTCCTTCCTCGCGGTCGAGGTGGAGCCGGGGCACCGCCCCCGGATGAAGGTCACCGCGCTCGCCGAATCGGGCGAGCGCATCGACCACTTCGAGGTCACGCGCCCGGCCGGCCGGGCCTGAGCGGCGAGCCGGGCCCCGGGCGCGCGGAGGTGCGCCCGGGGGCTCAGTGGCCGGTGGCGCCGCCGTTGTCGCGGCGGTCGAGGGCGCGCTGGAGGGCGGCGGCGGCGTTGCGACGGTCGGCGTCGTTGGTCGTACGGGCGGAGCGGCGGGTCCTGCGGACGGCGGTCTCGGCCATGATTCACGTCTCCCATACCAAGGCCCCATGGGCACGCGCGGTGCCCTGAGGGGTGCGTCG
The DNA here is from genome assembly GCF_002082195.1 of Streptomyces gilvosporeus. Lineage (GTDB taxonomy): Bacteria > Actinomycetota > Actinomycetes > Streptomycetales > Streptomycetaceae > Streptomyces > Streptomyces gilvosporeus. The sequence goes on along the minus strand of NZ_CP020569.1, from coordinate 6,309,887 downwards.
AAGCAGACACGGCCGGAAGGGGCGGGGGCCGCGGTGCGGCAGGGGTCACCTGCGCGAGCGCACCGGGCCGCATCCGCCGCGCTCGATGGAGCGCTACGTTCGGCTTCTACAAAGCTAGGACAGCTCGGCGGTGATGTCTGCACAATTACTTGGCCTTCCTACTATCTGAGACGGACGCCACGCCGGGCCCCCGTGGCGAGGAGGCGGCGACGAGGCGGCGCGGACGGGCTGAGGGATACTCAGCCGCCGTCTACGCCGATTGAGTACCGCACATAAGTACGAACACCGTCCCGCGGCCGGGGGTTGCACGGCGAAAGTGGCCGCATGAACGGCCTGTACGCACTCAAGCCCTGGTACGCGGCCCGGCTCGGCGGCATCCGCGGCGCGCTGGCCCGCCGGGAGGTCTCGCCCGACGCGCTGACGGCCGCGGGTGTCCTCGCCGCCGCCGGCGCCGCCGCGGCCCTCGCCGGCCTGCCGGCCCCGCTCGCCGCGCTCCCGGTCACCGCCCTGCTGGCGGTCCGGCTCGCCTGTGCCAACCTCGACGGCGCGCTGGCCCGCGACACCGGCCGCTGCACCCGCCGCGGCACGGTCCTCAACGAAGCCGGCGACCGCGCCGCCGACCTCCTGGTCCTCGCCGGTTTTCTGCCCCTGGCCCCCCTGTGGCTGGTGGCGCTCGCCGCGCTCGCCGCGACGCTGCCGTCCTGGGTGGCGCTGGCGGGCACGGCGGCCGGGGCGCCGCGCCGCAACGGCGGACCGGTGGGCAAGACCGAACGCTGTCTGCTGGCGGCGGTGGCCGCCGCGACGGGCTGGGCAGTACCGGCCCTGGCCGTCCTCGCGGCCGGTTCGGCCCTGACGGCGGCCCTCCGACTGGCCTGGCTGTGGCGCGAGTTGGGCGCCCGGGACACCGCCGAGGCCGGACGATGAGCGCGCTCCTGGGCCCGCTCGGCGGCTCGGCCCCCGGCCTCCTGCTGACCGGCGGCGAGGCCGTCGGCCGGGTCGCACCCGTGGTCGGCGGAGTACTGGGGCTGGGCGGGGTGGCCGTCGCCGCACTGCCCGCCCGGGTACGGATGCGCCGCGAACTGCGTCGCCGCTGGCGCACCTGGGCGCTTGCCGCCCCCGTCTTCCTGGGCCCGCTGTTCTTCGGCGGGGCGGGCGCGACGCTGCTGGCGGCCGGGCTGGGGCTGATCGCCGTGACCGAGTACGCACGGATGGCCCCCGGCGGCACGGCGGGCGCCGAACGCCAGGTGCTCGCCGCCGCGGCCGTCGTCCTCCCGCTGCTCGCCCGGCTGCGCCCGCAGTGGCTGGACCTGCGGCTGATGACGGTGCTGCTGCTCGCCGCCGCGCTTCCCGCGCTGCTCTCCGGCGACCACACCGCGGGCGCGGCCCGCGCCGCTCGCGCCGTCTTCGGCCTCCTGTGGATCCCGCTCGCCCTCACCGGCCTCGTCCTGCTCGGCGGCACCGCCGTCGCGGTCGGCGTCGCGGTGGCGCTCGGCGATGTGGGCGCCTGGTGCGGCGGTACGGCGCTCGGCCGCCGCGGCGCCCTGGCCCGTCCGCTCTCGCCGCTCTCCCCGAACAAGACCTGGGCCGGGGTGATCGGTGCCGCGGTGGCAACGGCCGGTGCACTGGCCGCCGTCGGCGCGTTCACTCCCGCCCTGTGGGTCGCCGTGCTGGCCGGCTGCGTCCTGGGCGATCTCCTCGAATCCATGGTCAAGCGGGAGGCCGGGGTGAAGGACGCGGGCAGCTGGCTGCCCGGCTTCGGCGGGCTGCTGGACCGTATCGACTCGCTGCTGGTGGCGGTGCCGCTGGCGTTGGTGGTGACGCCGTGATGACCGGACCGACGCACCACACGTCCCGACGGCGCGTACGGCGCACCACGCGCCCGGTGGCCGGGCGCGGCCGCCGCCGGGAGCTGCGGGCCTGGCGTCGCGAGGTGCGTGCGGGGCGCCGCGAGGTGCCTACGGGGCATCGGACGCTGCGTACCGGGCGCCGCCCGCCGGGTACGAGCCGCCGGGCCCGCGCCGGGGTCCGTGCGGGGCTCCGCGCCGACGTCCGCACGGGGCTGCACCCGGGCGGCCGGGGCAGCCCAGGACGGCGCGCCACCTCCGCCGCCTGGCTGCGCCGCGCCCTGTGGACCGTCGCGCTCACCCTCACCGGCGGCGTCACCCGGCACGGCCGACTGCCCCGCGGCGGCTGCGTGGTCGTCGCCAACCACTCCTCCCACGCCGACACCGCGGCCCTGCTCGCCGCCCTCGACGCCCGGCACGCCCCGCTGATCGGTGCGGCCGCCGACTACTGGTTCGCCACCCCGTGGCGCCGCCGCATCTGCCGCCGCCTGGCCGCAGGCTTTCCCGTACGGCGCACCGGCGGCGGATTCGACGACCTGCTGGGCACCGCCGACGCGCTGCGGGCGGGCCGCGCGGTGGTCCTCTTCCCCGAGGGCACCCGCGGCCGCGACAGCACGGTCGGCGACTTCCGCCGGGGCGCCCTGCTGCTGGCCGAACGGGCCGGCGTCCCGGTCGTCCCGGTGGGCCTGGCGGGCACCGACCGCCTCCTGCCCAAACACGGCGGGCTCCGCCGCACCCACCTGCGCGTCCACATCGGCGCGCCCCTGTACGGCGCGGTCACTCCGGCCGCCGCCCGCGACGCCGTCCGGTCACTGGCCTCCCGCGCGGCCGCCGCTCCCCTGCCCGACTCCCGTCTCCGCCGCCGCACCGCCGCCGTCGTCACCTCCCGCTGGGGCCTCCCCCTCGCCTTCGCCTGGGCCTTCGCCGAGGCGCTGAGCTGGCCGCTGATGCCGGAGCTGTTCCTCGCGCTCGCCTGTGCGGCCGCACCCCGCGCCGGGCTGCGCCTCTCCCTCACGGCCCTGGCAGGCAGCCTCGCGGGCGGCCTGCTGGCCCTCCAACTCGCCGCCTCCGGCGCCCACTTGCCCGCCCCGCTCACCACGGACCGGATGCGCGCCGAGGTCTCCCGTCAGCTCGCGCACGAGGGCGCCTCGGCCGTCCGCCACCAGCCGTGGGACGGCATCCCCTACAAGGTCTACGCGGCGGAGGCAGGCCGCGCCCATCTGCCCGCCGCCGACTGGCTCCTGGCCTCCGCCGAGGCCCGCGGCGGCCGCACGCTGACGGTCGGTCTCGCCTTCGCCGCACTGGGGGCGGTGGGGCGGCCGTGGCGGCGGCGGTATCCGCTGTATCTGGGGCTGTTGGGAGGCGGGTTCGCGGTGGGACTGGGGCTGATCGTCGACGGCTGGAGCTGATGCCGGACGCACCGGTGGCCCGGCACCCCCGTGAGGTGCCGGGCCACCGGCCTGCCATGGGCCTGCGGGCCGTCAGCCCATGTGCGGGTAGCGGTAGTCCGTCGGCGGCACCAGCGTCTCCTTGATGGAGCGGGTGGACGTCCAGCGCATCAGGTTCTGCTTGGCGCCGGCCTTGTCGTTGGTGCCGGAGGCGCGGCCGCCGCCGAAGGGCTGCTGGCCGACGACGGCGCCGGTGGGCTTGTCGTTGATGTAGAAGTTGCCGGCCGCGAAGCGGAGCTTTTCGCAGGTGGCGGCCGCCGCGGCGCGGTCCTGGGCGATGACGCAGCCGGTGAGGCCGTAGGCCGAGGCGGACTCCATCTGCTCCAGCATGGCGTCGTAGTCGGCGTCGTCGTAGACGTAGACGCCCAGGATCGGGCCGAAGTACTCGTCCTTGAAGATCTCGTTCTCCGGGTCGGTGGAGACCAGGACCGTCGGGCGGACGAAGTAGCCCTCGGAGTCGTCGTAGGTGCCGCCGGCCACGACCTCGATGGTCGGGTCGGCCTTGGCGCGGTCGATCGCCGCCTTGTTCTTGGCGAACGAGCGGTCGTCGATGACGGCGCCCATGAAGTTGGCGAGGTCGGAGACGTCGCCCATGGTCAGGGAGTTGACCTCGGCGGCGAACTCCTCCTTGAAGCCCGCGTTCCACAGGGAGGCCGGGACGTAGGCGCGGGAGGCCGCGGAACACTTCTGGCCCTGGAACTCGAAGGCGCCACGCGTCATGGCCGTCTTGAGGATCGCGCGGTCGGCGCTGGGGTGGGCGACGATGAAGTCCTTGCCGCCGGTCTCGCCGACGAGGCGCGGGTAGGTCTTGTAGTTCTCGATGTGGGTGCCGACCGTCTTCCAGAGGTACTGGAAGGTCTTGGTCGAACCGGTGAAGTGGATGCCCGCCAGGTCGGGGTGGGTCAGGGCCACCTCGGAGACGTCCTTGCCGTCACCGGTGACGAGGTTGATGACGCCCTTGGGCAGCCCGGCCTCCTCCAGCAGCTGCATGAGCAGGACCGCGGCGAAGGTCTGGGTCGGGGAGGGCTTCCAGACCACGACGTTGCCCATCAGGGCGGGGGCGGTGGGCAGGTTGCCGGCGATCGCGGTGAAGTTGAAGGGCGTGATCGCGTAGACGAAGCCCTCCAGAGGGCGGTGGTCGGAGCGGTTCCACACACCGGGAGAGTTGGTCACCGGCTGCTCGGCGAGGATCTGGCGCGCGAAGTGCACATTGAAGCGCCAGAAGTCGATCAGCTCGCAGGGGGTGTCGATCTCGGCCTGCTGGGCGGTCTTGGACTGACCCAGCATGGTGGCGGCGGCCATCGTCTCGCGCCAGGGGCCGGAGAGCAGATCGGCGGCCCGGAGGATGATCGCGGCGCGGTCGTCGAAGGACAGCGCACGCCAGGCGGGGGCGGCGGCCAGCGCGGCGTCGACCGCGTCCTGGGCGTCCTGGACGGTGGCATTGGCGTACGTGCCGAGCCGCGCGGAGTGGCGGTGCGGCTGGACGACGTCGAAGCGCTCGCCGCCACCCATCCGCCGCTCGCCGCCGATGGTCATGGGCAGCTCGATCGGGTTGTCGGCCAGCTCCTTGAGCTTGGCCTCCAGCCGCTGCCGCTCGGGGCTGCCGGGGGCGTAGGTGTGCACCGGCTCGTTCACCGGCACGGGGACCTGGGTCACAGCGTCCATGGCGGCCATGTCTCCTTCGCAGTCGTTCGCTGTAGTTCGCGGTCAATCGCGGTCGTTCGCTGCCGTTCGCGGTGGCGATCGGCGGTTTCCGTACGGCGTCGTACGGGGGGTCTGTGGTGCGGCCCGGGGTTCCAGGATCCACCCGGACCGGACGTTTCGGGGCGGTTCAGCCTCGGGTCGCCAGCGACCTCAGGCTGCAGTCTCCCGGGGGATAACCCCCGGACCCCCAGCCGAAGAGGCGCTTTCTGCTGTCGATCATCCGCGGGTCGCCAAGGACCTCAGGAAGAACGCCAGGTTCGCGGGCCGTTCGGCCAGACGGCGCATGAAGTAGCCGTACCAGTCGGTGCCGTAGGGGATGTAGACCCGCATGCGGTGGTCCTCGGCGACCAGCCGCTGCTGCTCGGCCTCGCGGATGCCGTAGAGCATCTGGAACTCGAAGTCGCCGGGCTTGCGGCCGTTGCGAAGCGCCAGCTCCTGGCCGATGGCGACCATCCGGGGGTCGTGCGAGCCGATCATGGGGTAGCCCTGGCCGGCCATCAGGATCTTCAGGCAGCGGACATATGCCTTGTCGACCTCGCGTTTGTCCTGGTAGGCGACGGTCGCGGGCTCCTTGTACGCGCCCTTGACCAGCCGCACCCGGGAGCCTTCCCCGGCGAGGGCGTGACAGTCGTCCTCGGTGCGGAAGAGATAGGACTGCACCACGGCGCCCGTCTGGGGAAAACGGGCGCGCAGCTCGGCGAGGATGGCGAGGGTGGAGTCGACGGTGGTGTGGTCCTCCATGTCGAGGGTCACCGTCGTACCGGCCTCGGCGGCGGCTTCGACCACCGGAGTGATGTTCTTCAGCGCCAGCTCATGGCCGCCGGGCAGCGCCTGGCCGAAGGCGGACAGCTTGACGGACATCTCGGCCTTGGTGCCGAGCCCCTGCTCCTTGAGGGCCTCGGCCAGCTGGAGGTAGGCGTCGCGGTTGCGCAGCGCCTCGGCCGGGTCGCTGATGTCCTCGCCGAGGAAGTCCAGGGTGACCTCCAGGCCGCGGGCGGCCAGCGACCGGACCACCGTCATGGACTCGGCCAGCCGTTCACCTGCGACGAAGCGGTCCACCACGGGGCGGGTGACCGGAGCGGCCGCGACGATGCGGCGGATGCTGTCGCTGCGCGAGGCGGCGAGAAGCACGGGACCCAGCATGGGGCACCTCCACGTTCAGGATGACAAATGCCGGGGCGGACGCCTTGGCGGCAGCGCGCGGCAGCAACATGAGCCACCTGAAACTTAAGGATCGCGCCATCTTCCGGCCATCGACAGCTGTCACGCCTTCGTGGCCGGGATCTCAGACAGATGTATGAGAATGGGGGGTGAGGGACAGCAGTGACGGCGGAAGCGGTGAAAGGGGCCGGGCGGCGGATGCGGGGCGACTACCAGCAGCTCGTGGACGAGATCTCGGCGGCGCTCGGCGCACCGGCGACGCTGGAGGACCGGGACTTCGGATTGATCGCGTTCGGCGCCCACGAGGGCGAGGACGACGAGGTCATGGACCCGGTACGGACCCGGTCGATCCTCCAGCGTCGGTCGTCGGCGGCCGTACGGGCCTGGTTCGAGGCGTTCGGGATCACCCGTGCCACCACACCGCTGCGCATTCCGCCGGACCCGGCTGCCGGTGTCTTCCGCGGCCGGATCTGTCTGCCGGTACGCCATCGCGGGATCGTGCACGGCTATGTCTGGCTGCTGGACGACGGACATCTGACGGATCTGGAGCTGGGCGGCCGGGGCACTCCCCCGGACCCGCGGATCGCCCAGGCCATGGAGACCGCCGCCCGGATCGGCGCCCTGCTGGCCGACGAGGCCCGCGCCGGGGCCGAACTGGGCGATCTGCTCCGGGAGTTGCTCACCTGCCCGGCCGATGAGCGGCTCACCGCCGAGGCCGCGCTGCGCGACGCCCTGCGCGACACCCTGCGCTTCCCACCGGGGTCGCCGCTGACGCTGGTGGCGGTGCTGCCGTGGGAGACGACGGAGGCCGACGGGGCGCCGCTGCCGAACCTGCCGGGACTGCTGGCGGCGTGTGCGCTCCCGGCGGACGGCGCCCTGGCGGGCCTGGTACGGCTGCGTTCACCGGGCGCGCTCACCCCGGCCCGTACGGTGGCCGAGCATCTGCTGCGCTCGCCGCGCGCCGGGGCCGGAGGGGCGGGCGGGACCGGTGGAGCGGGCGGGGCCGCCGGGGGCCGTACGCGCGGGCCCCGCCCCCGCGCCGCCGGTATCGGCACCGGCACCGAGGATCTGTCCGCACTCCCGGACGCCTGGCGGCAGGCCCTGGCCGCGGCCCGCGCCGCCCGCGCCGAACCCCGGCTGGGCCCGGTCACCCAGTGGGACGCCATCGGCGCCTACCGTCTGCTGACCGCGCTGCCCGCCCCCGGCCCGGACCCGGCCGTCGCGGCGCTGCTGGCCCCCGCGCACGCCGAACTCGCCCGTACCGCCGAGGTGTTCCTGGACTGCGCGGGCCAGGCCGGGCGCGCCGCCCAGGCCCTGGGCATCCACCGGCAGACCCTCTACTACCGCCTGGGCCGGGTGGAGAAGCTGACCGGACTGGACCTCGACGAGGGCGAGGACCGGCTGCTGCTGCACATCGCGCTCAAGGCGGCGCGGCTGTGACCCCTACCGGCCCGCGGCCGGCGGGGGAGCGCGCGTACCCCTTCTCCAGCAGGCACCGTGCCCGTACCAGACGTACGCAGGAGAGCCCGGCGAGCTATGCGGCCGGCGGGTCCGGGGGCGGGGCCGGCGGCGCCGGGTCGGGCGGCCGGATCAGGCCGTAGTGGCGGTAGAGGACCGCCTCCTCGGAGGGGTCGAGATGGCCGTTGGCGTCGATCCGAGGCGCGTGCTTGATGGTGTCCTTGGGGTACGGGACGTGCAGTTCGCCGCCGGTCCGCCGGGCCCCGGCCAGCGGGACGAAGATCTCCTTCATGCCGAACAGCCCGGTGCGCACGGTGATCCACTCGGGGGCGTTGGTGGCGTCGTCACGGTAGACCTGCTGGACGGTGCCCACCTTGGAGCCCTGGCTGTCGACCACGGTCAGCCCGGTCAGATGCTGCGGGGTCTCACCCAGCGGTGCGTTCATGGCGCCTCCTCTCCTTCCGCACGCGCCGCCGGGGGCGCGTGCAGTTCCCATTGCGCGCCGCGAGGACCGCGTCAGCGAGTCGGGAGGGCCGCACTGCTCCGTTCGAGTGAAATCGAAGGGGCCGGCGCAGACGAAGGGGCCGGGCCCGCCGCAGCGGAACCCGGCCCCTCGCCGAGCGTGGCCCGATGGCTCAGCCGAGGTTGACCGCGCGCACGGACGTCGCGCCGATCTCCTGCCCGATCTCGGCGAGCACCGAGGCGGGGATGGTGTCGTCGACGGTCAGCGCGACCAGCGCCTCGCCGCCGACGGTCTCGCGGGAGACCTGCATATTGCCGATGTTGATGCCCGCCTCGCCCAGGATCTTGCCGACGGTGCCGACGACGCCGGGGCGGTCGGTGTAGCGCAGGAACGCCATGTGGTCGGCGAGCGCGAGGTCTATGGCGTGCTCACCGACCGCCACGACCTTCTGGACGTTCTTGTGGCCGGAGAGGGTGCCGGAGATGGACACCTCGTCGCCGCCCGCGAGGGTGCCGCGCACGGTGACCACATTGCGGTGCTCGGGCGATTCGCTGCTGGTCGTCAGCCGCACCTCCACACCGCGCTCCTGCGCGAACAGCGGGGCGTTGACGTACGAGACCGTCTCGTCCACAACATCCTCGAACACGCCCTTGAGCGCGGAGAGTTCGAGCACCTTGACGTCATGCTGGGTGATCTCGCCGTACACCTCGACGTCGAGGCGCAGCGCGACCTCGCCGGCCAGCGCGGTGAAGATCCGGCCCAGCCGCTCGGCCAGCGGCAGCCCCGGCTTGACGTCCTCGGCGATCACGCCGCCCTGGACGTTGACGGCGTCCGGAACCAGCTCCCCGGCGAGCGCCAGGCGCACCGACTTGGCGACCGCGATACCGGCCTTCTCCTGCGCCTCGCCCGTGGAGGCGCCCAGATGCGGGGTGCACACGACCTGGTCGAACTCGAACAGCGGGGAGTCGGTGCACGGCTCGACGGCGTAGACGTCCAGGCCGGCGCCCGCGACCCGGCCCTCCTTGAGGGCGCTGGCCAGCGCCGCCTCGTCGACGATCCCGCCGCGTGCGGCGTTGACGATCCGGACGGAGGGCTTGACCTTGTGCAGCGCGTCGTCGCCGATCAGGCCGACCGTCTCGGGGGTCTTGGGGAGGTGGACGGTGATGAAGTCCGAGACCTCCAGCAGCTCGTCCAGCGTCAGCAGCTTGACGCCCATCTGCGCGGCGCGGGCCGGCTGGACGTAGGGGTCGTAGGCGACGACCTTCATGCCGAACGCCGACATCCGCTGGGCCACCAGCACGCCGATCCGGCCGAGGCCGACCACGCCGAGCGTCTTCTCGCTGAGCTCGACGCCGGTGTACTTGCTGCGCTTCCACTCGCCGTTCTTCAGGGCGGTGTTGGCCTGGGGGATGTTGCGGGCCGTGGCGACCAGCAGACCGCAGGCGAGCTCGGCGGCGGTGACGATGTTGGAGGTCGGGGCGTTGACGACCATCACGCCGGCCTTGGTGGCGGCGGAGACGTCGACGTTGTCCAGGCCCACACCGGCGCGGGCGACGACCTTCAGCTTCCGGGCGGCGGCGATCGCCTCGGCGTCCACCTTCGTCGCGCTGCGTACGAGGATCGCGTCGACGTCGGCGATGGCGGGCAGCAGCTCGGCACGGTCCGCACCGTTGCAGTGGCGGATCTCGAAGTCCGGGCCGAGGGCGTCGACGGTGGCGGGCGACAGCTCTTCGGCGATGAGTACGACGGGTTTGCTGGCAGAGGCAGTGCTCACGTGGTCTTCAGTCCTCACTAGTCCTTCGCGGACGGCCGTCCCGACGGCCGAAGGCGGTGAAGGGGGAAAGCCGCGTGGAAGACGCACGACGTTGTGAGCCTGACGCGCTTATTGGGTTTGAGTGTAGTGGCGCGGGGGGATACGGCTCGCGCCGAAGCGTAAGGATCACCCGTGCGAGGTTCTACGCGGTGGACAATGCGGCGCCGCCGATCTTGCGCAGGCGCCGCACCGGGTACGGACGAAGGGGCCGCGGCCTTCGCCGCGACCCCTTGTCCGGTGGACTCACGCCTGGTCGTCCACCCAGCTCATCAGCTTGCGCAGCTTCTTGCCGGTGGTCTCCAGCAGGTGGTCCTCGTCGGCCTTCTTGTACTCGTTGTACTTCGGCAGACCGGCCTCGTACTCCGCCATCCAGTTGTTGGCGAAGGTGCCGTCCTGGATCTCGGCGAGGACCTTCTTCATCTCGGCCTTGGTGGCGTCGGTGATGATGCGGGGGCCGGTGATGTAGTCGCCCCACTCGGCGGTCTCGGAGACCGACCAGCGCATCTTCTCCAGGCCGCCCTCGTACATGAGGTCCACGATCAGCTTCAGCTCGTGGAGGCACTCGAAGTAGGCGATCTCCGGCTGGTAGCCCGCCTCGACCAGGGTCTCGAAGCCGGCCTTCACCAGGGCGGCGGTGCCGCCGCAGAGCACGGCCTGCTCGCCGAACAGGTCGGTCTCGGTCTCCTCGGTGAAGGTGGTCTTGATGACGCCGGCGCGGGTGCCGCCGATGCCCTTGGCGTACGAGAGCGCCAGCGCGAAGGCGCCACCGGTGGCGTCCTGCTCGACGGCCGCGATACACGGCACGCCGCGGCCCTCCTCGTACTGGCGGCGCACCAGGTGGCCCGGGCCCTTGGGGGCGACCATGCAGACGTCGACGCCGGCCGGGGCCTTGATGAAGCCGTACCGGATGTTCAGACCGTGGCCGAAGAACAGCGCGTCGCCGTCCTTGAGGTGGTCCTTGACGGACTCCTCGTAGACCTTGGCCTGGATCGGGTCCGGCACCAGGATCATGATGACGTCGGCCTCTTCGGCCGCCTCGGCGGGCGTCACCACGCGCAGGCCCTGCTCCTCGGCCTTGGCCTTGGACTTGGAGCCCTCGTGCAGACCGACGCGCACGTCGACGCCCGAGTCGCGCAGGGACAGCGCGTGGGCGTGGCCCTGGCTTCCGTATCCGATCACCGCGACCTTGCGGTTCTGGATGAGGGACAGGTCGGCGTCGTCGTCGTAGAACAGCTCGGCCACTTGGGGTATCTCCTTGGATCTAGCTGGTTGCCCACACAGTACGCGGGCGGGGTGGGGAAGGTTTGGGGGTCTCGCCATACGGTCCGGTCCGGTGTGAGACCGGCCGGACCGCGGCGTCAGGCCGTGCGGTCCAGGGCGCGCAGCGAGCGGTCCGTGATGGAGCGGGCGCCTCGGCCTATGGCGATGGTGCCGGACTGGACCAGTTCCTTGATGCCGAACGGCTCGAGCATCTTGAGCATCGCCTCCAGCTTGTCACTGGATCCGGTGGCCTCGATGGTGACGGCCTCCGGGGAGACGTCCACGGTCTTGGCGCGGAAGAGCTGGACGATCTCGACGATCTGCGAGCGGGTCTCGTTGTCGGCGCGGACCTTGACCAGGACCAGTTCGCGCTGGACGGCGGTGCCCGGCTCCAGCTCGACGATCTTGAGGACGTTGACGAGCTTGTTGAGCTGCTTGGTGACCTGCTCCAGCGGCAGCGATTCGACGCTGACGACGATGGTGATGCGGGAGATGTCGGGGTGCTCGGTGACACCGACCGCGAGGGAGTCGATGTTGAAGCCGCGGCGGGAGAACAGGGCGGCGATCCGGGCGAGGATGCCGGGGGTGTTCTCCACCAGGACGGAGAGCGTGTGCTTGGACATTCGTCTTCTCTCTTCTTCCGTGCGTCCGTGTCGCGGCGGGCTCAGTCGTCTTCGCTGTCGCCGAAGTCGGGACGCACGCCCCGGGCGGCCATGACCTCGTCGTTGGAGGTGCCGGCGGCGACCATCGGCCACACCTGGGCGTCCTCGTGGACGATGAAGTCGATCACGACCGGGCGGTCGTTGATGGCATTGGCCTTGGCGATGACCGCGTCGAGCTCGTCCGGGCTCTCACAGCGCATCGCGACACAGCCCATCGCCTCGGACAGCTTGACGAAGTCCGGGATACGGGTGCCCGTCGAGGGCTGCTTGCCGTCAGCCTCGGGGCCGGAGTGCAGCACGGTGTTGGAGTAGCGCTGGTTGTAGAAGAGGGTCTGCCACTGGCGGACCATGCCCAGCGCGCCGTTGTTGATGATCGCGACCTTGATCGGGATGTTGTTCAGCGCGCAGGTGACCAGCTCCTGATTGGTCATCTGGAAGCAGCCGTCGCCGTCGATCGCCCAGACCGTACGGCCCGGCTCGCCGGCCTTGGCGCCCATCGCGGCGGGCACGGCGTAGCCCATGGTCCCGGCGCCGCCGGAGTTCAGCCACGTGGCGGGCCGCTCGTAATTGATGAAGTGGGCGGCCCACATCTGGTGCTGACCGACGCCCGCGGCGTAGATGGTGTCGGCGGGGGCGAGCCTGCCGATCCGCTCGATGACCTGCTGCGGGGAGAGGGTGCCGTCCTCCGGCAGGTCGTAGCCCAGCGGGTAGGTCTCGCGCCAGCGGTTGAGGTCCTTCCACCAGGCGCTGTAGTCGCCCTTGTGGCCGGCCGCGTGCTCGGCCTGGACGGCGACGATCAGATCGGCGATGACCTCGCGGGCGTCGCCCACGATCGGCACGTCCGCGGCGCGGTTCTTGCCGATCTCGGCCGGGTCGATGTCGGCGTGGACCACCTTGGCGTACGGGGCGAAGGAGTCGAGCTTGCCGGTGACGCGGTCGTCGAAGCGGGCGCCCAGGGTGATCAGCAGGTCGGACTTCTGGAGGGCGGTGACGGCGGTGACCGAGCCGTGCATACCGGGCATGCCGACGTGCTGGGGGTGACTGTCGGGGAAGGCGCCCAGTGCCATCAGGGTGGTGGTGACGGGCGCGCCGGTCAGCTCGGCGAGGACCTTCAGCTCGGCGGTGGCGCCGGCCTTGAGGACGCCGCCGCCGACGTAGAGCACCGGGCGCCTGGACTCGACGATCAGCCGGGCGGCCTCGCGGATCTGCTTGGCGTGCGGTTTGGTCACCGGGCGGTAGCCGGGCAGTTCGGTGTGCGGCGGCCAGCTGAAGACGGTCTGCGCCTGGAGGGCGTCCTTGGCGATGTCGACCAGGACCGGGCCGGGGCGGCCGGTCGAGGCGATGTGGAACGCCTCGGCGATCGTGCGGGGGATGTCGGCGGGGTCGGTGACCAGGAAGTTGTGCTTGGTGATCGGCATGGTGATGCCGCAGATGTCCGCCTCCTGGAAGGCGTCCGTGCCGATCGCCTTGGAGGCGACCTGACCGGTGATCGCGACCAGCGGGACGGAGTCCATGTGGGCGTCGGCGATCGGGGTGACGAGGTTGGTCGCGCCCGGCCCCGAGGTCGCCATGCACACGCCGACCTTGCCGGTGGCCTGGGCGTATCCCGTGGCGGCGTGTCCGGCACCCTGCTCGTGACGGACCAGGATGTGCCGGACCTTCGAGGAGTCCATCATCGGGTCGTACGCAGGCAGGATCGCACCGCCGGGAATGCCGAACACGGTGTCGGCCCCGACCTCCTCGAGCGAACGGATGAGGGACTGCGCGCCCGTGACGTGCTCGACGGTGGCGGACTGCTGCGGTCCGCCGGCGTTACGGGCCCGCGGCTGCGGATGGTGGGCCCCGGAGGCCTGCTCGGTCATCTGCGTCTCTTCTCGAAGCTGAGGGTTTTTGACGGGATTTGGCGGGGTTTGTGAGGTTGCTATGCAACAAAAAACCCCCCGTGCCTAGTGGCAAGCGAGGGGAGCGCGTCGGAGCGGTTCGCCGGGCATCTTCGGGCCCTGGCTTCAGCTGACGCGCTGTCCAAGTACGAGAATTCGGGTGCGCATGGCACTGACCCTCCCCCTGTCGTGCACCGAGTGTCAAGTGGGTGGGACGGAGGTCTCACTATTTGAGCGCAATGGCGGATGCACGAGCGATTCCGGGGCCGCGGCGGCGCCCCGCCGCGCGGGCACCGCACTGCCGCTGAGCACCACCGCGCGGCTCTCCCCGGCCAGGTCGGGCACCGGGTAGGCGCCGCGGGCCAGCGCGCACCGCAGCCGGGGCTCGTCCAGCGGTCCGGAGAACGCCAGGCCCTGGCCGTGGGTGCAGCCCATGGAGTGCAGCGCCAGGACCTGTTCGGGCAGATCGACGCCGTCCGCGACGGACTGCATCCCCAGATCGGCGGCGATCCGCAGCAGACCGGCGGTGATCTTGCGCAGCCGGGGCGACTCCACCACGCCGTCGATCATGCCGCGGTCCAGCCGCAGGACGTCGACGGGCAGCCGGCGCAGCGCCATCGCGGCGTATCCGCTACCGAAACCGTCCAGGGCGATCCGCACGCCCAGCCGGCGCAGGGCGACCAGGCGGCGCTCCAGTTCGTCCAAGGGAATGCGCGGGTCGCTGTCGGACAGTTCGAGCACCAGCGAACCGGGCGGCAGGCCGTGCCGGTCCAGCAGCGTCTCGACGGTCCTGGGCGGCATCGCGCGGTCCATCAGGCGGCGGGCGGAGAGGCGGACGGCGACGGGGACCGGGTGGCCGGCGCGGTGCCGGGCACCGGCCTGCTCCAGGGCCTCCTCCAGCTGCCAGCGGCTGAGCTCCGCGGCCCGTGCGCCGTCCTCGGTGCGCCGGCCGCGGTCGCCGACCCGCAGGAACTCGTGGGGGGTGAACAGGATGCCCTCGGCGGAGCGCCAGCGGGCGTGGGCGGCGAGGGCGGTGACCTTGCCGCTGGAGAGCTCGACGACCGGCTGGTGCAGCAGCGTGAACTCGCCGTCGTGCAGGGCGGTGCGCAGTTTGCCGGCGAGCTCGGCGCGCTGCACCACCTCGGCCTGCATCTGCGGGGCGTACATCTCCACCCGGCCCTTGCCGGCCTGTTTGGCGCGGTACATCGCCATATCGGCGTTGCGCAGCAGCGCGGACGGGGTGACGCCCGGGTCGGCGAAGGCGACGCCGATGCTGGCGGCGACGCGGACGTCGCGGCCGTC